>NZ_CP095413.1:4964934-5327368 GCF_023016285.1 Muricauda sp. SCSIO 64092
AAGAGATTTTTCTCTTTGATCATTTCGGCAACGCCTTCGGGGAGCATTTCCTCCCAGCCCCCTTCGCCTTTGGTGATTCGTCTTAGGACATCCCTGGAAAAAATGTTCATGATGTCCGGATCATAATCAATAATGTCCATGACCTTCCCATTGTACTTAAAGAATTTGTACAATTCCTTCATCCTGGGATGGACCTTTACGTTATTGCTGGTCATTATCTGGCCCGTTTTCGAATCCTTCATGGGATATAGGTAGACCTTCAAGTCCTTAAAGAACAATTTTCCAAAGGCTTCAAGAATTCCCCCACTGAGGTGGCGATAGTACTTTTCGTCAAATACATCGACCAAGTTGTTGACGCCCATGGTAAGCCCAATTTTCGCCTTGGTGTAATTATTAAAGTATTCGACCAGTTTATAGTATTCCTGAAACTTGGAAATCATGACCATATGTCCCAAGGAACTCAACAACTCTGCCCTGTCCATAAAATCGTGTTCATCAATTTCCCCAGAGGCCTTTAGATTGGACAAGGTAATCTCAAAAATGACAATGGTATTGTCATAATCCACTGTTTGTTCACGGATGAAAATGTCATGGGACTTTTGGAACATATCCATGTTCACTTTGGTCACCGGCCTAAAGCTTCCCCGGAGGGCAAGGATATTCTTTTTATAAAGTACGGCCGCCGGTAATAAATTATGCCCGTCGGGACCGAACATAACGGCATCCGTCATGTCATTCTTAATCAGTTGTAGACTCATTAACCGATTGTCCACATCCTTAAAACTGGGTCCGTGAAAATTGATCAAGTCAATTTCAAGAGTGTCCTTGTCTATATGATCGTACAAGTATTTGAGCAACTTTTTGGGCTTATCGTGCTTAAAATAAGCCCCATAAATGAGGTTGACCCCCATAATGCCCAAGGTTTCCTGTTGCAGTCTTGCCTCATTTTGCTTAAAACGAACATGTAGAATAATCTCATTGGGTTCCTTTTGGGTGGGTTCCAATTGAAAGCGTAACCCAACCCATCCATGTCCTTTGTACCGCTTGGAAAAATCAATCGTTGCCACCGTATTGGCGTAGGAGAAAAAACGGTAATTGGGGTTTTCCTTACGGTCAATACGTTCTTCCACCAAACGCATTTCGTGCTTCAACATTTTCCGTAATCGCGATTGGGTCACGTACCTGCCATCTTCTTCAATACCATAGATGGAATCACTAAAGGCCTTGTCATATGCACTCATGGCCTTGGCAATGGTCCCTGAAGCCCCGC
Organism: Muricauda sp. SCSIO 64092; assembly: GCF_023016285.1. GTDB lineage: Bacteria > Bacteroidota > Bacteroidia > Flavobacteriales > Flavobacteriaceae > Croceivirga. The sequence goes on from NZ_CP095413.1 coordinate 4,966,205, forward strand.
CGGCCCTAAAAAAATGCCTTGCAGTTTCCTGCCCAGCCCCTATTTCGGCAAAAGTTCCATAAATGTCTGGGTTCAAATTTATTCTCAGGGTCTTGGCTTTTATGGAAGGAATGTTTTCAAAGCCATTGTTTGTACTGGTTTTGGTGGGCATATCAGAGTTTTTAACAATAACAAAGTTAAGAAGATGATGAAATCTATTCTATAATAATGTTATAATTTTGACTTAAATGGAACAGCGTTTGACCGTTACTTTTTTGGGTACGGGAACTTCCCAGGGAATTCCCATTATTGGCAGTAATCACCCTGTTTGTTTGAGCTCCAATCCTAAGGATAAAAGACTACGGGTTTCGGTTCTGGTTTCCTGGAAGGCATATAATTACGTCATTGATTGTGGCCCCGATTTTAGGCAACAAATGTTGTCCAATCCCATTGAACGTTTGGATGGCATCCTTTTTACCCACGAACATTCCGATCATACGGCCGGTATTGATGATATCCGTCCATTTTTCTTTAGGCAGGGGGACATCCCCATCTATGCCCATGAACGTGTGGTACAGTCCTTAAAACGGAGGTTCGATTATATTTTTGCGGATGAAGATCGGTATCCGGGTGCCCCTGCCGTTCAGGTGCAGTTGATTGATAAGGATAGCCCGTTTCAATTGGATGATGTAACGGTAACCCCTATTGAGGCGTTTCACAACAGACTACCGGTTTTAGGTTTTCGAATCCGGGATTTTGCCTATCTGACCGATGTGAAACGTATGGAGGAAGCTGAACTCCAAAAACTTCAGAACCTTAAGGTTATGGTGGTCAATGCACTAAGGATAGAACCGCACTATTCCCATTTCAATCTGGAGGAGGCTTTGGAGTTTGCCAAAACCATAGGTGCCGAGCAAACCTATTTTACCCATATTAGCCATTTCCTGGGCTTTCATGACGAAGTGGAGGCGCAGTTGCCAGATAATGTACATCTGGCCTACGACAACTTAAAAATTTCAATTTAATGCGAAAGAATATCTTTTTATACCTGTTTGTGTTTGCGGCATTGATTGCCCTTTTTTTATTGATGAAGGGAAACAAGACTGCCAAAACCAGTACTGAAAAAATTGAAGCTTTGGAAAATGAAATTGCCACTTTGAAGGATTCAACGGAAAAGCTGCAATTCCGATTAATGGACATGCAATATTTTTCCCTGGAAAACAATGATGACGCATTGGCCTACTATGACCACTTGAATCTGGAGAATCCTACGCGATATATTGAAGACAAATTATTGGAAACCAATGAAGCAAAAGGAGATAACCCATTGGTCCCCTATGCCGGAATGGAAAGTGATTTTAAAATCAATAAAATCAAGGTGCTGAACCATAAATGGTTATTGGCGGATTTTTCGGATGGCAAGTACTGGGGGGATTTGGTCATTAAATATGAGTTAAAGGACAACTTGAGCGTTGATTTCACTTTAATGGACCACTTGCTCTATACCCGGAGCAACAATTAGTTATTGGATTCTTGCGGTCAGCCAGTCCCGGAACGAATAAAAATTCTGTGGTGCAACGCCGTGGCCAACGGGAAATTCCTCGTATTTATGGGTAATTCCAAGGCTTTTCAACACTTCGGGCGCACGTTGGGCCCACTCCAGTGGAATGACCTGGTCTACCTGTCCGTGCGAACAATAGATGTCTAAATTGGAATGGTCCTTCTCCCCATGGTCATTGGTAAGGATCCCTTCATTGATGTAACCGCTTAAGGCGATTACATTTTTTACCTTTTCCGGATAGGAGAGTGCCACTGCATAACTTAGGATAGTTCCTTGACTGAATCCCAATAGGGTTACATTTTTGTTATCCAGGCCATAGGCTTCACATGCCTCATCCATAAAAGTCACTATTTTTTCCCTGGAGTTGATGGCCTGCGCATCATCACTCCATTTGCCGGAACCGGCATCAAAATTTATGGCATACCAGGCATAACCAAAAGGTTCCAGGTGATAGGGGGCCCTTAAGGAAATGATGAAAAATTCTTCGGGCAGCTCCTGGGCAAAAGAAAACAAGTCTTCCTCATTGCTGCCATAGCCATGTAACATGAACAGTACTGGAATATGTTCCGAGGGAATACCGTTGGGGCGTATCAGATGTTCCAGGGATAGTGGGGCGGGGTTCATTTTTTTGATGGTAAATATAAGTGGAATTTCCGCTAAAAAATGGAATAGCGGTAATCAGATTTCACTCATTGGATGAATGTAAACCATTTTTGAAATGAATCACCCAAAATGGGCAAGGGTTTTTTCTTTCCGTTTATGGCATGGATAAAACCGAATCCCCAGATGAGCAGATAAACCAAAAACAGTAGTATGGCCGCCCAGGCCATCCCCAGGTAGCTCAAGGCAATGGCCAAAACGTGATAAAGGACATGGATGCCAAAAGCCTGCCGAATATGGAATCTTGAAAATGGGTTTTTGGGTTCTAAGTTCATGGTAATGGCAATCAAACATCCCACAATTGTCAAATATGCTATTATGGCCACAGTTTTTCCCTCCTTAGCAGTTTTGTCCATGTTTATGCCAGGTTTATTTTCCCATTATTGACCACCCCATAGACATGGCCTTTGAGCTGCTGTCCAAGAAAGGCACTATTTTTTGAGGTTGAATGGATATGTTCGTTGCCGAAAACAATATTCCCATCGGGATTGAACAAGCTGAGGTTGGCCGGCGCCCCCTTTTCCATTTGCGGGGTTTCCAGTCCAAAACGGTCCCTGCCCCTGGTGAGTATTTCCACAGCGCTTTCCATCCCAAAAATGGAATTCAGTGCCCCAAATGCACTTTCCAGTCCTATGGTTCCGTAGGCAGCATTATCAAATTCCACTCGTTTTCCCTCAATATCCAAAGGGGTGTGGTCCGTGGTGACAAAGTCAATGGTACCCTTTAAAAGTGCCTTCTGCAATGTCTTAGTGTCTTTTGATGTGCGTAGGGGGGGCATTACCTTATAGTTGGAATCAAAATCCTCCAGCAAGGAATCCGTGAGTGCCAAGTTGTGAAGTGCTACACTACAGCTAACGTCCAAGCCTTTTTTCTTTGCCTCGGCAATCAATTGCACCGAACCTTCCGTGGAAATTGTAGGAATGTGCAGTTTTCCCCCGGTATATTCCAAAATATATAGATCCCTTGCAATTTGAAGTTCTTCGGCAAGCGCGGGAATCCCTTTTAGTCCCAGTCTTGTGGAAACGGTTCCCTCATTGGCAACCCCCTTGCCTTTTACCATCTTATCCAGGGGATAGGAGAAGACCAGGCCTTGAAAATTCTGGGCATATTGCAGGGCAATTTTCATGAGATTGGCATTGGTAATAGGGGACTTAAAATCATAAAAGGCCACTGCGCCGGCTTGGTGCATGTCGTACAGTTCGGCCAAAGCCTCACCTTTGCCATTGGCAGTTACGTTTCCCAGGGGATAAAGAACGGTACTCTTCTTTGCGCTCCGTTCCTTCAAAAACACAATGTCCGGGCTTGTATCGGGTTTTGGATTGGTATTGGTATTCAATAGAATTTCGGTGAACCCACTTTTTGAAGCAACATCAAGCCCATTGGCAAGAGTTTCCCGCTCCTCAAATCCAGGTTCTCCGAAAGCCACACCAGAATCGAACCATCCCAGCGATACATGAAGGTTTTTCCGTTCGATAAGCCTTAGGTTCCCATTCATGGAAATCTTTGCATTGATCGATTCAATTTTTCCATTTCTAATATGGATATCCCTTTTTTTAAGATGGAGGTTTTTGTGGCCTGGAGCTACTATTGTGGCAGATTTTAAAAGTACATTCATGGAAACAGTTTTTGAATCAATAGTTCCAACACCGCAAAGAGCAAGGCAAAAATAACAAACCATTTCCAATAGTCCGTAATGGAAGTATCTTCTTGTAATGTCCTAAAAAGCTCGGAAATACTGGAATGGACCGTTGCAGTGCCAAAATCAGTGGCAGCAAGGTAGTTGAGTTTGCTTTCACTCCTTGGGAAATTGAAGCTCAGGTTTTGAAGTGTATCATTGTTCCTTAAAACCACATAGGTTCCATCTTTTGAAGGATTTTCTTCAAAAGTTAACCGAACTTTATTGAAAAATGACTGCTGTAATGGGATGAATTCCACTTCCCCCTTGCCCAATTTTAAGATATTGTCCTGTTCCAACCTATGGTTTACATCCACGCTTTGTTTTTGCCCAATGGTTTGGTACAGGGCAGCATTTTTTAGACTTTGTTCCCCAATATTAAAGAAAGTGGGTACCACCAAGGGTGAATTAATGAAATTGGAGTTTTCCGCATGCAATGAAGCTGTAAATACATAGCAGTTTTGCGATGTGATCAGGAAAGGGGAACCATCCTGGAAGGAAAGGGCCACCGAACCATTGGAAAGGGTCCTATAAAAGGATTTGACTTCAGGGTAGTCAAAATTGGTTACCCTTTTCTCGAATACGTTTTCATATAGTGGATGTTGAAAGGCTATTTTCGTTATTTTTTTTGCACTAACTACGGAATTCTCCAATGTAATAGGGGTTATCTGCCTTAGAAAAGGATTGTAAGTAGTAACATCCATGGCTTTGGCAGAAGGAATTATGACAAGGGAACCTCCATTTTTGGAAAAATCCAGAAGCACTGTCTCCAAACTGTTGGGAATGGTCTGCAATCCGTTTAGGATAATGGTATTTTGAGACTCCAACAAACTATAATTTAGGTTGTTAAGGTCGAATTTCAAAAAATCGAAATCGCTCTTCGGAAAGACTCTTTCCAAAAAAGAGGCCTCCTCTTCAGAAATCGCTAAAATTTTGGGTTTGCTGCGTTCATTGATGGTAAAATGAAACTGGTTATCGTAGGTAAGGACTTGATCCTCAATTACGGCCCTTCCTTTAATGGACTTACCGTTTTCAAGGGAAAGAACGCTGGTCGTCCGTTCGGAACCCTCTCCTTTTACAGCGGTTTTGGCTATTAAGCGGTCATCGTCATAGAGGGAAATGGGGACGGTTTCATTATTTTCCAATCCAACAACCTGTACGTTCAATGATATTTGATTTCCATCTACTTGTCCCAAAAAAAGGGAATCGATATAAATGTTGTTTCTTTTAACGGGAAGTGTTTGGACAATATGGAGGTTTTCAATATCCAGGACATCGTTTGCAGTGGCCATTCTTTCCTGTAGATCGGATATGATCAACAACTCCTTAATGCTTTTATCGTCCTGGGTAAAAAGGGATTTTGCTTTTAGAACAATTTGGTCCAACCGCAACTGCTTGGCGGAAGTCTCCAAGGAAAGCAAATTATTTTGTATCTGCTTTATGGTGACATTTTGAAAGGTTTGTTCGTTGGTGAAAAGGGTGAAATTAGTGGTTTCGGGAATGATCTGTATCAAGTCCTGAATGGATTTTCCCAACAAGGCCATACCGTCCTTCTTGACCTGCATACTAAAGGAATTGTCCAAATAAATCACGGTTTCCCTTTTGGTCAGTGCATCCAACTTTGAGGAAAAGGGTTGGGCAAAGGCGATAATTAAAAAAGCAAGCAAGAATAGGCGTGTAAACAGCAAAAGCCACTTTTTGAGATTTTGACTTTTTCGGGATTCCGAAACCACCCTTTGTAGCATGGCAACATTGGTGAAGGGCGTCTTCTTAAAGCGGCGGAGCTGTAAAAGATGAATCAGGATGGGGATGAGCAGTAGAAGTAAGGCCCAAAGAATTTCTGGATGTTTGAACTGCATTCCAAGTTTTAAAGTTCAAATATAAGGTTTTGCCCTATCTGAACTGGCAAAGCAATGTTAATGGAAAGCCAATCTTATCCCTAACAGAAGAAAAAGAAATCCTTCATGGATTCTTGTCCCAGCTCCTTTAGGTATTTCCTTATTTCAATCTGGGCTTGCCCATTGGCAACGGTAATAATACTTTGGGGTCTATTCAAGGTTTTTAGTACATCAAAATGCTTTAATTCCTTCCCGTATATCTTTTTATCAATTTTATTGGGATTATCACAGAGCCAAGTGAATTGGATATGGTTTTCCAATAGTCTTTTTGCAATGGTTTTTCCTTTGAAACCTGCGCCCCAAATCACCAATGGTCTGGTGGAATCATGTTCCAGTTTTAAAAAGTAATGGATTTTTATATCCAAAAAATAGTTTTGGGCGTAGTGTTCATGGGTTCTTGAAGTGCGGGTGTCATAATCCCGCCAAAGATGGAGTACCTGGGCACAGGGAATAACTTTCAACCCTTTTTCATAAAATCGAAAGGTAAGGTCGTAATCTTCGGGATATCTATTGGGCAAAAAGCCCTCACTGGCTTCAAAGTCATTTCGATGGGCCATCCAACAAGGGGAGGGGATAACACATTCCTTATAGATTTCCGAATAGTTGCTTCCATTGGCGGTCAATTGGTTCAACCACCGTTCATAGCGATGGTAACCATCGCTGATGCCGCTTTGGGAAAAATAATGGACCTGTCCAACGGCCAAATGCCCTGGACCATATTTCCGCAGCGCTTTTACCATTACTTCCAGTCTGTTGGGTTTCATGATATCATCGGAGTCCATTCGCGTAATGAATTCCCCACGGACATGGGAATACGCCGTTTGCAGTGCGGGTATGATCCCTGCACCCTTGTTTTGAAACAATCGAATCCTCTTATCCTTGATTGCATATTGGGAAACCAATGCATTACTATGGTCCCAAGAACCATCATTTACTGCCAGAACTTCCCATTTCGCGTAGGTTTGACCTAGAATGGAATCGAAGCATTCTGGTAAAAAAGGGGCGGTGTTCTTAAAGGGAATGATGATACTTACCAAAACCAATTACTACTGTATGGGAATATAAAAGTAAGAAATGGTCGCTCTTTGATCCATGGGCCGTTAGGGCTTTTGTTATTCCTGCAGCACCTTACCAATGGCCTTTTCCACCAGTTTTTCCATTACCGCATGTCCTTCTTTGGTAAGATGGACTTCATCCGTGGTATAGACCGCAGGTAAACCATTGCGATCATCGACCATTGCCGAAAAGTAATCCAAATAAGGAACCTTGTGTTCCGTGCTCATTTGTCTGAGCATTTCGTTCAACTTCGGAATTTTAATATTTGGGGCTTTGCCCGGGCGCCAAGGATAATCGTAGGCCGGCAGCACCGAACAAACGATCGGAATAATATGGTTTGCCTTGGCCAGTTCTACCATGGAAAGCATATTGTCCCGTATTTGTTCCAATGTAATTGGGCCCGTATTTTCCGCAATATCATTGGTGCCAGCTAAAATGACTACAATTTTTGGGTTGAGGTCAATGACGTCCTGCCGAAACCGAAGCAGCATTTGTGGGGTGGTCTGCCCGCCAATACCACGATTTACATAGGGCTTGCCTTCAAAGAATTTGGGATTTGCCTGCAACCAGCCTTCCGTTATACTGTTCCCCATAAAGACCACGCGATTATTTTGGGAGTTATGAAGTTCCAATGCCGAATTTTCGTTTTGATACTTTTTTAAATTGGCCCAGTCCTGTGCAATAGCAGTATTTTTCTGAAAAAAGCCCAATAGAAGGGATGCAGTTACCATTACGAATTTTAATTTGGTCATGATTGCCTTTTCCCTAAATGTAAAGATTATTGGCTAAAAAGCCGCCATAGCACTAACAGAAGAAAAATTGTTATTCCAAAGGCTATCCACCCCTTCCTTTTGAGCCTTTTATTATATAGGCGCATTTGTGCCCTGACCTTAATAACATCGTCCTTTGTAGATTTTTTAAATTGAAGCTCTGTTACTGAAGATTTTCCATAAACGTCCCTATTGGTCTTTCGATTTCTCCTTTGGGAACGTAAAAGGGCCCTATTGTTTTCCGTAACATTTTTAGCGTGTTGTGCAAACCCTCCACCTCCCATAATCATAAATTTGTAATATGAGTAGTGAAAAGAAGAGTTTTGTTACAAATAATTTAATGAAAACACAGTATTGTAATCTATATTTTAACAGAATCAAGGTATTCTTGAAAATTATTAAAATAAGCGCCCATGTATCTTCCATCCACCAGCCCATGGTGCGCCTGCACGGACAAGGGCATCAACGTCCTACCATTTTGTTCAAAGAACTTGCCCCAGGAGATCCGGGGGACGCTATCATGGGGATGATAACTCATGGCATGTTGTAAGCCGGTAAAACTGACCCACGGAATGGCGGACATAAAAAGATAGTCGTCCCTGTCGGGTTCATCCTCAACGGAAGGGCTCGTCCTCATGCGTTGTTGTACTTGATTCGCTTCTTGGATAAAAGCGTTAAGTTCTGGCTGGTACCTTACCGTACAAAAACTAAAAACATCCGTTCCATCCGTTGGAACGGTAAAAGAGGGATGGACAAGTTCATGTTCCACCACTTCATCCTTTCGTATCCTCCATCGAAACTCTTTGATTCCATTGGCCGTTTTGGAAAGTTCATGCACTAAGGTAAGGGTCAAGGGCAGATTGTTGGCTTTGACCCACCGCAAGAATGTGGTAATATCCACATTGGCGGTAAGATTGAAATGGGGATGGTTCATCCCATGAAAAAATTCAAAATGTTTTTTCCTATGGGGATTTTCAAAAACTATTTTCTTCATTGTTTTTTTGGAGGCGAAATCATAATATGTGCCCTATGGGTGCCCGGGTCCATAATCCATGCATGTCCGGGCGGGGTAGGAGTAGTGGGTAAACCTGTGGATTCCCCGGTGGCAAAAGGAATATAGAACACATAGCGAAGGTAGGGGTTCTCAATTTCCTTGGTGTCGGGGTTCACTTCACCTGTAAATACACAAAGGGTGGCCTTGTCGGGCATCTTAAGCTTACCTGATTTCACTTCATTCTCACGAATGTCAAAAATCTCCTGGAACTCCTTGCCCTGGGCCTTTAACTCCCGTCCCCTGGCCATAAAAGGGTCCAAATCCTTATGATAGGCAGCAGTGGAGAATTTGTCATTTTTGGGATCATCCGCCAGGGCAATGTAGTCATTGGAACCTTCCCTTAGGGTCGTAAAGTTTCCATTGGAATCATACCCATACACCATGGCTCCGTCCTGATAATCCTTTGGCACGGCCAGCAAAGCTGTTTTTATTTGCCATTCTTTTGGGGGAACTTCCTGGCTTTGTGTGGTTATAATTACACAAAGTAAACTGATTGTTAGCGCTATTCTTTTCATGGTTTTAATATTTTGCAGATTCACCTTTGATCATGGTTCGTAGAATAAAGGCCCTTAAATCTTCATTGGCTTTTTGTAGATCTTCGCGCCTTAGGTACATCATATGGCCGGAACGATACCCTTTAAATTCAAACCGGTCTTTCATTCGCCCACTGGGATCTACCTGCCACATGGTGTATTTGGCATTGAAGTAGGTGGTGGCACCATCGTAATAACCGGACTGTACCAGAACGTTCAAATACGGATTCTGTGCCATGGCCTGTCTTAGGTTATCCCTCGTATTGTCGTTTTCGTTGTTCCATGGCCTTACGGGACCAAACATATTGTATTTAATATCCGTTTTAAATTTTAACTCCTCTTGGAGATAGTAATTGATGGCAGGGGTAAAACTGTGTAACCATGAGGTGATTTCGGAGTTGTAATCCGGACGCATACCGATCAATTTTTTGTCGATACCCCTATATCGGCTATCCAATCTTCCAACCGTATATCCCCCACGCTCTTTCATTAGGTTTTTCCAAAAGAAAGCGGTAGGTACATCGAGATTTTGATCTAAAATATCCTTCTCCTTTAATCCCGAATAAAATGCCATTTTTTTGGCAACTGCATTTCGTTCGGAATCGGAAATGAATCCTCCCTTGGCAATCGCAGGAATCAAAGTGTTTATGGTATATTCCTCGGATTCCGGAAGGATTTCCAACAGGTCCTTGCTTTGTAGTTCGGCAGGTAATGCCTTATGGTGCCATGCTGCTGCCGTATAATACGGAAGGTTCAACGCACTGGAAACGGGACCACCCACGCGAATCACCTTATAATCGGCTGGCGAAACCATAATAACCCCATTCAAATACATCCATTGTTGGTTTTGGAGGGCCAAGGAGAGTCCCATAACACGGGTTCCACCATAGCTCTCACCTATGATATACTTAGGGGAACGCCAGCGGTTATTTCGGGTGACAAAGGTGTTCATCCATTCCGCCAAATATTTTACATCGGCATTGATGCCAAAAAACACATCCCTATCCACTTCCTCACCCGTTTCGGGAATAGTTCTGGAATAACCTGTATTTGCTGGGTTTATAAATACAATATCCGTCACATCCAAAACGGAATACGGATTTTCCTTTACCCCATACGGTTGAACGGGGTATCCTTCATCATCAATTTTTAAAATCCGGGGCCCGGTATAGGCCAGGTGCATCCAAACGGAACCTGAACCAGGGCCTCCATTGAACGAAAACAATAAAGGGCGTTCCTCCTTGTTTTTTACATTGTTTCGGGTGTAGTACGTGTAATGTAATGCAGCAATTGGTTTTCCCATTTTGTCCCAAACAGGTTGTGTGCCCGTGGTAGCTGTGTAAGAAAAGGAAGTTCCGTTTACCGTAACACTGTGTTGCGTGGTAACCGTGGTATCTATTGGTAATTTCCGTTCTTGGGCAACAACGAGACTAGTTATGGAAAGGATACAAAAATAGAGTAGCTTTTTTTTCATTTTCGTTTTGAATTGGTCTCTGTTAAAAATAGGGATTTTGGATAAGAATAAGCTAAAGTTTGTGTTGGAAGGGAAACTATTCTTTAACTTGAAAACGAAACGAATGGAACAATGAAAGCGTTAAGTCGAAGAAAATTCACAAAGACCCTGTCCAGAGGAGTTGGAGCAACCACATTAATGGCAAATGTGCCTTTGGCCTGTGCCATGTCAGGTTCCAATCAAAAGAAGAAACTGGGTATAGCATTGGTGGGTCTTGGCAGTTATAGCACCTATCAGTTGGCACCAGCTTTGATGGACACCGAACATTGTTATTTGGCAGGGATAGTGACCGGTACCCCGGCCAAGGCGAAAACATGGGCCAGTAGGTACAATATTCCCAAGGGCAATATTTTCAACTATGGCAATTTTGATGCGATCAAGGAGAATAGGGAAATTGATGTGGTCTATGTTGTACTTCCCAATTCCATGCATGCGGAATTCTCCATCCGGGCGGCAAAAGCAGGTAAACATGTAATTTGCGAGAAACCCATGGCCATGGACGTAAAGGAGTGTAATGAAATCATTAAAGCGTGCAAAGATGCCGGGGTAAAACTGGGAATGGGCTACCGCTTGCATTCCGAACCGTATACGCAAGAAGTGAAGCGCTTTGTAAAGGAGAAAACCTTCGGCGAAGTCCTTTATGTATCTGCAGATGCGGCCTATCGGTCTACGTCCAACCCCAATCAATGGCGTTTGGATAGAAAATTGTCCGGTGGTGGTGCCCTGGTCAATATGGGTGTTTATGCCATACAGAGCGCTATCTATGGCACTGGGCAAAATCCTATTTCCGTCCAGGCACAGGAGTACAGCACCCGTCCTGAATATTTTAAGGATACCGATGAAACCATAACGGCCCAATTTGAGTTTCCCAGTGGGGCAGTGGCCAATATGATGACCTCCCATAACGTGATAGCCAACCGACTTTACGCCACGTGTGAGAACGGGTGGTTTGAATTGGACCCTGCAAGTACCTATATTCCATTGGCCGGAAGGACTTCACGAGGGGAATTGGACTTTAAACAGGAAAGTCAACAAAAACTACAAATGGATGATTTTGCCAAGCATATTCTTTACGATGCCCCCAATTTGGCCCCCGGGGAAATGGGAAAACGGGATATGATGATCGTGGAGGCCATTTATAAGTCGATACAGGAGGGTGGTAAGAAGCAATTATTGGATTTTGAGCCCGGTTATGGCTTCGGGAGTTGAAAAAGACAGTTGAAAACCATCACCGAGTGCTACTTAAATAGTTTCATACAGGATGTGGTTTTCCCGGGAAAGCCAGTAATTTGGTTCCATTACATCTCGTTACTATTGGCAATATGCGCAGTTGCTGAACCCACCTGGTTTTCGACCTCGCTAATTCATACCCACATGCTCGATTTGGACATTCATTTTTAGCGTTTGTCCCGTTTCGTCATTTTTCGGGCAAATAATCACCCAGTAAATTCCAGTCCATGCTGTTTCCCCATCCTTGTCCATGGTCACTTGTATTTTTTACTTTATGGCCATCTCCAATGGTATGTTCACCGAAACTTAGCAAAGAGAGTATAGTGCCGGGGCGCAGATGTTCGCTGGCCCAACTCAGGGGAGAATCCCCATTTGCATCTTTTTCCGTTTTGTCCGCGCCATTTTCAATAAGAAAGCTAATCGTTCGTTCATCAGCATAGGCCGCTGCCCGATGTAAGGGTGTTTCTCCCTTGGTTCTTACGTCGCGCATAAAAGCACCCGTTTCCACACCGGGAAGGGTTTTGGCATTGACATTCGCTCCCTTTTCCACCAGTAATTTGACCACATAATAGTAATAGGGCCTACCGGCCTTGGTTAGGGCGTTATGCAACGGTGTTTCATTGGTCTTGTCAATAATGGCATTAACATCAGCTCCATGGTTTATCAAAAAGTCACAAACCTTCCAGTGTCCGAAAAATGCGGCATTTCCCAATTCCTCATTTAAATCAATACTTTCGAGTGTTCCGCCATATTCCAAAACTGCTTTCAAGGCGGTAGTATCATTATAATAGACAAGCCATTGCATCGGTTTTACCGGACCATTATGAAGCAATTCTTTCCAATTGTCCTTTTTGAAGAGCTGAAAAATATAATCTGTTCGTCCCCTGCTAATGAACTCGATAATCCTTTTAACTTCCATATCGTATTGGATTCGGATAATTCCGTACTACGGACAAAATGGTTTTGATTTTCAATACCTTAGCTGTCATTACTTGCACAAAACATTAAGTTTCATGCCTTTTTGAACCTATCCTCAAAGTCCAAATTGTTTTTGATCCAAATAAGGATAGGTGGTATGCACATACTAAGGTAAGAAATGTCAAATTGGTGATTGAAAAGGGTCGTATGCCAACCAACTTGCACAATTGTAAAGATCATTCCAATAAAGGGTATCATAAAAATGATCAAGGCACTATAGAAAATAAGGTCATTATGTTTTTTTGTAAGCCAGGGAATATAAAAAGTAGTCAATAACAACAGGTAAGCGATAAAAGGGGCTTTGTTTGTTTGAAGGGAGATTGGATTGAGATTTCTCAACGTATCCCAATTAGGAACGGATAAAAGTGTCGGGAGACAAATGATGAGGCCCATTAGTGCCATTGATAGCACTATTTTAATTTTAATCCCCATTTTACTTTGCCAAAAATCCCGCAGAAATAAAATGACCAATGGAATAACAACGACCGCTCTTGTCAATACAAAAAATGAGATCAGCGCTCCCCATACCATAGGTTTCTTAAACAAATCCCCATGGTATATTTTCTTCCAGTATTCAATAAAAAGAAAAACAAGAAAAAGATTACTGACCAAATCACTTTTTGCAAGGATTTCCCAAATCAAAGCTGGAGAGGAAAGGTAAAGAAACAGCATAAAAAAGGACGTTTTTTCTGCGCTACATGTTTTGAACAGGAAAAAGGAAAACACTATAAAGACAAATACTTGTAAATACCCGACATCGCCTAGCATATAGAATGGTAGGCCCAGGAACCCCAAGGCTGGAAAATTAGAGCTCATCTGGCCTAAATGGTCTTTTCGGGAATAGGGGTATTTACCTTCAGTTATTCCTTGAACCGTTAACTCCAGGGCGGACCATCTATCCACATTGAGACTGTCCCCATCTATGCTCAGGACAACAAGGGTACATACAACGGAAAATACTCCAACGATTGTCCAGTATAAAATGACCAGTGTCGATTTTTTCAAAGGTGGAATAGCCGTTTTTCTAAGAAAAAAAATCGTACACCCAATGAAACTTGTATATATCAAAGGAGGGATCAAGGGTAAGGAAAAGCCCAGTCCTTTTCCATATTTATAGGTGAAAAGAGCATTAATGAAAATATAGATACTAACGAGAATGATACCTTGGGCCTTGCTCATTTTTTTAAAATAGGTGCTTGTTTTTTATAGTCCTTCCAGTGGCGTTGTCGGAAACAAAAGGGTCCCGCGCATACTTTAGGAGCATAAATTGTGTAAATCCCAATACCCAAAAAATTGAATAGTAATAGATGGACCTAACAAGAAATAAGTGGACCTATAGGCCAGCTTTATGTTGTTTTTGATATAAAAATCCCCTATGTTTCTTAGGAACAGGCTATTAGTTTTTTCCTGGCATTTAGCCCTTATCAAGACCAATTCTAAGTATTAACATTCTATTAAAAGCTTAACTTTTATTTCATCAACTCTTGACAGTATCACCACGACTACTTAACCTTTCCAGCTGCTTGCTAAAAGTATTTTTGGGGCATACGAAAACCTAAAAAGCTTTAAATCATGAAATTGAAAAAAAATGCATTCTTATTGTTTACACTGGCATCCCTCACGGTCACTTTTTCCAGTTGTGATGGTGAAGATGGTAGGGATGGCCGTGACGGTGTTGACGGTGTAGATGGAACCGACGGTCAGGACGGACAGGATGGTGGGGATTTCACCGTTTCCGAGTTGGTACCTCTTGAAAGTTCCGTGGTACCCAATGAGGTATTTGAACTTAAAGGCAGTTTTGCAAGTAGCGCCGATTTGCAGATGATATTGTCCTCTGCAGACATTTTGCCGTCAGATTCCACTTTTGTTTACGGTTCCTATATGGACGGAGCCGCGTTGTATCCCAATGAAGATGGAACCTATGCCTTTATAAACAATCTGGAATCCGATTATTCCATTGCCCGTATAAGAATGAACAAAGACCTTCAGCCATTGGAAGGTGATTATATAGTAAATGCTACCGCTACGGCTTTTACTGCGCAGTGTTCAGGTTCTGCAATTACTCCGGAAGAACATGGTTTTGGCCCATTATACCTTTCTGGGGGAGAGTGGGGCGGTAATGCCAAAGGGGTTTATCGCATTAATCCATTTCGGAATGCCGAAGATAGGGTAGAAGCGGAAAGACTACCTGCATTGGGGGAATGGTCCACTGAAAATGCCGTTGTGGTTGGCAAAGATGCATATCCTGGAAGTACAGTTGTTTTTATGGGTGATGATGACAGCAATAACTCCTATCCAGAAGCCCACTTTGCCATGTACGTTGGTAGCTTGGGTGATTTACATGGTGGCGATCTTTATGTTTTAAGGGGGAAGGATACCACTGAAACCGCTATTGGTGGTGGTGGCCTAAAATTTGAAATGGGAATGGTGGAAGATACCACTTATGATGTGGAATGGGTACCGGTAACGGAACGTACCATTGATGAATTGAATCAAGAAGCCATAGATTCCGTTGCTATTGGTTTTCAAAGAATTGAGGATATTGATTGGCAAAGAGGTTCAGCAGCGAACAATAGAAATGTTTATTTCAACGCCACTGGAAGGTATCGACCCGAGAATCCGGATTTGGCCAACAGGGGAACTACCTTTGGAAGGGTCTATAAATTAGAGTTAAATCCCGATGATCCAACGGGTGATGCCAAGCTCACTGTTGTGGTGGATGGTGATCGCGAAGGAGGTATCGGTGATGGAATGCATTCTCCGGATAATATTTTGGTGACCGAAAACTATGTGTACATTCAGGAAGACCCTAATGGGTACCAGGACTTGAACACGGATATTCAGGGATATGCCAAACTATGGCAGTACAACATCAACACCGGCGCTTTGGAAGAAGTTTTGGAATGCAATCAAATTGCCGCTTCGCAATTGGGCTTTGGTACGGAAACAAGATACTGGGAAATCACAGGTTTGATCGATGTTACGGATATTATCGGTGCCACCGAATCTACTTTTCTTGGAGGTGCCCAGGTTCACGGGTGGAATTTCAATACCACCCCCGAAACAGCGGTTAGGGCAGATGGCTCAAAATTTGTCGATCCCACGGCAATTGATGAAAGTCTAAGTAGATTGGAAGGTTCCTTCCTTTTTAAATTGACTGGACTTCCTAGATAATTGGAATTATATAAAAGTATTTTCAAAGGGTTCCCAACCATATGTTGGGAGCCCTTCACTCGTTAACCCCTGTTTTGCATGAAAATGAAAATGAAACCGTTGTCCTATTATTTGGTCATCCTTTTTTTACTACCATCCTGTCAGGAAAAAACCTTCGAAAAGGTAACCAGTACCGAGGAACCTTCCAGGTTCAACGAAGCCGTAAGGCAATACTATTTTAAAACCTTGGACAGTGCTTCCTTCCATATCCAACAAATGGACACTTTACATAGCCTAACGGAAAATCAGGATGCATTCCTGAAAAGTAGAAAATGGTACAAGCGTGTGGAACCTATGCTTATAGCTTATGACCACGAAAATTACCTCTCCATGAATGCGCCCAATTTGTTGAAGGTAGAGATCGATGATTATACCGATATAAAAATACGTAAGCCGAAGAGTTACCAAGTTTTGGAAGAAATGCTATTTGGGGGGGATGCCATTTCAAACAGGGAGTTACACAACGTACTGGTATACCTTCAGTCCCGTATTCCTTACATCAGAAAGCACCATAATATTTACAGGCAATTGGATAGGCACCATTTAAAGATGATCAGGGATGCCATTGTCAATGTAGCGACAAAGGGTATTACGGGTTTCGATTCCCCAATGCTATCCAATTCCCTCACAGAAGCCATTGATAATTACATGACCCTAAAAGAAATCCTTGAAATCTACAGGGAAGCTTTTCGGGATAACGGTTTATACCAGGAATGGATGACGGAATTGGATGCTGCGATGACCACCCTGGAAAAAGGGGATTTTGAAACTTTTGATCGCTACACTTTTATTAAAGAGCATACCCACACCCAACTTCAATTGGTCAATGCCACTGCTATGGATTGGCAGGTCGATTTAAATACATCACGGCCTTTGAACCCTAAGGCCGACAATCTTTTTGACAAGGATTTTTTTAATATAAAAATGTTTGCTTTGCCCAATTCCCCACCCATTGGTGAAGAGCGGGTAGCCTTGGGAAGGGCATTGTTCAATGATAACGCATTGTCCAATGAAGGATTGATGAGTTGTGCCACCTGCCACCTTAAGGAAAAGGCCTTTACGGATGGCCAGCCAAAAGCATTGGGAAATAATGGAAAGCCCTTACAGCGCAATACGCCAACGCTTTCCTATGCCGTATATCAAAAAACGTTTTTCTATGATGGAAGTGGGGATGATCTGGAGGCGCAGATCGTAAGTGTTGCCAATAACGAAAATGAATTCCATATGGATTTGAACAGGATGGAAGAGCAGGTAAAAGCGAACGCAACGTACCAATCGGCATTCGATTCGTTGTACCGCGATGGCGTCACGAATCAAAATGTGCGAAATGCCATTGCCACATACATTCGGAGTTTGGCCCCTTTCGATTCCAAGTTTGACCGAAATATGCAGGGAAAGGAAGAAAGCTTGACGCAAGAGGAAGTCCTGGGGTTTAATTTATTTATGGGCAAGGCCGCTTGCGCCACATGTCATTTTCCACCGGCTTTTAATGGAACGGTTCCACCAAAATACCAGGAGACCGAGTTTGAGAACCTGGGGCTGCCCAAGAATGCCAGCTTTACCCATCCCGTTCTGGATGAAGATTTGGGACAATACTTTCCCTATAAGGTGGAAGAGAAGAAATCGTTTTTCAAAACATCAACGGTAAGGAACATTGCCCTTACCGGACCTTACATGCATAACGGGGTCTACAAGACTTTGGAAGAGGTAATGCAATTTTACAATGTGGGCGGTGGCCAGGGAATGGGATTGGACGTGCCCTACCAGACCTTACCTCCCGATTCCCTGGACTTAACGGACAGGGAGACCCAAGCCATCATTGCCTTTATGCGTACCTTGACGGATCAGGAATTTGAAACTATGGATTAAAATTTTTCGAAAACCCCCAATCCAAAAAGGGCAAAATCGTATTTAACGGGATCGATAGGACTCAATTGGCGAAGACTATGGTCCAACTCCATAACGGCTTTTGCATCGTTTTGTTTCCGTTTTAATAGCTTTAGTTTTCTCGCCACGTTTCCCGAGTGTACGTCCAGGGGACAGGATAACTGGTTTGTGGATAGGGATTGCCATAGACCAAAATCCACACCTTTGGCAGCGGGACGTACCATCCAGCGCAAAAACATATTTATTCGTTTGGCAGCGGAGCCCGAATCAGGATTGGATACATGTTTTTGGGTACGTTTGGAATGCGGCAATTCAAAAAACAACGCCTTAAATCTTGCTATTGCCGGTTGCAGCGTGTGTGGTTCCTGATGTTTGGAAAAAATAGGTTCCAGCCCGCCGTGATTTTTATATATTGATTTAAGTGCGGTAGTGAAAAAACGTAAATCCATCCCGTTAAAAGTCCTATGGACAAAGTCATCCAAACGCCCCAAGTCCGATGCTTCATGGTTGCGGATAAAATCGTGAGGGGAGTTGTCCATAAGTTCCATCATCCGCGTGGCACTTTTAATAATGCTCATACGGTTGCCCCATGCAATGGTGGCCGTCAAAAATGCGCTGATTTCGATATCTTCCTTTTTGGTGTACCGATGCGGGATTTGAATGGGGTCCGATTCCAGAAACTTTGGATGCTCGTACTGTTCCGCCTTGGCATCTAAAAAGGTTTTAAGCTCGTACTTTTTCAATTTGCAGATGGATTTAGAAGTGCAACCAATACAAAGGGTCCAAGCAAAATTAAATTGAACAGGGCATGAAAAAGCATTGCATGGCCCAAACCCATCCTAACCCTTATGTAGCTTAAAAAAATACCGGTAATCAGTTGGGGCAAAAATAGGAGTGGGGCAAACCATAGTGCATTTTGATACCCCTCAAAATTAAAAAGATGGATGAGTCCAAATAGAAAAATGGAGGTATAAAGGGCCGAGGCAAAATAAGTCGATTTTTTAAATAAGATCAGGGGACCCCTAAAAAGGGATTCTTCCAAAACAGGGGCCAACACTGCGGCCATGGCCAAAATTACCAAAGGATGATAGTGCCCAAACAATCGCTCCATTCCATGTGTGCCGACATCTACGCCCAAGGCTTCCCTTATTATTTCTATTATGAACCCTACCCCTATGGCAATGGCAATGTTCCAACCCAAAAGGTTTAAAAAGACCCGTCTTTGTAAAGTGCGGGGATAGGTATACGTTTGATATTTGGGCCTAAGAAAAAATGCCCAAACCTTTTTCAGTAGGTTCATACAACCATTTTTCCATCTACCATTGTCAATTTTCTGTCCGCCATATTGGCCAAGTCCTGATTGTGGGTCACAATAACAAAGGTTTGTCCAAATTCTTCCCTAAGCTTAAAGAAAAGGTGGTGCAGGTTGTCGGCACTTTCGGAGTCCAAATTTCCACTGGGTTCATCCGCCAAAACTACGGAAGGCCCATTGATCAAAGACCGTGCTACGGCAACACGTTGTTGTTCGCCACCGGATAATGCACTGGGTTTATGGTCATGCCGTTTTTCCAATCCCAAAAATCCCAATAGTTCCTTTGCTTTTTTCTCGGATTCCTGTCTGTTCGTTTTTTTGATGAAGGCCGGGATACAGACATTTTCCAGTGCGGTGAATTCGGGAAGTAGTTGGTGGAACTGAAAGATAAAACCGATGTGTTCGTTCCTAAATTTGGCCAAATCCTTGGCATTGAGATTATTAACGTCAATGCCATTGATTTGGATGGAGCTGTCCCCTGGATTGGAGGCCATGTCCAAGGTGCCCAAAATCTGAAGTAGGGTGGTTTTACCTGCTCCCGAAGCTCCGACAATGGAAACAATTTCACTTTTTTCTATCGTTAGGTCCACACCTTTTAAGACCTCCAAGTTTCCGTAGGATTTATGAATGTTTTTTGCGTATATCATGCCGGAATTCATCGGTGTGAAAGTAAGGAATCCCCATGTAGCGAACAACAAAAGATACTATAAGGTTATTGCTATTTTTGCGACTATTAAGCAAAAGTTAAATGTACGGTCAATATTGCATATTTCAATAAATTGTTCAACTTTTACTATAAATGGATAAACAAAATAACGCAAACCTTGAAACAGCCATTCTGGCCAACGGCTGTTTTTGGTGCACAGAGGCTGTATTTCAAAGGCTTAAAGGAGTAAGGTCAGTAGTATCAGGTTATACAGGGGGAAACATCAAAAATCCCGCGTATCGCGAAATCTGTACCGGAAGAACAGGACATGCGGAGGCCATCAAAATTACTTTTGACCCTAAGGAAATTTCCTTTCAGGAATTATTGGAAGTTTTTTTCGCTACGCATGATCCTACAACACTTAACCGCCAGGGAAGTGATGTGGGTACCCAGTACAGAAGTGAAATTTTCTATACCACGGAAGGGCAAAAACGTTTGGCGGAACAGTATATCCAATTTTTGGAAGGGGAAAAAGTCTTTTCGGACCGTATTGTTACCGCTATCTCCGAAGAGAAACCGTTTTATGTTGCCGAAGAAGAGCATCACAATTATTATAATGAACATGGTCTTCAACCCTATTGCCAATTCATCATCAATCCAAAAATCAAAAAGCTGCAAAAACACTTTGCAGACAAACTAAACACCGTCAAAAACTAACATGGCACCCTATAAAAACCTGGAGGAGTATAACATAGAATTGACCAATGAGGTCAAAGACCGCTACTTAAAGATAATTGATGAGATAGGGGAGGACGTGTCCCGGGAAGGACTTTTAAAAACCCCCGAACGTGCTGCAAAGGCCATGCTTTTCCTAACCCAGGGCTACAAGCAGGATGCCGAGGAAATCTTAAGAAGTGCCATGTTCAAGGAAGAATATGACGATATGGTCATCATAAAGGACATTGAACTGTATTCGCTCTGTGAACACCATATGCTTCCCTTTTTTGGGAAGGCGCATATTGCCTATATCCCCAATGGACATATTGTGGGATTGAGCAAAATTCCAAGGATTGTCGATGTGTTTGCAAGACGATTGCAGGTTCAGGAACGATTGACCCACGATATTTTGGAATGTATCAACAATACCTTAAAACCAAAAGGGGTCGCCGTGGTTATTGAAGCATCCCATATGTGTATGATGATGCGGGGAGTACAAAAACAGAACTCGGTTACCACAACTTCTGGATTCAGGGGACAGTTTGAAAAAATTGAAACACGGAACGAGTTTTTAAAATTGATCAGTTCCGATTTATCGTAAGCAGCAACGCTGTTACTTTTTTTGCTTATTTTTCGGACATGTCTAATACCTCGGATAAGCGTACCCGCAATTTAGTTTTAGGATTACTGTTTGATGGCATCGGGATGTCCTCATTGCTCATACCTGGTTTGGGTGACATTTTGGATGTAATCTGGGCACCGCTTGCGGGGTGGTTAATGACCCGAATGTACAAAGGGAATGTAGGGAAAGCTGCTGGAGTAATCACTTTTATTGAGGAGATCGTGCCTGGGCTCGATGTCATCCCCACCTTTACCATCATGTGGATCTATACCTATTTTTTGTCCGGAAAAAACAAAAAGAACATCGTCTAGGACCTGCCTGCACCAGACCCAAAAAGTGGCTTTTTCGCCTATCCCAATTGTGCCAGACTTCTTCAAATGGTACTGTCTCCGCTTTAAGATATTGGTTGGGTTGCACTAAAGATAATTCGTGTTAAGGGAAACTTCATAGTTGGATTGAATTTCCGGAACGCCCCAATGATTTAAAACGATGCCAAACCATACTTTCTTTACACTGGAATAACAATTTCTGAAGTAATGCTTTTTACTTTTGCAATCGTAAAATGAACCAACGTTTAGTGATATTTAACTCCATGAAAAACAAACTTTTTTTTATAGCATTTATAGGGATGCTGAACATAGCTGGCCTTTTGGCCCAAGACGTACTTCAATCCGGACCAATGGTGGGGTATTCAACCATGCGTGAAGTACTTCTTTGGGCCCAGACAAAAACCGATGCGGAAGTACATTTTGAGTATTTCGACAATGAAAATCCCAAAGAACGCTTCAAAACCAAAAAACAGCGTACACGATCCCATACGGGTTTTGTTGCCAAACTTATTGCTGACCAAGTCCTTCCCGGGAAAACCTATACCTATGAGCTGTATATTGATGGAAGAAAGATTGATCGCAACTATCCATTGGAGTTTCAGACACAAGAGCTTTGGCAATGGCGAACCGACCCCCCGGAAGTGCGTTTTGCCTTGGGCAGTTGTAATTATGTCAATGAAGAACGTTTTGACCGCCCTGGAAAGCCCTATGGCAGTGATTTTGAAATTTTTGAGGCCATCCATCAAAAAAAACCGGATTTTATGCTTTGGATGGGGGATAATACCTACCTAAGGGAAGCTGATTGGAACTCAAGAACCGGTTTTTTGCATCGTTATACGCATACACGTTCATTACCTGAACTCCAGCCGTTGTTGGCCTCTACCCACCATTATGCCATTTGGGACGATCATGACTATGGTCCCAATGATTCCGATGGAAGTTTTTGGTTAAAGACCACGGCTTCCGAGATATTCAGGCTTTTTTGGGGCAATCCCAATTATGATGTAATCGGACAGGGAGGTATTACAGGTACCTTTCAATGGGCCGATCTGGATTTCTTCTTGTTGGACAATCGCTATTTCAGGACCTCAAATGCAAATTTTGCCACGGAACGGGAAATGTTGGGGAAAACACAAATAGATTGGCTTATTAATGCCTTGGCATCAAGTAGGGCGACTTTTAAATTCGTTGTTGTTGGCGGACAGGTGATAAGTACGGAAGCCATGCATGAAAACTATGCCACCTTCCCGGAGGAACGGGGGTATTTACTCCAAAAAATCCGTGAGGCAAAAATTGAAGGCGTTGTCTTTTTGGATGGGGATCGACACCATACGGGACTCAGCCGTATGAAGGAAAGCGATAGGGTATATCCGTTATACGATCTCACCTGTTCTTCCTTGACTGCGGGCGCTTATCCCAATAAAGAGGAATTGAACCAATATCGCCTGGAAGAAACCTTATTTGGGGAACATAATTTCGGCATTTTAAAGGTTTCCGGACCACGGACGGAACGTGTCCTCAACATGACCATTTTTGATAAGGAAGGAAAAGAGGTTTGGACGAAAGATATCCATGCCAAGGACTTGAGGTATCCGAAAGTCAAGTAGAGACTGATTGGGTATTCTGCCCATTCCTTTTTATACCTTGTGAAAGGCGGGGAATATATGGCTGCTAAAAGCGGTATGTTTAAAACGATGTTTTGTGTATTAAACTAGAAATCATGTCAAGAATCAGTATTGTACTTACTCTATTACTTTCGGTTCAAATGGGTACTTCCCAGAAAACACTGCAACAAGTACTTGGAGATGATACGCGTCCTGCAAGGGAAAACCTCCGTATTCAGGTGAAAGATAGTTTGGGCAATAGGGGTTATTTACCCGTTTCCGTCGTAAAAGGTAAGGGGGAGGGGCCAACTTTTACCATAGTTGCGGGTGTTCATGGATTTGAGTACCCGCCCATAGTTGCCACGCAACAACTAATGCAGGAAATAAAAATGGATTCATTGTTGGGTACAATTATCTTTATTCCTATAGCAAATAGAAGTTCTTTCTACTCAAGAACGCCATTTATCAACCCACAGGATAAGGTCAATTTGAACAACGCCTTTCCCGGTGACCCAAGGGGAACGATTACACAACGTTTGGCCCATATCATCACCGAAAACATCATTCCGGTAAGTGATGTATTTTTGGACATCCATGGTGGTGACGCTCCAGAAGATCTTTTGCCCTTTATCTGTTATTACAATAATAAGAAGCGACCGAAACAGACCCAACAGGCCAAAGCGCTTTCTGAAGCAAGCGGATTTGATTATATCGTTTCATATCCCTACACCCTTTCAGATGGGGAACCGGCAAAATATACATTCAAACAAGCCGTTCAGGACGGCAAGACGGCTTTGAGTATTGAATGCGGAAAATTGGGGAATGTGCAAAAAGAAGCGGTGGCATTAATAAAGAAGGGCGTTTATAATATGTTGGCCGAAATGAAAATGTATGGTGGGGGTAAAAGGCCGATTCACCACCCTACAAGGTTAAACAGTCAGGTTTATATAAGGTCAAAAGAGGCCGGTATTTTCTACAGTTTTGTTAAGGCTGGTGATTCCGTAAGCAAAGGCGATATTGTTGGCCGTACTACGGATGAATTCGGTAGGGAACTTGCCCAATACAAAGCACCTGTTTCCGGAATCATATTATATAATCTGGCGACGCCGGCCATTACTAAGGGCAATACGGTTATGTGCATTAGTCGATTTTTGGAGGAGAACAGGTAACTAAAGGTTCTTAAAATTGTTCTTAAGAAGTCCGTAGAATTCGTTCCGTGAATTCTCATTGGTAAACTTTCCGCCGTACTCCACGGTGGTTGTAAAACTGTCCTTGTCCTTAATTCCCCTGGATGATACACAAAGGTGTTTGGCGTGTACCATAACGATGACATCATCGGTTTCCAAGGTTTCCTGCAAATCGTTTAGGATTTGTAAACAAAGACGCTCCTGGACTTGGGGTCTGTGGGCATAATAATCGACCAATCGGTTAATTTTTGACAATCCTACTACCTTATTTTTGGGAATATATCCAATATGGGCATGACCAATAATAGGTAAAAAATGATGTTCGCAGGAGGAGTCAATGGTAATATCCTGTTCTACCAACATTTTTTGATAGCCGTATGTGTTTTCAAAAGTTGACAATTGGGGAAGGTTATCGGGATTTAGTCCATAAAATAGTTCCTGGACATACATTTTTGCAAAACGGTAGGGTGTTCCCGAAAGACTGTCATCAGTGAGGTCCATCCCCAAAGTTTCCATTATTTTTTGAAAGTGATGTTGTATGCGCTCAATCTTTTCCTTATCGCTGAGCAAAAAAGCATCTTCCCGTATTGGGGTTTCCAGGGAAGTGGCAAAATGTTCATTCCCAAGGGTCTCTATTCTTTCAATATCCATGATGATCAATTAAGGTTTAGGCATTCAGCTTTTCGTCGGTACAGCACTGTTCGTGACCACAGTTGCAGTACTTCCTATTGTACAGATGGAAGACGACAAGGGCGATGGATGGAAAATATATGGCCTGTTCCGCTAAAGGAAATAGGTGGATTTTCTCATTTATAACAATAATCGCCAAAAGTCCCCAACTCCCCCAAAGTAGGTTGCGCATCCATTTTTTGGAAGTAGTTTTGGCAGACCACCAAATGGCAAAAAAGGAAATGGCCAAAAAGACCAAATCTAGTATGCCCCACCATTGGGGATGCAATTCTCCGGCCCCTGCTATTCCTGCTTGGGCCACAAACAAAAAGGGAGTGGCCACACAATGTATCAAACAAAGAGCACTGGCCAGAGCGCCAACGATATCGGATTTTGATGTCAATTGAAGGGTATTCATATGGTTTTTATGACTTACAAAATGAAATGCAAAAATAACTTAAAATCGCAAACGCAACTCAGTCGCATTTAAAATTCTTCTTAAGTTTGTAGGATGACACAAATGGTCAAAACGGAAGGACTTCAGTTTAAGTACCCGGGGGGACAGGCTTTTGAGTTTCCCAATATTATTTTGAATAGCCAGGAACATCTATTGGTGCTGGGGCCTTCTGGGGTTGGGAAGACCACTTTACTCCATTTGCTTTCGGGAATATTACCGGCCTCCAGTGGTTCCATTGTGATTAATGAAACTGAAATTACTGCTTTGGACCGAAAGGGTCTGGATTTATTTCGTGGCGCATATGTTGGACTCATTTTTCAGCAATACCATTTCATAAAATCCTTGAACGTTGATGAAAACCTTAGGTTACGGCAAAACTTTCCCAAAAAAACCATGGATAAGGAGCGAAGGTTGGCCATTGCTGAACGATTGGGACTGACCCCGTACCTCAAGAAAAAGGTAATGCAATTGAGTCAAGGACAGCAACAACGGCTGTCCATAGCGTTGGGGTTGATCCATCGCCCTCAGGTAGTCTTTGCCGACGAACCCACATCCAATTTGGACGATTTTAACTGCAATCAGGTTATAAAGTTGTTGAAGGATGAGGCTGCATTATGTGGGAGCAGTTTGGTCATTATAACCCACGACCAACGGGTTACCCAACATTTTTCAAATCAAATTGTGCTATGAACCTTTTGTATTTAGCCTACCGCAACATGGTCTCAAAACCCTTGAATATGGTTTTGAGCCTGGTACTTTTGGTACTTAGCGTTTCCTTGGTCACTTTTGTCCTGCAGCTCGGTAAGCAACTGAATGGACAAATGGACAAGAACATTACCCCGGTGGACATGGTCGTTGGGGCCAAAGGGAGTCCATTGCAGTTGGTGCTTTCCTCCGTTTTGCATATTGACGTACCTACCGGTAACATTAAACTGGAGGAGGCAGAGTCCATTAAGAATCACCCCTTTGTAGGGTCGGCCATATCCGTTTCCTATGGGGATAACTACAAAGGGTATCGCATTTTGGGTACGGAACCGGGTTATTTGGATAACTATGGTGTTGTTTTAAGCGAGGGAGGTTTATTTCAACGACCTTTTGAAATAGTGGCAGGGAATACCGTTGCCAAAAAATTGGGACTCCAAATAGGGGATAGGATTACCAGTTCCCATGGTTTGGCCGCTGCCGGTGGGGAAGCACATGATGATCACCCCTATACCATTGCTGGAATTTTGGAGCCCTCCGGCACTGTGGTCGATCAGTTGCTGGTATGTGATTTGGAAAGTATCTGGGATGCGCACTCGCATCATGGAGAGGAACAGCACAATGAAGATGAAAAGCATGAAGAAGGGGAACATGACCACGAAGGACATGACCATGAGGAACCTGATCATGAGGAACATGACCACGAAGGACATGACCACGACCATGAAGGACATGATCATAAGGAACATGAAGGTGGAGAACAGGTTCATGATGAAGCTAACGACACCGGACACGATTATGAAGACCATGATGATGAACTTGAGATTACCTCTCTTTTGGTGAAATTCAAAAGTCCCCTGGGCCTGGTACAGTTACCGCGCTTTATCAATGAAAATACCAATATGCAGGCCGCCCTTCCTGGTTTTGAGATACAACGGCTTATGGGTTTCCTGGGTTCCGGCGTAAAGACCATAAACGGTATCGCTTTTGCCATTCTGTTCGTTTCTGGTTTCAGTATTTTCATCAGTCTATTGAAGACCATACGGGAACGAAGACAGGAATTGGCATTATTGCGTACCTATGGCCTGGGAACACGAAAATTGCTCTTCTTGGTATTGTTTGAAGGGCTGCTTTTGGCCTTGATAGGATTTTGGCTTGGATGGGTATTGGGTCGTTTGGCCCTGGCCCTGGCTTCGGGGTATATTGAATCGGGATATGGGTATGTTTTGCAATTGAATGGACCCAATCTTCCCGAGTTGTTACTTTTTGGGGTAACTTTGGTCATAGCCATTATTGCTGTTTTGTTGGCGTCCACATCGATTTTTAAATTGAACATTTCAAAAACGTTGGCCGATGTATAAACCATTTTTTTTGTTCCTTTTTCCTGTTTTCCTTATGGTTCAGAGCGTTTCTGCGCAGTTGGAAGTAACGTGGCAGGATTTCGCCGATGTGAATTTTGAACCGATGTACAATGAAAAGTACGACGTTCACTTTTTGATGCCCAAATTTGGGGAAAGGATTAAAACCTATCAGGGAAAGAAAGTCCAGATTACCGGGTATTTTTTGGATATTTCCGGAACAGGTGAAGTTTTTTTGGTTTCAGCCAATCCAATGGCTTCCTGCTTTTTTTGTGGTGCTGCAGGGCCAGAAAGTATCGTTGAGGTCAATTTTAAGGAAAGACCCCCCTTTAAGACGGACCAGGTTGTTCAGGTTACAGGCATCCTGGAATTGAACGGTAATAATGTAGATCATTGCAACTATATTTTAAAAGAGGCATCGGGAAAATTGGTGAATTGATATGAAGACCGTAGTGCTATTGTCCCTCCTGGTTTTTTCCATGGAACTGACGGCCCAAACCGCATTGGACTGGTCAGATTTGGAACGGGGCATCACTTGGAGAAAAAGCGACGCCAAAAAGGCATATCCCGGTTTTTTGGAAGCTGACTTTTCAACCAAACTCACGGATTTGGAAGGAAAGGAAGTTTCATTGATTGGGTTTCTTTTGGTATTGGATGGAAGTCAATCGGTCTACATGCTTTCCAAAAATCCAATGGCAAGCTGTTTCTTTTGTGGTAATGGCGGGCCAGAGACCATCTCGGAAATTGCATTTGCCCAAAAAACCTCCTTTGCCATGGATGATTTGATTACGGTAACGGGAATCCTACGTTTAAATCGGGATGACCCGACCCGCTGTTACTACCTCATCGAACAAGCCGAAGCCTTTGGTATCTAAATAGCAATCCAAAATGATCGGTGATGACCTTCTACAGCAACAAGGACTAAAAAGGACAAAATTGCGGATGGCACTTTTGGACTGTTTCCTAAACGCCAAACACGCACTGTCCTATCCAGATATTAAACAGACGTTGGGAGAAGGGGTGGACAAGTCCACGCTCTACCGAAACCTGAGCGCTTTTGAAGAGGCGGGCATCATCCATCGCATTAATGATCAAAGTGGTGTGGCGAAATATGCATTTGGCAAGGTCCACGATCATGGTCGCAATCATGCCCATTTTGTTTGCGAGCAATGCGAAACGGTCTATTGTATTGAAAAAGCGACAACAGTGGACATC
The DNA here is from genome assembly GCF_023016285.1 of Muricauda sp. SCSIO 64092. Lineage (GTDB taxonomy): Bacteria > Bacteroidota > Bacteroidia > Flavobacteriales > Flavobacteriaceae > Croceivirga. The sequence continues at coordinate 4,995,030 of NZ_CP095413.1, forward strand.
AATGTTCCCAAAGGATTTAAAACCAAGACCATACAGACCATTATCAGAGGAATCTGTTCCGATTGTTAGCAACTCGATGGAAGGGGTAACCATGGCAACACCATACGGGCGTGTAGCAGGTATGCACAACATTTTTGGGTTAAAAGACCATTTACCAGAACGTATTTTCCAACATGGAAATAAGGGACATTCCAGCGGCCGCCCCCGAAATGAACACATTCCATTCACGGTGCTTGACCCTCAGGATATTGAGGAAAAGAAAGGCAACACCAACGATAAAAAGCACAACCAACAATTGACCAAGCTCTATACCAATGTTAAAGCCCAATAGGGGTATTACAATATCGGTAGGGTCCATGATCAGGGCCTTGAAGTAATTGGAAAAGTCCATGCCATGAATCAATCCAAAGAACAACGCCATGCTATAGTTTTGATTCATTCTTGAAGATTTTTCGGTAGTATTTGGACCAATGACATTGTGAAGGGCGGTAATGAATATGGTTGCTGGGATAAGGAATTTTATCAAATTTGAAGGAATTGAAAAAATGTCCAGGGACACCAGGACCAAAGTGATACTATGACCAATGGTGAAAGCAGTCACCAAAATTAAAATCTTCTTCCATTGTTCGATTCGATAGACCGCACAAAGCACTACCAAGAAAAGAATATGGTCATAAGCCGCCATATCGGCAATATGGTCAAAACCAAGTTTAAGATAAAACTCAAATGGGTGCATCTTAGAATTTCAGTTGGTGAACGGCTGTTTTTTTATTGAGCATCAAACTATTGGACTTTCCGTTGACATGGACATAGACGATGTTGTTTTGATCAAAGAACAAGTCGGTGAAAACGGCATTTTTGATTTCGAGGGAGGTCAGGGGCGATGGTTGTTGATATTCGAAGTAAACCCATAATGCGGTATTCTCACCTTCACCGCTCAATTTCTTATGCTTTATTTGCAATTCTACTGCCTTTTTATTGGCTTTTACATGGAAAAACTGATTGAGATAGTCCAACAATAGTTGATTGGCTTTAACGGATTCATTGGGCTGGCAAAAGGCGAGCTCCTTGCTGTAGGGGTCAAAAACCAAGGCCTCATTCACATCGGTTAAGAACAGTTTTAGGTTAATGGTCAGCAATTGTTTGCTTGATGTATACTCAATCTCGCACAACGAAAGCCTTAAAGGATGGGCGGCCATTTGCATGGACGCGGCCAACGTAATTAAAACAAATACTGATCTTAACACAGCTTGAATGCTTGCGAATTAGGAGGCTTCGTTGGATTGTATCTCCTTCGCCTTAGCCTGAACTTCCTTGAAAACACGGATGAGGTTACCGCCCCAGATTTTTCGGATCTGTTCCTCGGTATACCCACGCTTTACGAGTTCTATGGTGATGTTCATCACCTCACTGGCATCAAAAACCCCTTCGATTCCACCACCTCCGTCGAAATCACAACCAATTCCAACATGATCTATTCCTGCTACTTTCACAATATGATCGATATGATCGGCAACATGGGTAACGGTCGCGGGAGGGTTCGGGAATTTTTCATTCAACTCCTGAAAGGACTTCCGTAAAGCCGTTCGTTCTTCCCTTGTCATTTCCCCGATGGGTTTCATGTTTGCCCGGAGTGCAGCTACCGCAGAGTCCCGCTTTGCGTTCGGGGGAGCTTCCCTTAGATAGTCAGCAAGCATGGTAAGTTGGACAACACCACCATTTTCCGCCATCATCTTCAACATTTCATCGGTCATATTGCGTTCGTGATTGGTCACTGCCCTGGCGTTGGAATGGCTTGCAATAATTGGTGCCTTTGACAGTTTTACGGCATCATAGAATACGCTATCATTCCCATGGGAGACATCCACCATAATACCAAGGCGATTCATCTCACCAACGACCTTGGCACCAAAATCACTGATACCACCGTGTTCGGTTCCGTTTGGATCGGTAGCGGAATCGGCCAAATCGTTGTTGGAAGAATGTACCAGGGTGATATAGCGTACCCCTTTTTCAAAATACAGTTCAACATTGGAAAGATCTTTGCCGATGGGATAACCGTTCTCTATACCAATGTAAATGGCCCGTTTTCCTTCCTTTTCCAAAGCATACGCATCATCTGGGTTTAGCGCAAGTCCAACAATATCCGAATTCTTTTGGGTAGAGGCCACGATTGAATCCATCATTTGGAGGCAGAGTGCCTTAGCTCGGGTGTTGCCATCATCATCACGAATATCTTGAGCCACAAAGGCCGCAAAGAAGATGGCGTCCAACCCACCTTCAATCATCCGGGGATAATCCACCTTAGAGCCGGTTTCCCTGGGATCATGACGTTCGGCCATGTCAAAACCCGGTTCAATCATTCGCAAAGGGGTATCCGCATGGGTATCCAGGGTGAGCACACGTTCATGAATTTCAAGTGCCTTTTGAACCAGTTTGTCTTCTTCGGTTTTTGAATCAGTTGTAGCTGATTTTTCTTTACATCCACCAATGAACAATATCAGGAGGAAAAAAACGGGATAGCTTTGATGTAATCTAAACATGGATTCCGGTTAATGTTATTGATAAGAGTTAAATGTACAACAATAGATGGGGCAGGGGATACTTTTGGTATAAATCTTTCCAATCTTCAATCAACTTAGGCAAAATTAGCTGAGGACAGCTCTTGGATCAACTTTTCCATCATCTCCATACCTTTTTCCAATTGTTCATGGCTGATGTATTCATCAGCCCTATGGGCTTGGGCAATGGACCCCGGTCCACAAATGGCGGATTGAAAACCTTCATTTGCAAATTGTCCTGCTTCCGCTGCATAGGAAACTGTATTTAGTGTTGCGTTTCCCGAAAGTCTTTTGACCAAATCGACAATAGCATCATCGGCCTTGGTATCCAAATGGGGCACTGGAGGGTGGTTCTCAACGGTCTTTATGGAAAAATCGGGAAAAAGCTTCCGCAATTCTTCTTCCCGTTTGCGGCAGTAAGCCTCAAATTCTGCGACAATGGACCCCATATCATCCATAGGAATGGTGCGTAAATCCCAATAAAAATGGGCCTTATCGGCTATTACATTGGGCGCAATGCCTCCATCCACCAAACCAATGTGAATGGACGAGTGCGGCGGATGAAAACGGTCATCCAACCGCTGATTCGCAATTAGTTGGTCCATCTTGTTTTCCAGCCAAAGAATCAAACGCATGGATTCGTGGATGGCACTTACCTCTTGTTTTATACGGCTGCTGTGTCCGGCGGAGCCGTTGACATAGGTCTCAAGAATATAAATACCCTTCTGCCCAACAATGGGTTCCATCAGGGAAGGTTCACCAATGATGGCGTATTTTGGCGTTTCCCTATAATGGGTTTTCATGGCTTGGGCCAGTTCTGGCCCTGCCAAACAACCTACTTCCTCATCATAGGAAAAAGCGAAATAAATAGGCTTTTTCAGGTTGGCTTTTACCATTTGGGGCACTGCTGCCAAACAACAGGCAATAAAGCCCTTCATATCACAAGAACCCCTGCCATACCATTTTCCGTCCCCCTTTTCCGTCAGCACAAAAGGGTCCGTGGTCCATTCCTGACCTTCCACGGGTACTACATCCGTATGGCCGGAAAGAATGACCCCACCGTCGATATCCGGTCCTATCCTACAATGCAATGAGGCTTTGTTCCCTTCTGCATTGGGCAATAAATTCACTTCAACGCCATGGGAGGTAATGTAGTCCCTGATCCAATGGATGATACTTAAATTGCTTTCGCCCCCGAGTACCGGGAAGGAAACCAATTTTGCAAGGATGTGCTCAACTGTCATATAATTTAACTGTAATTTGTTGCTACTGCTATAATCAAGGCCAAAAACGCCAAGAGAAGGATGATGATCAATACGGGAAATATAAAACGGATCCATCTGTCTATAGGTACCCGACACATACTGAGCATGGCGATGAGCCCTCCCAAGGTTGGATTCACAAGGTTGGACAACCCATCACCAATCTGAAACGCCAAAATGGTAATTTGCCTGGTGAGTCCCAAGGATTCTCCCAGTGGTAGCATTACGGGCAAGGTAGCCAATGCCTGACCGCTTCCGGAAGGGATAAAAAAATTGATTACCGTTTGGGAAATGGACATGCAAATTGCCGAGGCGTATAAAGGCAATCCCTCCAAAACCATGGAAAGCCGATATGAAATAGTGTCACCAATATTTCCCATTTCCATAAGAACCTTTATGGTTGTTGCAAAGCCCACCATAAAAGCACCGGGTGCAGCGATTGCCACTGACTTTAAAACGGTCTCGCTCATCGTAGTGGCACCCATTCTGGAAACCAAGCCACAAAGAAGGGCAATGATCAAAAATACCGCGGACAGTTCATTGATGTACCAATGAAAGTTAAAAACCCCATATAAAATGGCCATGAGTCCGGCCATGAATATCGAAATGACCAACCAATTGTTTCCACTCATTCTATATTCCTGAAGTGGTCTGGACAGCGTCAATTCGCTTACATTGAGGCCTATGCCCAAACTTTTTTGCGGATTTAGGGTGATTGCTTTGAAGTACCTCACATTGTAATAGGCCATAATGCCCAACGCCGTAAAGCAGAGCACGCTACGAAGGAGGGCGCCAGAAAACATGGACAGTTCGGCAATTTTATGTCCGGTTCCTACGGTGTAAGGGTTTATTGGAGACAATCCAAAACCGATGGTCATGGCACCCACTGAAATTCCAGCGGCCAAAATTAAATCTCCTCCCAAGGCAAGACTTAGTACCGCAGCTATGGGTACCATGGCAATATTGTTTTCATAGCCCACGGCAACGCCAAGTAGACCATAAATAAAGGTCATGATGACAATGATGAGGTGTTTGTTTTTTAGACCCAAATTTTTTACTAGTGTTCCTACGGCATTCTCTACCGCCTTTGATTTTTCCATAAACCCGAACATAATGCCACCTGCCAGTACAATGAATATGATTTCCACAGCAGCCTTAAAGCCCAACGGTATGGCTTTGAACATGTCCAAAAAACCAACGGGCGTAGCAGGAATGGTCTTGTATGAGTCGGGAACCACCGTACTTCGACCATCAACTAAAATCCGTTCATAGGTCCCAGCCGGAAGTAGATAGGTCAATAGGGTCACCAATACAATTATACCAAATAGCATGGTAATGGCATGTGGGATTCGTTTAAAAAGGGACAGATTTTTGGATTTACTCATTTATCGCTAAGGGATACCCATAAACAGTTGGGTCCAAGAATTAATTCCTTTGGAATTTCGTTGATTCCGGCTAATTTAAGCTAAAGTATTCTTTACAGATCAGGTCTGGACATATTTCTTTAAATACATTTCCTTGAGAATCATAAATTTTGCCGTTTATCCTGATCTGGTTAAAAATTAGCGTATTTAATTCAAGTTGCAATTCCCTTATTTTCTTGTTCAAGTAATACGAAAGAATTGCGAATTTGTTATTGGAATCCTGCCAAGATACGTTTGAACGTTCCTTTTGCCTTATAACTTCATCATAAAAACGATTTAACCCCTTTGTCCTGGAAAAACTTTGACCTCCCAATGCATCCAATATCATCACATTGTTAATGGACAATACAAAAGAAATTTCTCTAATAGTATACTTTGTGATCAATATTTCTATTTGATTAGTGGTATCCTTGTCAAACATCACAGAGTTGCCAAGCGATGAATAGTAGTAGTTTTTATGCTTGAACCTGGCGTTGATGATAGGTTCAAGATAATCCGTAGGGCATAAAAAGTATAGATGTCCTGGCATTGGTTTGAGGTCAAAGGCTTTTGACATCAATTACTTTAAAATGTCTGGCATCAAAATAGTCGTCCAATCCATAATCCGTATTAATGATGATGCCTCCCAAAAGCGTTACCCTATCCACATGGAATTCATTTTTACACGACTTTAAATGCTCATGGACCTTTTTATCAATAATCTCATAGGTCGCCTCGGTTATGGCCTTTTCTTGATTTTCACTATCCAATATTTTTTGGCGGTAGGGAAGTAGGCTTTCCTCAAGTTTCATCTGTTGATAATCATCATCATTTATTACCGGTTTATAGGCGCTATCCTGGAATCGGCTTAATGCCAGCATAAGGGCACCACAGGAGTTTCCGGTCTGTTCTTGGCGAGGACGGTACATTTTTCCCAAATCCCCATCCAGGGTGATCCCTATGTGGGGACCGTAAAAGACAAATGCGCTACCATCATCTGGAATATGATGGGCAAAAGCGGTCATGCCGGTTTGCCCGGCGAAAGGCAGTCCGCCCAGTCCACCCATAATAAATGGACCGAACAATACATTGAAGAAGGTGGTGGAAGGCACATTGATATCATCCGAACACACCGAAGTTGCCATCAATACCCGGGAAATATCGATATGGTGCTCCAGTTGCATTTTTCCAAGATAATGGATCGAGGTGTCCTTGGCATCCATGGCATCGGGGAAGTAGGTCTTTACTACTTCGGCAAATTTTCTTTGTAACATAGTAAGGAAGGTAAAATGGTTAATTTGATATTGTGAAACCTTTCCAAGTTCTTTACTTTCCCGGTAAGTTCGCGAGAAAGCAAGCCTCGGTCGAGTATGAAATAACAATTTACTGCAAAGGACTGGTGTAACAAAAGCACTCCAATAGTTGAATAGTAAAAATATAGGAAAGCGTTGATAAATGCAACATAGTTGCATTTACTTTGCAGATGTCCATCGGTTGGGCAAGATTCCAAAAGCAGCTCCATCACGTTGAAATACCTACCCTTTTTTACCATTACTTCTTCTAGTGCTTAGACCAGTCTTTAAATGCTTTAAATTAGCATGGCATTTCTAGGATAAAAAGATGAAAAAGATAGCCATACTTTGCCTGACCGTTGGCATTTTTTACTTCGGTAACAGTCAAAAAACCGGAAGTGACAGCGGTGGTTCCACTACCTTCTATAAAGATGTCACCACAATATGTTTGCCTTATGAAGACCTACAGCAACTGTCCATGGATGCTGGAATTGCCGATTTGGACCAGGATGGTGACCTGGACATTTTAATTGCCAATGAGCATAAACCCAATATTCTGCTTATTAATGATGGAAAAGGAAAATTCACCAATGAGAGCAGCTCGCGGATACCACAGGTAGATCATGATAGTGAGGATATTGGAATTGCCGACTTTGATTTGGATGGAGACCTGGATATCATAGTCGTTAGCGAAGATGACAAAACCAACGAACTGTATCTGAACAATGGAGATGGTACTTTTAGGGATGGGGGGAGCAGGATTCCTGTTTCGGGCACTTCCAATTCGGTGGTTGTAGTGGATGTCAATAATGATGGTGCTCCGGATGTAATGATTGGAAACAACGGTCAAAACAACCTATTGATCAACGATGGCAAAGGGTACTTCAAAGATGAGACCACTGCACGGTTCGGCGAATTTATGGATGTGACACAAGACCTGACCTTGGGGGATATTGATAATGATGGGGATGAAGATGTATTGGTCGGCAATGAAGATGCCAATCGCATACTGATCAATGATGGAAATGGCTTTTTTAAGGATGAGTCTTCCGATAGGTTACCTTACCGAACCACTCCAGAGGAAACAAGGGAAGTGGACGTGGCCGATATCGATGGGGATGGTGACCTGGACGTTTTATACGGAAATGTCCAGGCCTTTGTAGCCGAAGCCGTTCGACAGAACAGATTGCTTTTAAATGACGGAAATGGTTTCTTTTCCGATATCACCGGCACCCATTTGCCCAAGGATGACAACCGTTGTTTTGGGGTCGCATTTTTGGATATCGACCGTGATGGGGATATGGATATTATGACGGGAAATACCAATGGCCCAAGGTTTGGCGGCCTTACCCCCTTTAGTGTCTATCTTAATGATGGAAAGGGAAAGTTCGCTGAAGCCATCGATACCATTATTCCCGAAGGTATGGGCGGAAGAGGTTTCGATATCGATTTTGTGGATTTGAACGGCGATGGTATTAAAGACCTTTTTCTAAGCAATCGGGGGTCACAGGATTTTCTGCTTTTCGGACGTAAGCAATAAATTACATAACAAAGTGACCGCTATTGCGGTCACTTTTTAAACGCTAGTGGAGTTATTTTCTAATATCCGGCGGCTTGCCCGTCTTTACGACTTTCGGAAGCACCGTGATAGACTTTGTTTTCATCATCCCATAAAATGGCCTGGTAGCCACCGTAGATGCCCCGGGCGGTTCCCATTTTATGGCCCTTGTCCATTAGACCACGAATAGTAGTGTAGGGGATACCCGATTCGGTTCGTATTAATCCCGTATTTTCCGTAGTCCTTCCCATGGGGCTGGCCCCTCCCGTATGGTCCCAACGTGGCGCATCACCAGCTTCTTGCAGGTTCATGCCAAAATCGATGAGGTTCATTACAATCTGGGTATGGCCCATGGGTTGAAAGTCACCGCCCATGACCCCAAAACTGACATAGGGTTTGCCATCTTTGGTAATAAAGGCGGGAATAATGGTATGAAAAGGCCGCTTAGCAGGCTCATAGGTATTGGCCTGTCCCCGCTTTAAACTGAACAGCTCACCGCGATCCTGAAGCATAAAGCCCAATTTTGGTGGTGCCATACCGGAGCCCATGCCCCGATAATTGCTCTGTATCAAGGATATCATGGTACCCTCCTTGTCCGCTACCGTCATGTAGATCGTCTCTCCAGCGGAGATTTCACCTGCGGTATATTTTCCGGCACGGGCACCGATTTCTTTTCTTCGGTCTTCGGCATAATCGTCCGAAAGCAATTGCGCAACGGGAACATCATAAAAATCCATATCGGCATAATATTTTGCGCGGTCCTCAAAAGCCAATTTCTTGGCCTCGGTAAATAGGTGAAGGTGTTCCGCACTTCCAAATTCGATAGCTGAAAAGTCATAGCCCTCCAATAGTTGCAACATTTGGAGCGCAGCAATACCCTGACCATTAGGAGGCAGCTCCCAAACATCGTAACCCCTATAGTTGATGGATACCGGTTCTACCCATTCCGATTTATGTGCGGCCAGGTCTTTGGCCGAAAGAAATCCCCCTTGTTCTTTGATAAACTTACCAATGGTTTTGGCAATATCGCCCTTGTAAAAAGCATCGCGTCCACCTTTTGCGATTTTCCTATAGGTATCGGCCAAATATGGATTTTTGTAAACTTCTCCCTCATTGGGGAGTTTTCCTCCATTTTGTGATTTGTAGGTATCCTCAATATTGGGAAAACCCTTTGATTCAAAAAAGGGTACGGTACGCTGCATGTACCAGGCAATGAGCTCGGTCAAGGGAAATCCCTTTTCGGCATAACCAATAGCCGGGGCCAGGATTTCCGTCATAGGCCTGGACCCAAATTTTTGATGGAGCTCAAACCATCCATCCACAGCACCTGGCACACTAACGGGCAGTGGCCCATGGGACTGGATTTTCTCCATCCCTTCTTTCTCAAAGTATTCCAAGGTCAACTTCTGGGGTGAACGTCCACTCGCATTGAGGCCATACAATTTTTTGGTCTTTCCGTCCCAAACAATGGCAAAAAGATCGCCTCCAATACCACATCCCGTAGGTTCCATAAGTCCTAAGGCAGCATTTGCAGCAATCGCGGCATCGATGGCATTACCACCACTTTTGAGAATATCAAGCCCAATTTGGGTTGCCAGGGGATGGCTTGTGGCCACCATTCCATTTTGACCCAATACTTCGGAGCGAGTCGCAAAGGGTTCACCCGTGATTCGGTCTTGGGCCGTTGAATATTGGCCAATCAAAAAGAGGAAGAAAATACAACGGGAAAGATTTTTCATAATGTTTTTTAGTTTTCTAAAGTACAAAATTCGGATATAGCATATCCTGGTCCTACATCCCGCTGGGGAATGAGTCTGCCGATAGCATTACGTTGATTAAAATTGAAATTGGAGTTGTGTTACAGTCCTAATTCCTTCTTTATTTTATTGGTATCCAGGTTTGATATCAAATCAATTACATTGGGATACCAGTTCTTATGATAGCCAAGTTCAGGTCTAAGTAATTCAGCAATGGCATCTTCCTTGGACCAATTTTCAAAAACCACGCGATACGCTGCCATTATGGCCCCTGTTCTATCGGAACCATGCCAACAATGTACCAAAACCGGCTTTTGGGCATTTTGTACGGCTTGTAGGGCTTCTATCAGATTACCTTCATTAAGTTCGGAAGTTTTTAAGGGGATATGGATCAATTCCAGTGCTGTTCCCCTGGCTTTTTTTACATCATCCTTATTTCGCCGAAACGTTATTGAAGTCTTTATTCCTGCGGCTTCCAGTTCCTTGAAACCTTTTCGACCAGGTTGTTCTGATCTGTAAACGGAATCATTTAGTCGGTACAATCGCTTAAATCGATTGGATGGGACTTTTTCAAGCGCTGTAGTTTGGGATATGCCATAAAATGGATATCCCATGGAAAACAAGAACAAGCAGCCTAAGTAAAGATACTTTACCATACCTTTTTACTTCTTCAAAGAAATCATTTCCATTTGGTTTTCAGCTATTTGTTTGTTGATTTTTGAAATATACTCATCCATCAATCCATTTAAAGCGGAAATCTCACGATCCAATTCCTTGGTAACGTCAACAAAGAACTCCGTGGCCTGATCTGTTGGGGGATAATCCCCACGTTGGGAGTCGGTCATCAAAAATGCCAGGCGGTTATTAATTCGAATCCCATAATTCAAGGGGTCTTGTCGACTCTGGTTCTTGGTCATATGGATATTGTTTTCGATAACATCCAATTTCGCTTCAAAATCCGCAATCGTATTTTTTAAACTCTTTTTCATGTCTTGCTTTCCCTTTAGATAGTCCAGGTCCTTCTTTACGGTCCTAATATCAACAATTGCGGTATTGGCCCGGCTGACCTGGTCCCGAACTTCGATCAAGAAATCAAATTGTTTCTGATAATCGTTATCGGTATTGGGCATTCGGGGATCTTTGACAATGGTAAGGACCTGCTCCGAAGTTTGTCCATTATATCCCAATCTTATCCTGTAGTCGCCAGGCACCGCTTTGGGCCCGGTATTGGGCGATGAATAAAACACCATGCCCTTAAAGGTTTTGTAACCTGGGTAGCGCATATTCCAAACCAGTCTGTTGCCCCCGGATTTAACTTCCAAAAGTTTATCCGCTTCCGGGTTCAATTTATCTTTCTTGGCCACATTTGAAAAGCGCTGGATCAAAGTGCCATCCTTTTCCAGAATCTCGATGGTTACCGTATCGGTTTCCTGGATGTTCTTTATGTAATAGTTGATGATGGCTCCATTGGGATGGTTTTCGCCAACCAACTTGGTATTTGGTTTTCGCCAACCACCCGATTGCTGCATACGGTACGCCTGGTCGGGCTTATACAGATGGAACTGCGAATTGGCGATTTCATCCGAAAGTTGGTGCAATGGGGTCAAATCATCGATCATCCAAAAACTACGCCCATGGGTAGCGGCGATTAAATCATTGTCCCGTACATGAAGGTCCCGAATGGAGGTGATTGGGAGGTTCAATTGGAAAGGTGACCAACTGTTGCCGTCATCAAATGAAACATACATGCCCCACTCCGTTCCGGCGTAGAGCAATCCCTCTCGAACCTTATCCGCACGGATGGCCCTGGTATAATGGTTGCTTTTGATTCCCTCGGTGATCACCTTCCAGGTTTTGCCATAATCGGAAGTCTTATAGAGGTAAGGGGTATAATCCCCAAATTTGTACGAAGTAGCCGCCACATAGGCAGTACCCTTCTTGAACGGACTTGGGTCAATACAATTGATCATATTGAGTTTTGGACTCATACTGGACGGAGGGGTGATGTTTTCCCAATTTTCGCCATTGTCTTTTGAAATGTGGATCAAGCCGTCGTCACTACCAACCCAAATAACGCCTTTCTCCAAAGGGGACTCATTGATGGCAAAGAGGTTGGAATAGAACTCGGCCCCGGTATTGTCCTGGGTAATCGGTCCACCGGAAGATTTTATGGTTTCCGGCAAACCACGGGTAAGATCGGGTGAAACCCTTTTCCATGATTGCCCCTCATTGGTAGTGACATGTAAGAAATTGGATCCCGCATACAATGTATTCTGGTCATGTATACTGAACTTTACCGGGAAATTCCAGTTGAAACGATATTTCATGACCTCGGCCCCGGAACCTGCAGGGTTGTCCGGCCAGATATTGATGGAACGGGTTTGGTCCACCAAATGATCTTGTCGCATCATATATCCTTTATAGGTTCCCCCGTAGACGATTTCGTTGTTCTTTGGGTCAGGGGCCAGGTGGGCACTTTCGCCACCGGCCGTAGGCTCCCAGTCGCTTTCCGTTATACTTGAACCCGAGGTGCGATGGGCGATACGGACCGTACTGTTGTCCTGTTGTGCCCCGTATATCCTGTAGGGAAACGAATTGTCCGTGGTGACCCGGTAAAATTGCGCCGTAGGTTGATTATGATAGGTGGTCCAATTCTCTCCGCCATCGTTTGAAACCTGTGCGCCCCCATCGTCGGCAATGACCATTCTGCTATTGTTATTGGGGTCGATCCATAGGTCGTGGTGATCCCCATGCGGGGCATTCTTTAAAGTAAAGGTCTTTCCACCATCTGTGGACACCCCATAGCTAACATTCATTACATACACCTTGTCCTTGTTCTGTGTATCGGCATAGATACGGCTATAGTACCATGCCCTTTGGCGTAAGGCCCTATTTTCATTTATTTTTTTCCAGCTCTTACCGGCATCCTCCGATCGAAACACGCCGCCATTTTCTGCTTCGATAATTGCCCAAACCCTATTGGAATCCAAAGGGGAGACCGCTATACCTACAATGCCCCATGGACCCTTTGGCAAGCCTTTGTATTTTGAAATATCGGTCCAGGTATCACCACCATCGGTACTTTTGTAGAGTTTACTGTCGGGCCCTCCGCTGTCCATCCGGTATCCGTTTCGTTTCATCTGCCAAGTTGCGGCATATAGTATTCTTGGATTGTTCGGGTCCAGTATCAAATCCCCAGCACCGGCCTTATCACTTTCGTAAAGTATCTTTTCCCAACTTTGCCCTCCATCCTTGGAACGATAGACACCACGGGTCTTATTGGGTTTCCAAAGATTACCGATTGCGGCAACATATACAAGATTGGGATTGGTAGGGTGTATGCGAATCCTTGAAATATGTTCCGATCCTTCGAGCCCGATAAACTTCCAGGTTTCCCCGGCATCCAGGCTTTTCCAAATACCATTCCCGGAAGAAACATTTCCCCTTAGGGTTTGCTCCCCTTCGCCAACATAAATCACATTTGGATCCGATTCTGAAACGGCCAAGGCACCAATGGAACCTCCAAAATAACCGTCGGAAATACAGCTCCAGGTATTGCCCGCATCAGTGGTTTTCCAGACGCCGCCACCAGCGGTTCCCATATAATAAAGGTTTGGATCGTTCAAAACCCCCGAGACGGTTCCGGCACGTCCTCCCCTAAATGGCCCGACCAAACGCCATTGGACTGCATTGTACAAAGACTCAGCATAGTTTTTGGTGTTTGCGTTTCTGCTTTTTTTGCGTTGGGCGGTAGCATCATCTGTAGGGAATAGGAATAGTACGAGAAGGAGGTACGGTAAAAATGGTTTCATAGAGTGTAGTTTTAAGGAATCCTAAAAATAACCAATATAAACCCTTAGTTGTATATCTTAATAGGGTATATCTTTAGTATCCAGTTCAATAAACCCATTTTCCAAGAAAATGCTGCCCTTTTGTACAGCGCCTGGTTCACATTTAATTTAGCAAAATGACTATTTCCATTGGTAATAGTGTCCCCTTGATGATTCTTTTTCAAAGTATGCTGTTTGCTGTTGTGCTCATATCTGACAGGGGCCCCAAGCGAATAAGCAATTACTACTTGGCCTTTTTTATGATGGTATTGGGTTTACAGTTTGTGGCCATTACTTTTGAGAATTTACGGATTGAATCCGATTTTGTGATTGCGGGGTATTGCGTCTATGGCTATATTTATGGGCCAGCATTATATCTTTATACGCGGTCGCTTGTATTTCGCTCTTTTCGGTTTCGCTTCAAACATGTATTGCATCTCATTCCAGCTGCGGTATTGATTTTTTTTGCTTTGCTTGGATATCATCCCTGTCAGACTTTTGGTGTTTTTCTATATGTAAGTCTAGTGATTTACGTTGCCATAACGATAAAGGAATTGGTTGGCTATCGAAAGATTGTTCGGGATACCCAATCCACTTCCGCCAAAACCGATTTAAAATGGTTGCAGTGGACTATCCTACTTTTCATCACGATTTTACTTTTGGACATTGCAGACCAGTTTTTATGGTCAATGCACCTTTGGTATGGTTTTTCCGTAATACACCTCAGTATTCTGTTTTTGGTTAATTGGATGTTTTATAAAGGGCTGCGACAACCACAGATTTTTTTGGGGATTACGGATAAGGAAGCGCTATTGATAAAAGAGAGGACAAGTGCTCCCCAGCCCGTCCCGACCGAAGCGGAACGTTCGGAATTGGAAAGGGTAAAGCAGTTCTTGCAAAACAGCCAAATCTTTTGCAATCCGGAACTTACGCTTACTGAATTGGCAGATACCTTAGCAATGACACCCCGAAAACTATCTTCACTCATCAACAATTATGAGCAACAGAACTTTGTCAGTTTTATAAATGCCTATAGGATTGAAATGGCAAAAGATCGCTTGAAAAATGTGACGGATAAGAATGAAACCATTCTTGAAGTTATGTATGCGGTGGGATTTAACTCCAAATCATCTTTCAATACACTTTTCAAACAACAAACCGGATGTACGCCTTCGGAGTTCAAAAAAAGACATGCCCAATAGCCGTTCGGTTTGTTCCCTATTGGAATTCAAACGGATTTTCGAAGCTAAAAAGCGTTCGGATTCATGCATACGAACGACTTGATCGATAAAAATATCGTGTTTTGAGGTCGTAACCTTTAATTCCGTTGTTTTGAAAAAATTGGTATATTTGATCGTAACCGGTCTTCTTTGCTGTTCTGGAATGCTGGCACAAAAACTGGTACAGATAAAGGGAAATGGATTCGGTACTTTTGGTGAGGTGACGCTTAAACAGTATAGCCCGGAAATTCTGGGGTATGAATCCCTGGAAACAAAAACCTTGAATGAAGACGGGCGTTTCAGCTTTCAAATTCCCTTTTTGGGCGACAATCTATTCGAGCTCAATTTCGATGAAAAAGAGATGGTACACTTATCCATACCAAGAGCGGGTAACATCACTGCTTCCCGTGTGAAAAACTCAATAAGTATTGAGGGATCTCCCAATTCTGTGGAAATGCAGGAATTTGCGAGGCGCAACGGGGCATTACAGGCCAAGCATTTTGGCGAATTAAAGGCAGCAATGGATAAAGCAATGAAAGCGGGGGATAAGGAAAGAATTGATGCGTTGCAACAGCAAGCGGCAGTGGCCCTTCAGAGTTTTCTGGTCGAGTTTCGAGAGCTGATTGTGAACATGGGAACGGATTCAGCAGGTTTTTATGCTTTACAATACACCGATTTCAACAAAGAGCGGGTGTTTGTGGAAGAACGGCTAAAAGCTTTTAAAAAAGAATCGCCCGGTACTGTTCCCACGCGGGCCCTGGAAAAATTGGTGAATCAGGCCAAGAGCACGGAAATAGGTGAAATACCCCCCGATTTTAAGGTTAGTGACAGGGCGGGCCATGAAGTCACCTTAAGCCAATTCAAGGGAAAGGTGCTACTTATCGACTTTTGGGCGCATTGGTGCAGGCCATGCAGGGTGGAGCATCCAAAAATTGCTTCGATATTGAAAAAATACCGTAACATGGGATTTCATGTATTGAGTATCACCCAAGACGTGGATAAAGTACAATGGGAAAAAGCCATAGCAAAGGATGGTATTGAGGATTTTCAACATGTTTTTGATAGTGGCAACAGAATCAATGACTTGTATAGCGTGTCTTCACTACCGCAAAATGTATTGCTCAATAGAGCGGGTAAGATTATTGCCAAAAACGTAAAGGCCGAAGCACTGGAACAAATCCTGGAAAATCTCCGATAAGGACAATCTCCCCTTTAGCATCATGTTTTTACTATTTTGTTGTTCGAATGTTTAGGGGAAAATTTACGTTTTAGCACCCATTTGACTTCCCAAATGTACCGGGGCATTTCCATTACTTGGTAAGCCCCTTTTTTATTTCTTTGATTTTGGCTATTTTGTTGGGAATTTACCACTAGCTAATTCTTCCCTATTATGAAACATTCCATCTTATTCACACTATTGTGGAGTCTTCTATGTGTCAACCCTGGATTCTCCCAAAACAAGAACTATGTCGATGCTTTAAAATCCTATGAATGGAGGGCTATTGGTCCCGCCAATATGGGAGGCCGGGTAACGGATATCGATGGTATCCCCGGAGATCCCAGTACATTCTATGTCTCCGGTGCTGATGGGGGTATCTTTAAGACCACCAACGGCGGAGTGCATTTTACTCCCATATTTGAGGGACAAAGGGCGTACTCCATTGGTGCGTTGACCATAGCTCCCTCCGATCATAATGTACTTTGGGTAGGTACAGGGGAAGGCGACCCCCGGAACAGTGTCGGCTATGGCTGGGGCGTGTATCGCTCGGTAGATGCCGGAAAAAGTTGGACGCATCTGGGCCTTAAAAAGACGGAAAGGATAAAAAGGATTGTTGTAGATCCCAATGATCCAGATGTGGCATGTGTTTGCGCCCTGGGCAAGGAATGGGGTCCCAATCCTGAGAGAGGGGTTTTTAAAACAACGGATGGCGGTAAAAATTGGAAAAAAATACTGTACATCGACGAAGACACGGGTTGTGCTGATATCGCCATGGAATTAAGCAATCCACGCATTATGTATGCCGGCATGTGGACGTTTCGGAGAAAGCCCTGGCGTTTTGACGATGGTGGGAAGGAAACCGCTATATACCGTACCATGGACGGTGGCGAGACCTGGAAAAAAATTATGGAGGGCCTTCCGGATAAACCTATGGCAAGACCTGGTATACACATCGCAAAAAGCCAACCCAACATCATCTATCTGATGACGGAATTCCAGGGAGGGGGGACTGCATTCCGGTCTGAAGATCGTGGAGATAATTGGGTAATGGTCAATGACGATCCCAACATCAACTTTCGTCCATTCTATTACAGTGATGTCCGGGTCGATCCCAACAATCCCGACATCCTTTTCTCAATCTCGGGCAGGCTTAGCCGGTCCAAGGATGGGGGCAAAACCTGGGAACGAATTGCCACCACGGTACACGGGGACCATCAAGCACTTTGGATTGACCCTACCAACTCCAACCATATTTTAAATGGTAGCGACGGAGGCTATCAGGTATCCTATGATGGAGGGGACAGTTGGGAGATTATCAACAATGTGGAATTATCACAGTTCTACCAGATTTTCATCGATAACAAGGACCCTTATAATGTATATGGGGGATTACAGGACAATGGTACATGGGTTGGCCCAAGCAATTCATTGTATTCAGCAGGAATACTAAAACGGCATTGGAAGGGACTTGCCTACGGTGACGGTTATTATGCCGTTCCCATCCCTGGAAGTGAGCATGAAGTGTATGCCAATCTTCAAGGAGGGGTGATCTTTCATGTAGATTCCCGTTTTGGCAACGTTCGTAACATCCATCCCTATCCAAAAATCATTGGATCTGCCGGGGATGCCATTGAAAATCACAAATATCGCTTTAACTGGGACGCCCCGATCGTCATTTCCCCACATGACCCCAATACGGTTTACACAGGAGGAAATGTTGTTTTCAAATCCACGGACCGTGGTCATTCCTGGGAGCAGATCAGTGAAGATCTTACTACCAATGATAAATCCAAACAAAGGACTTCGGGCGGGGAAATATATCAGGATAATACGGCGGCCGAATTCCACTGTACCATCCTTTACATCGATGAATCCCCTGTAGAAAAGGGCGTCATATGGGTCGGGACCGATGATGGTAATGTGCAATTGACCCGGGACGGGGGAGAAACCTGGACAAAACTCAACGATCGGATCAAAGGACTTCCAAAGTATGCCTGGGTTTCCAAAATCCATGCCTCGGAACATGACGGGGGCACGGCCTTTGTTACCGTGGACCACCATAGAATGGATGACTTCCGCCCGTATGCCTTTATGACCACCGATTATGGCCGAACATGGACCAAGATAACCGAAGGTCTCCCTCAGGACGATTATGTAAAAGTTGTTCGACAGGACCCTATTAATCCAAACCTATTGTATGCGGGTATGGAGCATGGTATCTATGCGAGTTGGGACAAAGGTCGGTCATGGGCCAAAATCAATAATAACCTGCCGAATGTCTCCGTTAGGGATCTTCGCATCCAGCCCAGGGATCGTGATTTGATTGTGGGTACCCATGGAAGGGGAGCCTGGATATTGGACGATATCCGACCCATTCAGGAGATGGCCGATACCGAAGGGAAATCTTCCCATCTTTTTCCCGTACGTAGGGCTACCCTATGGCATATGTTTTGGCGAATTGAAAACCTGGGTGATCGTCATTACAAAGCAAAAAATCCGGATTACGGAGCGAATATCAACTTCTATCTTGCCAATAGTGAAAAGACAACCGCCACTTTGGAAATCGTTGATGCCGCCGGAGATGTCATCAGAACGTTGAAAGATTCCACCGTGACCGCAGGGGTAAATCGAATGGTTTGGGATTTGGGACATGAGGCGGCAACAAAGATGAAAGGTGCCAATGGTGGTGGTGGCTTCTTTTCGGGACCCATGTATCCGTATGTGTCACCAGGCACCTACACGGCCCGCTTAAAGGTAAACGGCGAGGTGTTGGAAACGCCCATTTTGGTTCGGTCGGATCCAAGAATGGATTTGGAACAAGAGGCTTACGAAGCAAAAACTAAACTACTGCTTGAACTTCGAACACTGTTGTCACAAACGAATACGATGATCAATAATACCAATACCTATAGCACCCAATTAAAGGAGTTGAAGAAAAAACTGGACGAAAGAAAAGGTCCGGATGTGGACCAGTCATTGTTTGATGCTATCGAGAGTGCCTTGAAGAACATTTCAGCTATACAAGATGATATTTTGAAAAGGCCGCCCCCGTCCATGACCTATCGACAACGACCAAGACTTCGGGAAGAGATCCGTTCATTGATGCGGGCAGTAAATGGCGCAACGGCCAAACCTACCCAACCTCAGGTTTCAAGGTTGGCACAATTGAAGGAAGAGGTCAGTGAAGCTTCGGGGAAATTGAATAAGATCATTACTACGGATATCAAAGGAATCAATGCAAAGACTGAAAACATCCCACAGATTTCCGTTGGAAGAAAATGAAAACGATCAAGGTATGTTCCGAAGATCTTTGCTCTAGTAGGAATACGTTCTTGGCTGATTGGAGGACGTATTGGATGCAAAATTTTGGCTAAGGTTACCATAGTAGCACATTATAAATTAGTAGTAATGCGTGTTGTTTTAGTTTTTATAGTATTGGGTTGTTCCGTATTGGTCGGGTGCGACAATGGGGAGAAAGCGGAATTGGCTTTTGAAGTTAAAACCTTTACCCCCAATGATTTGACGTACCCAAATGAAGCAGTTGAAATTCCAGGGGCGTTACCAAAACGTTTTATCGAAAATCATTTTGTGCCTTGGTCAAGGACTCCTGAGGAATTATTGGATTCTTTGGCCACTTTTCCAGGAAAGGATTTGACCTATTTGGAAAAATATGCAAATGATGAGGAGTGGTACGGTGAGAACAAGAAGCCCCATACCAATTGGCAACGGGAAGAAGTTGTACAAAATGTAGATACCGAGGGTTTTCCCAATTTTCTTCAAAAAGGAATTGTAATAGCACATACTGATTTGCGAAGAATTCCAACAAACCGTCCAGGCTTTGACAAGTATTCGAAGGCAGGGGAGGGGTATCCATTCGATTATTTTCAAGAAACCGCATTGTGGGCCAATACCCCCATATTAATCGTTCATACCTCAAAAGATAACCAATGGTGCTACGTTATCAGTGGGTATTACAAGGGTTGGGTGGCCATGCATGATGTGGCCATTGTCGATGAAGATTTTATGGAACAGTGGTCTTCAGTAGCCTACGGTATGCCCTTGTCAGATCAGGTGAATTTAAAGCACCCGGTTTCCAATTATGCCATAAATGCCAAAATGGGCATGGTACTGCCCTTTGAAGAAACTTCCCATAATCCCGATACGGTTTTGGCCTACTATGCCAATGCAGATGAAAATCAAAATGCACGGATTTTAAAGGCAGAAGTGGATAGAAGTATGCTTGCTTTGGGCAATTTCAAGTTCAATGAAACCAATCTTAAACAGTTGGTTTCCAACTTGGTGGGAAGACCTTATGGCTGGGGAGGCTATTTAGGGAACCGGGATTGCTCTTCCATGATCCGTGATTTGTTGGGCACTTATAAAATATGGCTACCCAGGGATTCCAAAGACCAGATAGCGGTAGGACAGCGATATGACTTTCCGGACAATACCGATGAAAAAATAAGGTTGATCAAAGAAAAGGGGATACCTTTTTTGACCATTTTGAGAAAAAAAGGACACAATATGTTATATGTTGGCGACGCTCCCAATGGTGAACCTTTGATCCTCCATGCCATTTGGGGATTAAAAACGTCCTATTCCAATGAACAACTGGCCAATTTTTTGGAGCGGTACCCCATAGAGGGAATACACCAAGCAGATGACGGAAAACTAAAAGGAAGACATATCATAGGGGAAGCCGTTATAACTTCGGTAACCATTGGTGCAGGAAATCACAATAGCACCATTCCCTTAATTGATGGGATATACGCTATGACCACTATTCTGGAAAATTGACGAAGCGTTTGTATTTAAATCCTATACAATATCAGATGGAATTCGAAGGGGTTGCCACCCCTAATGTGTCCAAAGAAATATTTTTTAAAAAAGTTCTTCTGCGCGATTCCATGGCTTTTTTACTTTCAACTAAGAGCCTGTTTGGGAGTTTGTGATTGGAATTGTTATAGGCCATTTTTGTTCGGAACGAGGCAAAATTTTTGTGCATAGCCATAGTTATGGACTAAAATTTTAACAATGTGCCGTGCAAAAAGGGACATTAGAAAACAATTGACAAATTCCCAAACAGGCTCTAAAACTGCTTTAAAAACGTAACCTTACTTATGGTCTGGGTACTTCGTTGCACGGGGTCAAACATATCTGTTTGGGTATCATTAAAAACGATATAAATGAACGATAGAGGCATATATTCCCAACTGAACCGGATGTTCCAACGGCCTTGTTCATCAAAGCTGTTGTATTGGTAGAAAGTGGATAGCTGTACCCTTGGATTTAAGGCCAATCGCAAACTTCCCGTATATAGATCCGTATTGAGATCCTCAGAGAGCATTCCAACGCCGTTAATGTTGTTATGTTCATAGTCGGCAGTGAGGGAAACATGGGGTAGGGGAGCATAGCGTAAACCTGCAATTACCGTATTTCGTGTGCCGTTGTAAAAATTTCCGAAGTCAAACCGAATGGAACCCGATAGCTTCTTGGACCGGTCGGAATTATATCTGACCAAATATCGTGTGTAACTGTAATCCCCCTCTTCAATTTCCAGGCCCAAGGGAGCAAAATCAAAATTGATGTTTTGCCAGGTAGGAGTGAAGGAGGCCTCAAGAAAACTATTGTCCTTAAACCAGGTATATATGGGGAAAATATAGAGGTTGGACTGCTGAAAGTTTCCAAAGTCCTCAAAATCATGAAAGTAGTTAAAGAAAACTCCGGGATCCCAACGTCGTACAAAAGGAAGCCATTTAGGTCTTACAATGGCATAACCTCCGGGACTGTGGAGCACCACATCTTTCTGGAATACAAACCCCATACCTGGCGTGTAATCGGCACTGACAATATCGGAGATATACCCCAAGTAATACTTATTGGTCGTTGATGTTGCCACCAATCTTCCCGCAAAACCGGTATCTCCGGTTTCACTGTCCAATGATGTTGATAATAGATAGGTCAACGTAATGTCCGGTTTTGGACGAATCAATCCATCAACCGAAATGGTGGTATTGTTTTGATTTTCCAGCCCCAAATCCCCGAACGAATCATCCAACCGATAGGTGACCATGGCCCCAATATTGTTTTCCTTACCATAGTTTTGGGTATAACGGGCCACCCCAAACGTGCTGCCAGGGCTATCATCGGTTTCCCGTTGCCGGACCGCCAAGGCCGCAATGGTGCGATTTTCATTACGATCGGTATAGCGTACTCCGGCATCCAGGGGGGCCGGAGCTGCGTTGAATGCATTCGAAAGACCAATGGTTCGACTAAAGAAAGGCCTTACCCGGGAGTTGCCTCCACCGGCCCAAATACCGGAATTTTCCAAAAAGAACTGTCTACGTTCGGGAAAGAAGATGTTGAATCGTTCCAAGTTATTCACCGCCCTATCCACATCGGCCTGGGCAAAATCAGTATTGATGGTCAAATCGAGAACGGCATTGGGACTAATGGCCCATTTCACGTCGCCACCCACTTTTGGTTCGTTTAAACGATCCGTTAGCACACTCCCTTCCTTGTTTTCATCATACTGGTACAGTGCATAAGGTTCTATACGAATATTGGCGGAAGGTGGCGGCACCTCCAGACCTGTAAGTTTGGCGGCATAGATCATCCGGTTTTCCGAAAACGATTGGGGTATGGCCGGAAAAACCGTTTTTTCAAAGTCCTTTCGGGCCAATCGAAAGAACGTAATTCCCCATTCCACGGGAACACCTTCCATGGGTTTGTCATATCGAATTGATTTGAAGGGAATGGCAAATTCCGCATAATACCCCTTATCCGTTCTTTGGGTACGTACACGCCATAAAGCGTTCCAATCCTCATCCCTGTTGTTGTCATTAAAATTCTGAACATCTTGTTGGTTCCCATACGGGGTTGTTTGAAAGGAAACGGCGTATTGTTTGGTGTTTTGGGCGTCGATCTGGATTCCAAAGACATCATTTTCGAGGCCATTGAAATCCCTACTTAAATCCTGCATTCGGATGCCTTTTTTGCCTAGGGAATCCCGTGCAAACACTCCAAAATAAAGGTTTTTATCATCATACAGAATACGCACTTCCGTCGGATTTTTAATGGTATCACCTTGAACCGGTTCCACGCGAAAGAAATTGGTGATAGGTTCTGCTCCATCCCAGTCCGATTCATCCAATCGTCCATCTATGGTAATTACACCTATGGTTTTGAAAGCCCTAATGGTTACGGGTGTTTCCGGAGGGGGAAAATTGTCGGTTTCCTTTTCTTGTGCTCGAATACAAACACCTATTAGCAAAAAGATGAAAAAGAATGCCCCTTTCATTTTATCCCTGGTTTAAAATGCCCATATCCTTTGTGTTCCTAGAAACCAAAAACCCCAGGCCAAACAATCCGACAGCCATGCCCAAAAGTAGGAGTATGGCGCTTAGCCTACTTTGGCTTTTTTGGGTGTAGGTAAAACTGGGCAAATTGGGATAATCCTTTTGCGAAAAGTTTTGATTGTTGTACAAAAAGGGCATAAAATGTTCTCGCCAGGTTCCGGCAAAGGCTACCACCTGCCTTCTAAAGTTTTCGTAATCCTGGGTGGAAGTACCGGCCATATGGTTCAGGGATTCCTGCGCTATAATGGCTGGGGAGATCCACTTGAAACGACCTATCCAATGTTGCTGTTTTTGTAATTGTTCCTCATAAGCGTTTACCAAAGGGGACAGTTCTTCCTTGACCAATTTTTGGGAAGCCATATAGCGATGGTAGAACCCCCTGGATTGGGTGGTGTCATTTATGGCATACTCGGGATGGTCCCTTAGGAAATTGTCCAATATCTCATCCTGTTTTTTGGTGACCTCTGCCTTTAAACTCCGCATTTCATTGATCATTAAGGTACGTGAGGGCATGGGATAGATCGTATTGCCCAATTGGTTCAATACCGAGGGGACCAACAACACAAAAACTACCCATAGACCAAGCATGGCAACGGCATTTTTGGCCGAACTTCCTACCCATAGGTTTACCAAAAACGCCAAGGCAAACCAAAAGAGCATATATACCAGAATAAGACCCAAAAGCCCAAAAAAGAGGGGCATCCCAGTAAAAGGATTGAGGCCCAAAGTGAGAAAAACAATAATCAACGCGGCAATGACCAATACCGATAGCCAGAAAAAGCGTAGCCCCAGTTTTTGGAGCACCCAGTTTTGAATCCCTATGGGCTGTGCAGCCAAGAGTCGGAGTGAACCGCTCTCCTTTTCGGAGGAAAGTACGTTGTAGGAAAAAGCAATGATGAGCAAGGGAAGGAGGTAAATAATGACAAAGGCCAAATCGAAACTTCCAAATAGCAGTTGCACCGGACTGGTCATCTCGGCAAAGTTGAGGGCAAAATCGTCCCCGGATACCGTAGGTTTTACGTAGTGGGTAAACAAATCTGCCTGCCCTGTGGAAACAAAGGACATGGATTGGGGTTCCATGGCCGCTACCCTTGGATGGTAGTTGCCCACTGCCATGGGGCTAGTGGGGATGGTCCATGGTGAGGCGCTTACTTCCATTCCCCGTTCCACCGAGTCCAGGAGTTTCAACATCATCACATCATTTTCCTTTACTTCTTCTTGGGCCGCAACAATATCATTTTGGCGCTTTTCCACTTTTTGCATGCCATTGTAGACGGAAAACCCAAAGAGCAATAAGAGTACAATGCTCAACAATTGGATCCAACGGCTGCGCAGCAACAGTTTTAATTCGTATTTAAAATTGTACGATAACATGGTCAAATGGTTTTAGAGGTGAATAACAAAAGTCCAAAAGAGGCCAATAACCAAATGCCCAGGATTCCTAGGTTGGAGCTATTTCTGGAAAGAATGGTATTCAATTCCGGCGGATTATACTCGAAGGCAGGTAATTCTTTCCATGTGGTGGCATCGGCCCGATAACTCCATTCGCCATAAGATGAGTTTACGGCAAAATTGTCGTTGAGAAATTTTTGGGTAGCGATGCGGTATGTTTCCGCAGCATCCGCAAAATCCCAATGCGTATCGTAGTCGGTATGGGCAATGGCCATACTCAAAAAACGAGTGGGCAAATAGGGTGAAATGGCTGCCAAACCTTTATATACCCTCGACTGTTGCGTATACTGTTCTTTTAGGTAGTTGTAATGCTTAAAATAGACCTCTGCCTGGTGTTCCTCACCCTTTTGCATGCGATAGCCATCAAAATTAAAGGGCAATTGGTGGAGGCTGTCCACACCGTATTCCCTTAAAACCTGTTCTTCCAGTAGTTTGGCCTCCTTGCTCCAGGGATTATGGCCATCCAGCCCCTCTTTTTTGTCCTTAAGGACGTTGGCCGCAAATTCCTGTCGCGTCGGATAGGGGTGTTTGGTTTCTGCAATATTACTGGCGGCCTTTGGTGCGGCCAAACACGTAATGATCCAAACGCATAAGGATACCACAAGGGAAATCCCCGATTTCTTTGTTCGGGACGAAATCAATAAAACAATATTGATGAAAATGATGTAATAGGCCATGTAAACCAGAAATAGCATCAGCAGGGAATTCCAACGAAAGACCCCAAAATCCGAAAGGTTGCCCAATAGCACCCCTGCCAATAGGAATACTACGGCCGTAATGCCAAAAATGGGCAGGAAAAGTGCGGCCCACTTTCCCATTAACCATTTCCAACCGGATATTCCCTGACTCTTTAACAAGGTTAGGGTTCCCATCTCCCGTTCTTTGGTAAAACTGTTATATCCCAAAAGAATAATGAGTAGGGGTATAATAAAGAGTAGGATAAAGTCTGGGGTCAGATCCCCAAAACGCGCTAATCCCGTTTGGTCCGCAGCTGCACTGAACTGGGCCTCATTTCGTTTGTGGGCCTCCAGAAATATGGAGGTGCCCGCATATTTGTCTACCCCTTGGTCGACCAGCGACAGTGGGTATTTCGGTTTAAAGGCATAGGTGCCGTAATGTGCTGCGGAATGGGGATTCTTTTCGCCCTGATTGTCCCATATGCCACGTTCGGCCGTTTTGGCCAAGGCGTACTGCCCATTTACATTTTGGTAATGCCGTGCACTGATCCATACGGCAACCCCCAATAGCGAAAGGACAATAATTATGGCAATGCGCACACGTCCATCGCGCAGCAATTCCTTGGTTTCTTTGAGAAAAGTTTTCGAAATCATGGTACCAGTTCTTTATATTCCATCGTGTTGAGATAGGCCTTTTCCAGTTCGGGAAGGGAAATAGCATCAGCAACAAATTGTTGTTTCAATTGACCATCTTTCATAATACCGATATGGGTAGCCACTTCCTTTGCCCTAAATAGGTCGTGTGTTGCCATGAGTGTGGCAACGCCCTTGGAACGCAGTTTTTGAAGAAGTAACCCAAATTCATTACTGGCCTTTGGATCCAGCCCAGAGGTAGGTTCGTCCAACAGCAATACTTTGGCATCCTTGGCCAACGCAATTGCTATGCCGACCTTTTGTCGCATTCCCTTTGAAAAAGTGGATATCCGGTTTTCAAAGGCTTCCTGCTCCAGACCGGCTTCTTCAAGAACTATTTTTAAATCTGACTTTGACAAGGTTTTCCCCGCGATTCCAGAAAAATAGTCCAGATTTTCCAAGGCGGTCAGGTTGGGATACAGCATCAGGTTTTCTGGGATATAGGCCAAAAACTGTTTGGTGGCCTTATTGTTTTCCTGCACATCCAACTGGTTGATAAAGGCACTGCCGGAGCTTGGGGGGATAAATCCCAAAAGCAAATTGATGGTAGTGGTCTTACCTGCACCGTTGGCCCCTAAAAGGCAATAGATCTCACCTTCCTTGACCTCGAGGTTGAGGTGGTCCAATGCGGTGTTCCCGCCATATTGTTTTGTAAGGTTATTTGTTATAATCATGATTTTAGAAATTTGAATACTACATTATACCACGCATAAAGTAATCCTATGGTGGATTACACATTTTGGTGCATCAGGGTTCAAGGGCTTCGCCTTGATGGGGTATATACTACCTTTAAAATGGCATAGGGGGATCCCTAAGGGAATGGGGCCCTTCAATTACTGCCTCAAAAGAATAGGTTCTGGCATGTATAACAAGAAAAGTGGGTACCACGATTGGCAGTATAATTGGGAGAAGCCAGAAGTAGGCCGTTTGCCCCAATAGTTTGGCGCATAGTTCGCAGGTAAAAGCGGTATCGCGAAGTTGGGTATGGTTATCGACATCCTCAATATGGGGATGCGATATGTGGGAGGTAAAGACATGGAGGGTATGGTATGACAACTGTACCAATAGCGCCGTTGCCAACAGTATTCCAAACCACTTTCTTGCCTTGTTGCCTCTCATGGGAAAAAGGGAGTGGAATACACTATTCCACCCCCGTTAATATATTTACCTAGGAACCATCCATTACTCGATGGTCAACGCAAAAGTTGCCGTAATATCGGTTTCCCCACCGGCACCTGCCACCGTTCCATCATTGGGTTTGGTGGGTTCATGAAGCAAGGTGACGTTCAATGTCCCATTACTTGCATCATTAGTGGTCAGGGTAAAATCTATACCCACAGGATTGGTTGTGGTAAAATTCTCCCCAGTGGCCTCGGACACATAGTCCGACTCATTGTCGGCATAGTCCGTTGTCGCATCAAGGCCCCCGCCAACAACAAAGAAGAATTGGTGCTCATCGGCTTCCCCTTCAATTTCCTCGTTTACCAGTTCCGCTGGCGATTCGGTGGTATTGAGCAACACTATAGTACCATCATAAATGGTAGCTGCTGCCAAATCCCCGGAAACGGTCAATACCGGTTCTATGGGCCCATCGTCACCATCTGCATCAAAGGAAACCAAGGTAATGTTCGTTCCCCCACCTTGCGGGGTAAGTGTAACGGTCATTGTGGTGATGACTTCCTCTTCATTAACCTCTTCCGGTGTATCGTCATCATCTGAACATGATGTGAATAAGATACCGGTTAAGGCAAGCATTGATAAGAATTTGATTGTTTTCATAACAAAAGATTAAGATTAATAATTGAGTTTTACTTGTAAAATGATATTTCTGCCCAAATCATCCGCAAAAAAGCGTTGACGGCTTAGATAGTCCCTGAATGACGTATCCATTATATTGTTTATTCTTAGTGAGGTTGTTAATTTGGTCGTCTTTCCCAATTGGAAACCAACTTTGGATTGCAACCCCAAAAGATGGTAGGCTTCTGGAGGGGTATTGATTTCCAAAAGCACATCTTGCTGTTGTTCCGGGGAAAAAACCGTGATATTATCGGGAAACTCGTTCTGCCGAAACACGTATTGGCTCTCCAGGGTCAGTTCAAAATTGTTCCATTCCGCTTTCGAAAAAGTGATGCTGTTCCTCAAATTTGCAGCTGGAATATTGATCAGTGCAATATCATTTTCAACATCGTTTCCTTTGACCAGGGAGAACTTGTGCCCACTTGTCCAATGGCTGGTCCAGTTGGCATAGGCCGAAAAATCAACGCCCAATAAACGCGCATCGGTCTGTCTGTATTCCCAAACAGGGAAGGCACCACGGATTGACAACTCCACTCCTGTGGGTTCCAATAGAATAAAGTCTTTTACCCAATTGGCGTAGGGTTCTATTGCAAAACCCCAATGGGCAAAATCGCGTTCCAAGGAGGCGGTTATTTTATGTGATGTTTCGTTGCCAATACGCAAGTCACCAAGCTCAATTCTAGCAGCGGAATGATGCAGGCCATCACTGAACAGTTCTGCCGGATTGGGTGCGCGTTGTGCCAGGGCATAGTTCACTCGTATAAGGTATTCATCTTTTAGAATGAACTTCGCACCCAAGGTGGAAGAGATATTATGGTAGTCGAAAACAGGATTTACCAATAACTGCGTTCCCCTGTTCTCTACGATCAGGTCTTGAAAGTCATTGTCATAACCCCGCTCTTCCCATCGGGAGGTCAGGTAGAACTTTTGGGCATCAATTCTATTGAAATCGTAACGAATACCGGCCTCTAGGTGCAAAGAATTATCAAAGCGGTATTCGCCCGTGATAAAAGTCCCAAAATCATATTTATCATAATCCGGAATCAACCGTCGCACACCGGTATCGGGATTGGCAAAATTTTCTTGATATCTCCCCATTAAACCAAAATGGAGTTCCGCATTTTCCTTGGCATCCCATTTAAAATCGGAAGTCAGGGTATGGGTGGTCAATTCCAGATCCAATGAGGCCCTATCGTCGCGATCTCCCCTTCGGATATCAAACTCAAACCTTCGGTTACTTTGAAAGTCGTATTGAAAGTTCAGTCTGCCGAGCCCTTCAAATCGATGATAGAATTTGAACTTTCCCAGATGGTGGGTCACATCTTGCTTGGGGTTTAACAGATCGTAGGTAAAAGGTCTTATGAACAGGGGTTCACCACTGTTTATTGCCCTGATCAAATCGTCGTTATTGCCAATATGGGATGCGCGTAAAATGCCAATCTCGGCATTATAATAGGAGTACCTAACGTCCCAACCCCAAATGAATTGATGTTTCCCGAACTTTAAGGACGTTCCAATTTCCCGAACCCCCGTATTGGAAAGGATATAATCTGGTGCTTCGCGATCTCCCAAGCGTTTGTATGACCCTTGGCCCCGGATAAAAAAACCTCCTTCAAAAGCGCGGATGAGTTCAGAGGAAATGCTGCCACCCCTACCATTGCTAATTCCGTTAAGCAGTGTTTTTCCATAGAGGGTATCCTTTTTGGGAACACGGGCCTGTTCCATAACTATAACCCCACCAATGGCATCACCACCGTACTGAAGTGCGGATGCCCCCTTGATTACGGATATGGTCCCTGCCGAATTGATATCGATATTGGGCGCATGTTCATCGCCCCATTCCATATCCTGCATGCGGACACCATCATTCATGATCAAAACCCTGCTGCCATTGAGTCCATGGATAATGGGCTTTACTATGTTTGCCCCGGTATTTAAAGACGAAATACCGGTAAGTTCTTGAAGGGCATCACCCAAACTGGCTGCACTGTAGATTTCCAAAGTTTCCAATTTCAACGATTCCTCCAGCGCGGAATTGGTCTTTTGACGTATGACATCACCCACAACGTTTACTTCTTCCAGTTCTTCCAAATGATGCTCCAATTTAATTTCCAGAACGGTATCGCCGTTTATGGTCACTGGAACAATGAGGGTTGCGCAAGCAGGATGGTTCACTTCCAATTCATAGACACCGTTACAAATACCATTAAAAGCAAAACTACCGTCCTTAGTACTATAGGTTCGGGTCTGTGTTCCAATAATCAGGATGGAAGCTCCTTCCAGAACGGTCTTATCATGGTAATCCACTACCGTGCCGGTTAAACGGGCTTCACAGTCTTGTGCAACGATATGTGTTAGAGTGCTGAAAAACAGCATATTGATCAATAAAATCCTCATGAAACTAATTTGCAATCCCCTTATGGGCAGGGTATGGTTCTATCTAGGCAATGGTATGGATAGTAGGAGGGGGCCTGGAAAATGGAAACTTGAATAGTGGTGCGGAAAAAATAGCAGTTTCGAAGTTCTTGGGTGGAAGTTCGACTATCAGTGTTGTTTTGCTGAAGGGTACTTCTAATTGTGGTGAAGTTAAAAACTCACCAATCTGATTTGTGATGGCATCTTCACATAGCTCGCAGCATTCTATCTCTAAATGGTCCGCGTGATGAGAGTAGGCATGAAAGCCGGATACCTTAAAGACTAATAAGGAGAGAAAAACCAGCGAATAAATGAGCTTAGATGCTCCCATAAGCTGCAAAGCTAACTTTTTTGAATACACCACTTATGTTAAGGAATTCATAATGTTTAACGAAAAAAGAATCCTAAACCCATGCGTTTTAACATCTTTTTTTCAAAATCCCAGAAAAAGCGAAACTGCCCAAAAAGCCACCCAAAAAGGACCAATAGTACTTGGTATATTGGTAGGATGATCAGAATTCGAATGGGCCAATAGATCCATCCACTGTGGGTTCCCCTGTCTATTCCAATGAAATGGGTCAAAGGTTCCGCAAATTTTGCAGAAACACTACCGGTTATGGCGAAAACAATAAAGATGGCAATCATCTCCCAACGCTGGTCAACCACCCAACGGTTTTCAAGCTTTTTGAAGCACCAAAGAAAAAACCTTACCATGATCCCATAAAAGACAGCAACAAGAAATAAGGTAATGGGCCATTCCCATAAGGTGTTGTTCAAACCAAACAAATGCAAAAAACGTCTGGAAAAGAGGTACGCCGTGAGCAAGACCAAAAAGGCTCCAAGGAAGGGAAATAAAAGCTGCCAATCTTTAGTGATCTGCCACCGAATTCTAATTTTTTCCATCCGTAAAAAATGATGGTAAAAATAAGGATTAAATTCTAGGTAAAAAGGGACCTAATTTTTGATTGGTAATGCTACTGAAAATGGACGAAATTATAGTTGACCTCTGAGCCATAATTTGTTTTACATAGTCCATAGGTAGTTCGAGTAACAGGGAATTCATTG
This sequence comes from Muricauda sp. SCSIO 64092, assembly GCF_023016285.1. GTDB lineage: Bacteria > Bacteroidota > Bacteroidia > Flavobacteriales > Flavobacteriaceae > Croceivirga. Next base: position 5,026,589 of record NZ_CP095413.1, read on the forward strand.
GGGTTCTGGAAACCTTTGGTTCCATTCCAAAACCATACAGAACTCAAAAGGGAAACAAAAGGGTATCGATAGGAATAACTTCAAAACACAAAAAAGCCATTTGGAAAATCCCAAATGGCCCGTTAATTTCAGTTCCAGGACGATTTACTTCCCAAAAAGACCACCGAGCAATCCGCCCAGTCCCCCTTTTTTCTGTCCACCACTGTTTAGCACCATCCCGGCCAGATCATCCAGGACGCTCCCATCACCATCGGAATCCAGGAAGGTCTCTATAAGGGATTGTTGTTGATTGGCGGCGTTACCACCACCCATTAGGCCACCTAAAAGTCCATTCAGTCCATCCGGACTGCTGACGTTCTGTTGCCTTGTCTGTTTTCCTAAAAATCCTAGAAGGATGGGAGCGGCCACTCTTAGGATTTGCGATATGGAGCCTGCATCCAATCCGGACTTGGTACTCAAGGCGTTTTCAACTTGTGGTTGTTTGCTTCCTAAAATATGACCCAAGATTCCGGCACCATCATCCATAACATTTTGGTCAACACCACCACTGAACAAACCGCCTAAGTTGTTCAAAATACTACCATCATGCTTTGAAGAAAGTGCGTTCATGAGACCCTGGGCCCCTCCGGGGATCGAAGTATTCTTTTTCATGGCACCCATTAATAGGGGTAGTGCCATACTCAATACTCCTGCGGTTTTGTCTTCCGGTTGTCCCGTTTGTCCGGCTACACCACTAATGAGTTGTTTACCCATTGGGCTATCCAATAAATCCAATAATCCTGACATGTTTTTTAGTGTTTAGAATGAATGCTCAATGTACAAAACCGGGATGTAAATACCCTTTAAAAAAAGGACTTATTGCAAAATTGAAATGATCTGTTCCGCCAACTCAAGGCCAATGCGATCCTGTGCTTCTACTGTGGAGCCTCCAATATGGGGACTTAGGGATATTTTGGGATGCATCAAAATCCGTATTTCGGGCTTGGGTTCCGATTCAAAAACATCCAGTCCGGCAAATGCCACTTTTCCAGAATCCAGGGCCTCCATTAGGGCCATCTCATCCAAGACGCCTCCCCTGGCCGCATTGACAATGCCCGTTCCCGACTTCAGCTTTTGCAATTCTTCCTTTCCAATGACGTACCCATTGGTCTGTGGCACATGTATGGAAATAAAATCGGAACGTTGCAGTAACTCTTCCATAGGAATTCCCGAAAGTTTAAAGGTCATTTTTTGGCCATCAAAAAAATCCATGATGAATTCCCTTTCCTCGGGATGGTGGTCATGGAAAACCACGGTCATTCCCATTCCAATGGCCCTTTCCGCAACCGCTTGCCCAATTCGTCCAAATCCTATGATACCCAAGGTCTTCCCTTTTAACTCTATTCCTTTTTGATATAAATTTTTAAGATGCTTGAACTTGGTATCCCCATCCAACGGCATATTTCGGTTTGCATCTGCCAAAAATCGCACCCCATTGAGAAGATGGCCAATAACCAGTTCCGCAACGGATTCTGACGAAGCTGCGGGTGTATTGATGACCTGTATTCCCTTTGATTTGGCATAATCCACATCAATATTGTCCAGCCCAACACCTCCTCGACCGATCAACTTTAGACTTTCACAGTTTTCAATGATCTTTTTATCTACCTGGGTGGCACTTCTTACCAAAAGGACATCTATTTGGTTTTGATTGATGTAGTTTGCAAGTTGTTCCTGTGCCACTTTGGTTTCGCTAACATCGAAACCGGCTTCCTCTAATTTGCTTTTCCCTATTTGGGAAAGACCATCATTTGCAAGTATTCTCATTTTTAAACTTTCAATTTTAAATGTTAAGTTGACTGGTTTTTACAATTTTGGTTAATATTTTAATCAACTCTTCAATCTCATTTAGATATGAAGTTAAGTCATGCTCAATAAGGTTAGATTCATCTATTAGTCTTAACCAATATCTAGTTTCCCTAGCTTCTTTGGAAGCAATAGCCATTTTAGAGATGAAGTCTTTTTTTGATTGCCCTGCTCCGGCCTCACTGATATTTGCCCCTATACTAGTTGCAGATTTTAAGAGTTGATCAGCAAAAACAAACTCTTTATGGGCTCTAAGTATTTTTACCAAGGAAATAATCTGTATTGAAAATTTATAACTCTTATCCTCAACTATATTGGACATTTATAACCTAAAACTTAAAATTTATAATTTCAAATTGAGAACTACCCTTTACGTTCCAATTCGCTCATAATATCCACCAAGGCGCCCACACTTTCCAAGCTAAGGGCATTGTACATGGAAGCCCGATAACCCCCTACCGACCGATGTCCGTTAATACCATTGATACCAGCTTCTTTGCACATCTCGTCAAATGTTTCCTTTAAGGTATCGTCGGTGATGTTAAAGGTTGCGTTCATTGCGGAACGGTCATCCTTGGCCGCAAAACCGGAGAATACCGGGTTTAGGTCGATTTCCGAATAGATAAGGTTCGCTTTTTTGTCATTGATTTCCTCAATCGCAGCAATGCCCCCCAAATCCTTTAACCATTGTAGGGTCAACATGGAAACGTAAACCGCAAAAACTGGTGGGGTATTGAACATGCTATCCTTATTGATATGGACTTTGTAATCCAGCATGGAAGGTATTTTTCTGGATACTTTGCCCAGGGCGTCTTCTTTGACGACGACCAAAGTAGTGCCCGCAGGGCCCATATTTTTTTGTGCTCCGGCATAGATCAGGTCGAAATTGGAAAAATCCAGTTGACGTGAAAAAATATCCGAGCTCATATCACAGACCAGGGGAACATTGGTTTTTGGGAATTCCTTGATCTGTGTACCAAAAATGGTATTGTTTGAGGTAAGGTGGAGGTAATCCATGTCCCCCGGGATGGTATACCCCTTTGGAATATGGTTGAAATTATCCTCCTGTGAAGAGGCCACTTCCATAACCTCACCAAAGAGCCTGGCCTCTTTTATGGCCTTCAAGCTCCAGGTTCCGGTATTTACATAGCCGGCCCGTTTTTCCAGTAAATTGTAGGCCACATTCAGAAATTGACTACTGGCACCACCTTGCAGAAATAAGGCCTGGTATCCTTTGCCCTCCAGTCCCAAAAGCTCCAGGGCCAGGGAACGGGCCGTCTCCATAATTTCAACAAAGGCTTTGCTTCTATGGGAAATTTCTATTAAGGATAGCCCACTTCCATCCAGTTCTACAACGGCCTCTGAGGCTTTTTGCATTACTTCTTTTGGCAGAATGCACGGACCTGCACTAAAATTGTGTTTTTTCATGTAAATCTTCTTTGAAAAAAGGTCTTTTGAAATTGCTCGGCAAAGGTCCGAAAATTTTATGGATTCAATTCCCTTGGCGCATCTTCAAGTTGACATAGGAATTTCATGGTATCAATACCATCTGCATAATCGGACAATTTTGGGGATTGGGTTTGTCCAAAAGGAATTTCGGAATCCATAAATCCTTTGGAAACAATACATTGTATGGCCTCTGCCTCTGCCTCAAGTCTTTTTGCCAAGTTCTCCTTATCATCGTAATATTCAAAAAACAAAGTAGCAATGGGAGAACCGTAGTTGCTATCCTCCTTTAGGATGAGGAACCCATTATCAAGGATTTTACTATCGGACATTAAATACACCGCTTTATTGTAGTCATAATTATTGACATATTTATGGTGCTCCAGTACTGTTTTCCATGGGAATAGGGCATTAAAAAGTGCATCAAGGGGAAATCCCTTGGGTACAAAGAGTTTGGAAACACTGCGACATCCCAATCCAAAATACCTAAAAACATCATTCCCAAGCCCCTGGAGCTGCGTCTCGGTGGTATCATGGGTCAGGACGGCAACGGAGTTTCGGTTCCTACGGATAATGTGGGGATATTGGCCAAAATAATACGCAAAGTAACGGCCTGTATTGTTGCTGCCTGTGGCAATAACGGCATCGAAACCAATCATTTTACCTTCCGTAAATTCAATTTTGTCCTTTAAGTCAACATCATTTGCTATCAGGAATTCCCCAATAAAGGGCAATAAAACAGTGTCATTGGAAGATAATTTGGCCAAAACACGATTTCCGGACAGTAGAACACATAAAAAATCGTGAAATCCAACCAAAGGGATGTTCCCTGCCATTACAACAGCGATGGTTTTTGTATGCCCTCCGGTTTGCGGATATTGGGATTGCCAATCCAATAAATCTTTTTCATTTAGAAGTGTGCCCCAACTTTTTAGGACATATAGGAGGTTTTCTTTGGTGAACCAGGCATTTTGGATTGTTGCTTCGGACATGCAATTTTCCAGTTTTTTGGCCCATATGTCCGAATTGGTAGTATCACTTTCGAAAAATTTAGCAAATAAATCGCCCAGTTTAACAAAAGCCTGTAAATGTTTGGGGTAAGCCATGTTTATATTTGTAGACTACGTTTTTAGCACTTAATTTTGTGTAAAATTACGCATTGAAAAAGGAATCAGTATGGCAATCATTATAACAGACGAATGTATTAATTGTGGGGCCTGCGAGCCAGAGTGCCCAAATACCGCAATTTATGAAGGTGCCGATGAATGGCGCTACAGTGATGGAACTTCCTTGACAGGGGATGTCGTATTACCGGACGGCAAGGCAGTAAATGCGGATGAGGTCCAGGAACCCATAAGCGATGAGGTGTATTATATCGCTCCCGATAAATGTACCGAATGTATGGGCTTTCACGAAGAACCCCAATGTGCCGCAGTATGCCCCGTGGATTGCTGTGTGCCCGATGAGGACAGGGTGGAGACGGAAGAAGAACTTTTGGGCAAGCAAAAGTTCATGCACCCGGAGGGATAAGCTATAGCATTTTCGTTGCAATTTCCTTGAACAGTTTTGCACATACCATGGCGGTAACGCCATTACTATCCCTTTTGGGGTTGTATTCCACAATATCCGCCCCTAAAATGGGCACAGGTATCCTTTGAATAATTTCCAGGACCTCACGGGTCGATAACCCACCAGGTTCATGGTGGGAAACACCGGGGGCAAATGCTGGATCCAAAGCATCCATATCCATAGAGAGGTAAATAGACGTTTTGTATTTGGGTATTTCAAAAGTGGCCAAGTCGTTCATCCCAACAATGGTCACACCAAATTCAGAGGCATTTTTTCGTTGCTCCCCATTTAATGTCCTAATGCCAATCTGTGTGAGATGGCTACAAAGGTTTTCCTTCATGATATGGTAGAAAGGGCAGGCATGGGAGTACGGATCTCCTTCAAAATCCGGATATAGGTCGCTATGCGCATCGATATGGAGTATGGGAAATTGCCCATATGTTTTATGAAAAGCCCTTGGGTTGGCAACCGGTCCACCATCATTTCCGTAAATGGAGTGTTACGGAAGCATGGAAATCCATTTTTCCCGCTGGTCAAAATCCCGAGCTACGATTTTTGAAAAACCTTTTTACTTTTCCCGGTTATTACCACCGACCATTACAGAAGCGGAACAATCAATAATTCACATAGATCATTTTTGTTTCGTGACCCAGTCCCGGTTCGTTATGGTCCATGACACATATATAGGAGCCAACGGCATCCTACAGTTGCTCCGCACAGGGTGGTGACCTTTCCACACAGGGTGGCAATCCGTCCGCACAGGGTGGTGCCCCTCCCGCACAGGGTGGTGACCTTTCCGCGCAGGGCAAAAACAAACCCCCGCACCAAGGTGTGGCGTCCGCGCCGCGCGGAGACCCCAACCCAGTGCGCGGGCCAGTGATGACAAGGGTTTTGGTGAACTACCTACGTCGGTAGCGGCTTATATAGCCCTTGTAACGCTCGGGATCCTTCCTAAAGGCATATTTACCCGTTTCCCTAATCTCATCCATCGCTTCTTTTAAGTGCGTAAACGCACGATCACGTATGTCCTTGGCTTTGGAGTTGTCCAGTGTGGCACCATTGGCCCTGGCCAATAGTTCGGCCAGGCAATCCGACTTTTGTTCGGCAAGATCAAAGCGCGATAGGTCGTAATCAATGGCCCCGAACTCGGTAGGATTGGCCCTTCCCAGCACACCAATATCCATAAGGTCCTGGATCATGTCCGCATTGCCATCGCCCCCGGCGATCGAACGTACCCGTGCCAATAGATCCGGGCGTTTTCTGAACGCAAAGCGCATATCGGCCAACAGATCGTCCCTGAACGCATGGGCCTTGGGCGATTCTTCCTTCCAGGCCCTGGCAGCCTCTTCCCGGCCGTAACGTTCCTTGTTCCAAATGGCCTGCGCGTATCGGCACGCCCCGGTACGTACCGGTAGGTCCAATACATAATTGTCCCAATCCAATCCTATGCCGATCAGTACTTTTTTGTCCTCTTGCGCCCAGATAAACAGGTCCTCGGCTTCCTGTACCGTTACATCCACCGGTTGCGATGGTGCTTTTACCAATTCCTGTGGGAGGTTTTCCAATTCGGTCAATTTCGTTTTAAAATTTTCTTTGGACATCGTCTTGTTTATTTTATGGTTTATAATCAGGAGTTCAGAGTTCAGAGTTCAGAATTCAGGGTTTGAGCGCCGAGGGCCAAGCCTTTTGACGGGGTGCGAATAGTAACGGGGTAACGGGCCCCGCTCCGCAAAATTTTCAGTCCTCAGTATTCAGTCCTCAGTATTCAACCACCAACCAACCATCAACCACCAACCAACCATCAACCATTAATAATTCACATAGATCATTTTAGTTTCGTGGCCCAGCCCCGGTTCGTTGTAGTCTATCACACATACGTACGAGCCCACGGGCACCGTCCCGCCTTCATGGGTACCGTCCCAGGCATCGCCGAGTCCCCCATAATGGGCACTGAACAGCAGGCGCTGACTCAGGTCGTATATCTTTACTACGTTGTTCCTATAATGTTCAAGGCCCTCGATTACCAGGGTATCCCCAATGCCATCGCCGTTGGGGGAAAACCCCCTGTTGAAATCCGTAAGGGGTCCAAGTTCACAGTTCCCGGCCGCTTCAACGGTCACCAAAACGGTCGCCGTGTCCGAATTGTCGCCCTGTGCGGCGGTAAGGATGACCGTCACCGGGGCCCCCACATCATCACAGTCAAAGGTATCGATGTCCAGGCTTAAGTTCGGGGTACCGCCACAGCCATAACTGGAACCATTGTCCACCATATCGGGCGAAATGGTGGCCTGCCCGTTGGCATCCAGCTGCACCGTGATATCCTTTGCCATGGCCACCAGGTTGTCCAAAGGCTCTTCCAAGGTCACGGTCTGCTGACAGGAAGCGGTATTCCCGCTACCATCGCTCACCATCCAGGTCACGGTGGTTGTCCCGATGCCGAATGCATAGCTATCGGGGTCTATGTCAACACCGTTTACCTGGGCGACGACAGCAGCAACCGAACAGTTGTCCTCGGCAATAGGGCTGCCAAGGGCAACGGTGGTGGTACAGTCATCGGCACCATTGTCAGCGGCATTGGCCACCACATCGGCGGGACAGGCGATGGTCGGGGCAATGGCATCCACAACAGCTACAATGACCTGCGTGGCCGCTTGATTGGGCAAGCCCGTAGTGTTGCTTTCCGATACATTGGCCGGTACATCTATGGTGATGGAGGCACCATCACAGAGCGATGTGGGTTCAAGGGTGGCGGTATAGATCGGTCCACTGCCCGTAAGGGCGCTTACCGTGGCATGGGTCACTTGAATATCCTCTAGGTCAAAACCCGTGACCTCGCCATCAAATGTAATGTCGACCGTAAAGGTCCCAAGATCACCAACACTTTGTGGGGCACCAATGGTGGGCAGGGGAAGGTCACTGCCATCCGATATGGATTTGAAGCCCTTCCACCCATTATCCAAATAGGCCTGTACCCTTCCCGGGGGCACTATAAGGTGTATTTGGCCACGAAGATTGGTATCGTTATCGTAAAAACCTCCAAAGGCATCCGCATCGAGCGCAGGTGGGTCGTCGGCCTCCACCGTCATCATGCCAAGGTACGGATTATCCCCAAAGGCCCATCGGCCAACACTGGCAATGCTGTTGGGAATGATCACACTGGACAGATCGTTGTTTTGAAAAGTATTGTCCCCGATATCGGTGACACCATCGGGTATGACCACATGGGATAACCGGTTGTTATGAAAAGCACTGTGCCCAATACGGGTCACGCCATCGGGTATGGCCACCTCGGTCAATTTGTTGTTTTGAAAAGTATTGTCCCCAATACTGGTCACGCCATCCGGTATGGTCACATGGGTCAATTTGTTGTTATGAAAAGTACTGTGCCCAATACTGGTCACGCTGTTGGGAATGATCACACTGGACAGATCGTTGTTTTGAAAAGCACTGTGTCCAATACTGATAGCACCATCGGGTATGGTCATACTGGTCAATTGGTTATCCCGAAAAGCACTGTGCCCAATACCGGTGACACCGTCGGGCATGGTTACACTGGTCAATTGGTTATCCTGAAAAGCACTGTGCTCAATACTGGTCAAACCGTCGGGCATGGTCACACTCGTCAATCCCTTCCCCAGGAAAGCCCTATTTCCAATAGCGGTAACGTTAAAGGTTCTAATGCCATCATCCGCCGTTGGGGGGATGGTCACCTCTGTTGCCGTACCGATATAGGCCACGACCTTGACTTCGGTCGAAGAAATGATTCCGTATATGATGCCATCAACGGTAAAGGTCTTGATGGTGATGGATCTGAATCCCGTCCACTGCTCGTCGTCCAAATAAGCTTGTCTCCTCCCTGGGGGCACTATCAAATCTGTTTGAGAACGGTCTCCTTCTAAAGCATTTGCAGCCAGCGATGGAGGATCGTTCGCCTTTACAAAAATTGTATGAATATTTGAGCTACCATCAAAAGCCCAAACATCAATACTATTTACACTGGCCGGTATGGTCATCTTGATCAATTCGTTTTGTGAAAAAGCACTGTTCCCGATACTGGTCACCCCATCGGGTATGGTCACCCTGGTCAATTTGTTGTTCTTGAAAACACCCTCTTCGAGACTGGTGAGATCGCTTGACGTACTGAAAGTAACCTCGGTCAATTTATTTGCTTGAAAGGCATCTCGTCCAATGCTGGTCACAGTGTTTGGAATGGTCACCTGGGTCAATTGGCAACGTAAAAAAGCCTTCACTCCGATACTGGTCACACCATCGGGTATGGTCACCCTGGTCAATCCTTTGTCCATAAAAACTTGGTAACCAATAGCGGTCACCGTATAGGTTTCGCTATTGTCATTGACCGTTTTGGGAATTTCCACTTCTAATGCTGAACCGGTATGGGCTATGACCTCTACTTCAGTGGGAGAGATAATTCCGTATCTGATATCACTATCGGTAAAGACACCATGGGTAATGAACTTGAAACTGGTCCAGCCATTGGCGGGCTCTTCATAAGCAGCTCTGGCACCAAAGGGTATCACCAAGGCTTTATTATAAGGTGTTAAAGAAAATGCGCTTTCATGCACCCCCGGTGGATTGTCGGCCTCTAGCATTACCAAGTCAAGGCTTCGGTTTCCATAAAAGGCTTGATCGCCTATACTATTCACACTGGCCGGTATAGTCACCTCAGTTAATTTGTTTTGGGCAAAGGCCCATTTCGTAATATGGGCAATACTATTCGGTATGGTCACTTCGGTTAAATCGTTGATTCCAAAAGCCCGTTGCCCTAGACTGGTCACACTTTCCGGAATGACAATACTGGTCAATTGGTTATTGTAAAATGCATCTTCCCCAATGCTGGTAACATTGCTTGGCAGGTCGAAAGTAACCTTGGTCACTGGCCCTCTGGTTTGTGGACTTAAATACTGAATATAAAAAGCAAAATCGCCAATAGCCGTCACCTTATAGTCAGTAGGGCCATATTTGATCGTTTTGGGGATGATCACCTCTGTTACGTTACCGGTATAGTCTATCACCGCTACCTCATTAGTAAGATTTAGAGTAGTAATTTGGTATATGATATCATCGACAGTGAACGTATTCTCGACCGCTGCAATTTCCGTAATGGATTTGAAGTCTGTCCACCCATTGGTTAGGTGTTTATACGCATCCAGGGTACCCCTGGGCACTACCAAGTCTATGTTTTCATGATTTTTGCCTTGATTCGCAAAGGCAGTTGGATCGAGCTCCGGTGGATCGTTGGCCTTCACCGTCACCACGTCGATTGGGTTAGTGCTTCCAAGTCCAAGAAAGGCCTGGTGCCCTATGCTTACCACATTGGACGGTATGGTTACCTCGGTCAATTGGTTTTGGGCAAAGGCCCATTTCGTAATATGGGTAATACTATTCGGTATGGTCACTTCGGTTAAGTCGTTGGTTCCAAAAGCCCGTTGCCCTAGACTGGTCACATTTTCCGGAATGACAATACTGGTCAATTGGTTATTGTAAAATGCATCTTCCCCAATACTGGTGACACCATCGGGTATGGTCACCTCGGTCAACCCCTTTCCCGGGAAAGCGCTGTTTCCAATAGCGGTAACGTCAAAGGTCCTAGTGCCATCATGCGCCGTTGGCGGGATGGCCACCTCTGTTGCCGTGCCGGTATAGCCCAAGACCTCCACTTCGGTCGGAGAAATGATTCCGTATCTGATGCCATCAACGGCAAAGGTCTTGATGGTGATGGATTTGAACCCCGTCCACTGCTCGTTATCCAAATAGGCCTGTCTCCTCCCTGCGGGCACTATCAGATCTATTTGGCCACGGCCCGGATGTTGAAAGGCATCCGCATCGAGCGCAGGTGGATCGTCGGCCTCTATCGTCACCTCGGTCAATTCGTTATAGGCAAAGGCATGACTCCCAATACTGGTCACACTACCCGGTATGGTCACCTCTTCCAATTGGTTGTTTCGAAAAGCTCTACTCCCAATACTGGTGAGCTTGCTCGGCGTGCCCGGGGTGTCGGTGAAAGTGACACTGTCCAATTGGTTATCGGCAAAGGCCCGATTTCCAATACTGGTCACACTGTTGGGTATGGCCACCTCTTCCAATTGGTTGTTTTGAAAAGCCCTGCTCCCAATACTGGTGAGCTTGCTCGGCGTGCCCGGGGTGTCGGTGAAAGTGACACTGTCCAATTGGTTACCGGCAAAGGCCCAATTTCCAATACTGGTCACACTGTTGGGCATGGCCACCTCTTCCAATTGGTTGTTTTGAAAAGCACTCTCCCCAATACTGGTCACACTGTTGGGTATGGCCACCTCGGTCAATTGGTTGTCTCTAAAAGCCCAACCTCCAATACTGATCACACTGTTGGGTATGGCCACCTCTTCCAATTGGTTGTTTTGAAAAGCACTACTCCCAATACTGATGAGCTTGCTCGGCGTGCCCGGGGTGTCGGTGAAAGTGACACTGTCCAATTGGTTATCGGCAAAAGCCCAATCCCCAATACTGGTCACACTGTTGGGTATGGCCACCTCTTCCAATTGGTTGTTATGAAAAGCACTCTCCCCAATACTGGTCACACTGTTGGGTATGGCCACCTCTTCCAATTGGTTGTTATGAAAAGCACTACTCCCAATACTGATGAGCTTGCTCGGCGTGCCCGGGGTGTCGGTGAAAGTGACACTGTCCAATTGGTTATCGGTAAAAGCCCAATTTCCAATACTGGTCACACTGTTGGGTATGGCCACCTCTTCCAATTGGTTGTTATGAAAAGCACTCTCCCCAATACTGATGAGCTTGCTCGGCGTGCCCGGGGTGTCGGTGAAAGTGACCTTGGTCAATTGCTGATTATCAAAAGCCTGCTTGCGAATGGCGGTCACATCGTAATCGGTGCCGTTGTGGTTGACCGTTACGGGTATGGTCACCTCTGTTCCCAAACCGGCATCACGGCCTATGACCTGGACCTGGGGAGGGGTCGAAGTTGAAGATGTGATTTCATAATAGTAGCCCCCAGCACCAAAAATCTGGCTTTGGCCATGACCGTTAAAGCCCGCCAATGCCATAAGGATGGCGGATAAGATAAATTGTAGTCGTCTTTCCATAATGACTTTTTTTAACTTTTGAATATTATAAATCTAGAAATTTCGCATACAAGGAAAAACATCCAAAAATTAGTGACGAACCCTTTTAAATGTGGGATGTTATATACCATTTTTGGGACAATGGGAATCCAGCGATCCCCTTGGATCGGTCCTGGCCGATATGGGCACTTTTTATCGTCGGTCTTGTACTAAAATCCCATCTTTGTTTCTAACGGATGAAAGGGACGAATGCTTTGACCAGGAACCCTACGATGAACGGTATGCCCTGGAACTAACCAATACCTGGATGGACAGCCATCGTTCTCTGCTGAACAGGTTCGATACAACCACTGAAAATTGGAAAGGGTTCAACTATTTATGATTCAAGGTCACAGCACTTAAAAAATTCGCCAAAAAGAAAATTGAAAAAGTTTAAATCACTTCGATTTCAAAATAATCGGTAATGCCAAAGTCGCCTTTATCAAGAAGTAGCGCACTGGAAACCAATGTTCCATTTTCCGCATAATAGTTGGCGGATGGCGAGTGGTAGGCTTCCCTGATCAATGGTGGGGCAAGGGAAGGCCCTTTTAGAAAGGAGGATTTTTCATCGTATGGGATTCCTTGTACCACTATTTTTGACATGACCTAAATATACCAAAATCCTAAAGTTCCTTGCTAAGTGAAAGCTGAAATGGTATCTTGCCGTGCATGTCAAAAAAAGAAGCCGAATATACCGGAATTTGGATGAAACTGGGCTGTTTTCTATCGGCATTGGCCATTTTGGGAATCATCACCATTATTGTTCTTTTTGCATTTAATTTGATACGGGGATTCTAGGTTTTCCGTAAAACTTCACCCTATATTTGCAGCCGTTTTAGGATATGGGACGTTAGCAGCAAGAACTTCACGGATAGGCTATTGGAATCAGACCCAATTTTGGACTTTGATTGCGCCGACCACCACAGTTTGAACCTTCTAACATCCTAAATCTTACACTCTAAAATCAATTGTATGAAAGCTGGTATTGTAGGATTGCCCAATGTAGGAAAATCAACACTATTCAATTGTTTGTCCAATGCAAAGGCGCAAAGTGCCAATTTCCCTTTTTGTACCATTGAACCCAATATTGGTGTGGTCAATGTTCCCGATAGGCGATTGGAAAAGCTTGAGGCGTTGGTCAACCCACAACAGGTCATCCCTGCTACTGTGGAAATTGTTGATATTGCCGGTTTGGTGAAAGGGGCTAGTAAGGGGGAAGGTCTGGGAAACCAGTTTTTGGGAAACATCCGGGAAACCGATGCCATTCTCCATGTGCTACGCTGTTTTGATAATGATAATGTGGTTCATGTGGATGGTTCCGTGGACCCCATACGGGACAAGGAAACCATTGATATGGAATTGCAACTAAAAGATTTGGAGAGCGTTGAAAAAAAACTGGATAAGGTAAAGCGTGCCGCCAAAACCGGGAACAAAGATGCCCAGAAGGAAGCCGAGGTTCTAAACACCCTTAAAATGGGGCTGGAATCCGGGCAGTCCGTTAGGGCCATTGCCGTTGGGGATGAAGGGTATGTGGAATTCGTAAAACCATTGCAATTGATCACGGATAAACCGGTGATGTATATCTGTAATGTGGATGAGGCTGCGGCAACCACGGGCAATGCTTATGTAAAACAGGTCCAGGAAGCCGTAAAGGATGAAAACGCGGAAGTGATTTTTCTGGCCGTCGGTACTGAGGCGGATATTGCGGAATTGGAAGATTATGAAGAACGCCAGTTGTTTTTGGAAGATTTAGGGCTCTCGGAACCGGGTTCCGCAAAGCTGATTCGAGGGGCGTACAAACTATTGCGTTTGGAAACCTATTTCACGGCCGGGGAAAAGGAGGTTAGGGCCTGGACCATTAAAAAGGGGGCTACGGCACCCCAAGCGGCGGGCGTCATCCATACCGATTTTGAAAAAGGATTTATTCGGGCCGAGGTCATCATCTATGAGGATTACGTGAATTATGGAAGTGAGGCCAAAGTCAAGGAAGCCGGGAAAATACGCGTGGAAGGAAAAGAATATGTGGTGCAAGACGGTGATGTAATGCACTTTAGGTTCAACGTGTAATACCTGAACATAGTAATTCGTTCAAAGGGAATCCATCGACCATACTAAAGATGGATAGCTTTGATCCATGGCCAACAAAAATGACTTTAAAGGCTGGGGAATCCTTTTTGGTATTTTGGGGGTAGTGCTGTTTTCCACTAAAGCGATTCTGGTTAAGTTGGCCTATCGGTATGAAGTGGATACCTTGGAATTGTTGCTTTTTAGGATGCTCTTTTCCTTCCCCTTTTACCTGATCATTCTTTTTTTAACAAAGAACTCATTTAAACTTTTTCAAATAGCTAAAAAATTGTCCTTCTGCACCCATTTTTCGTCTTTTTTTTCTTCCGTAGCCCAGCTATGCAACTCAAAAAAGCCTTCAACTGGGTACAGAATCCCTAATTTTCGTCTTATTCCAAAAAGTTTAAATGAGTTCAAGGAAAAGGGGATTGTCCAACCCCAAAAAAGGGATTTTCTTTGGGTGCTCTTATTTGGGTTTTTAGGGTACTATCTGGCCAGTTATTTCGATTTTTTGGGATTGAATTATATCAAAGCCGGATTGGAACGGATCATTTTGTTTGTGTACCCGACCATTGTGGTCCTTTTGGGCTTTCTGTTTTTTAAACGCAGCATTACCAAACCCCAAGCCCTGGCCATTGGAATTACCTATCTTGGCATTTTGATCATATTTTGGAATGAAGTGGACATTTCGGGAAGTAAGACCCTTTGGGGAGGCTTTTTGGTCCTGCTGAGTGCCATTGCCTACGCTGCGTACCTGGTGGGCAGTGGATGGCTGATCCCAAAATATGGGGTGCTCCGTTTTACGTGCTATGCCATGTTGGTTTCCACTTTTTGTGTAGTTGTCCATTATGCGTTGCAAGGGAACTGGAAGTTGTGGAACTTTCCAATGCCCGTCTATGGGTACAGTATCATGATGGCCATATTCTCCACACTCCTTCCCTCATTTTTGGTCTCTGCTTCCATTAAGCGATTGGGGGCGTCCAATTTTTCCATTTTAGGGAGCCTGGGACCGGTTTCCACCATACTTTTGGCCTACGCGTTTTTGGGAGAAGAACTTACCTACCTACAGCTTTCCGGTATGATGGTCGTCATTTTTGGGGTGACTTTTCTCTCATTACCGGGAAAGCGAGAGTAAAAGCGTGCTGCTATCAACAATCCCATTCCGATTATTGTTGATTACTTTCCCCCTGCTACATTTTGATTTTTGGCCCGAAACTTTATATTAGACAAATCGAAGCTAAAGCTTCAGTTGCTAGTTGATGGTTGTTGGTTTATGGAGGTTCATTAATTTTACCAAAAACAATCAACCAGCAACCATAAACCATAATTTTTGGCTCAAACACAATATACTGAAGAGAATATACGCTCGCTGGACTGGAAGGAGCATATCCGTATGCGTCCCGGAATGTATATTGGTAAGTTAGGCGACGGTTCTTCCGCAGATGATGGCATTTACATTTTACTGAAAGAGGTCATTGACAATTGTATCGATGAGTTTGTCATGGGTGCGGGGAAGACCATTGAAATTGCCATCAGGGACAATGAGGTAAAAGTTCGGGATTATGGCCGGGGTATTCCTTTGGGGAAGGTCGTGGATGTAGTATCCAAAATGAATACCGGGGGAAAGTACGATACCCGGGCCTTTAAAAAGTCCGTAGGATTGAACGGTGTTGGAACGAAGGCCGTAAATGCGCTATCCACTTCCTTTAAGGTAGAGTCCACACGTGATGGACAATCCAAAACAGCGGAATTTAATACAGGAAACCTGGTCAATGAAAATCAGGCCGAATCCTCCAAAAGACGGGGTACTTTGGTAAGTTTTATCCCGGACGAAACCATTTTTAAGAAATACAAATACCGAAATGAGTATGTGGAACGCATGCTCAAGAACTACGTTTATCTTAATCCGGGGTTGACCATTGTGTTCAATGGGGAAAAGTACCATTCAAAAAATGGCCTCAAGGACCTTCTGGAGGATAACAACAACCAAAGTGACTTCCTGTATCCCATTATCCATTTAAAAGGGGATGATATTGAGGTAGCCATTACCCATAGCAAAACCCAATACAGTGAGGAATACCATTCCTTTGTCAATGGACAGCATACCACGCAAGGGGGCACACATCAAGCGGCGTTTCGGGAAGCCATTGTCAAGACGGTGAGGGAGCATTACAATAAAAATTTCGATGCCTCGGATGTGCGCAAGTCCATTATTTCCGCTATTTCCATCAAGGTGATGGAACCCGTATTTGAAAGTCAGACCAAAACCAAATTGGGTTCCACGGATATGGGAGGAAATCTACCCACGGTTCGGACCTATGTGAATGATTTTGTGGGGAAATACCTCGATAATTACCTCCATAAAAATCAAGATGTAAAAGACGCGCTATTGCGTAAGATTTTACAGGCCGAAAAGGAACGAAAAGAGCTTTCGGGTATTCGAAAACTGGCCAGGGAACGGGCTAAAAAAGCCAGTCTCCACAACAAAAAACTACGGGACTGTCGTGTCCATCTCCAGGACATGAAGAAGGACAGGCGTTTGGAGACCACCCTTTTTATTACCGAGGGGGATTCTGCGTCTGGTTCCATCACCAAATCAAGGGATGTGAATACCCAAGCGGTATTCAGTTTACGGGGGAAGCCCCTAAACTCTTACGGAATGTCCAAAAAGATTGTGTACGAGAACGAGGAATTCAATTTGTTGCAGGCCGCCTTGAATATTGAGGACTCCCTGGAAGACCTTCGTTACAACAATATTGTGATCGCTACGGATGCCGATGTGGATGGAATGCACATTCGATTGTTGCTCATTACCTTTTTTCTACAGTTTTTTCCGGAACTCATCAAGGAAAACCACCTGTACATCCTTCAAACCCCGCTTTTTCGGGTGCGAAACAAAAAAGAAACCATTTATTGCTATTCCGAGGAGGAGAAAAGGGCCGCAATCGGGAAACTTTCGGGGAAACCGGAAATCACCCGTTTTAAGGGGTTGGGGGAAATATCCCCGGATGAGTTCAAACACTTTATTGGTGATGATATCCGTTTGGAACCGGTGATGTTGGACAAGGCCATGTCCATTGACCAGTTGCTTCAGTTCTACATGGGCAAAAATACGCCGGACAGGCAGCAATTCATCATACAAAATTTGAAAGTAGAACTTGATTTGGTAGAGGAAAACCAATTGTAAATCAGACGATAGGATTTAAATGGAATTGAACGGCGAATTGAACGACGAACACTTATCAGAAAATGAACAATATGAAGGTGACTCCTTAACAAGGGTAACCGGAATGTACAAGGATTGGTTTTTGGATTATGCCTCCTATGTCATTCTGGAAAGGGCCGTTCCTGCCATCGAGGATGGATTTAAGCCCGTACAACGGCGTATCATGCATTCCCTAAAGGAATTGGATGATGGGCGTTACAATAAGGTAGCCAATGTTGTGGGACATACCATGCAATACCATCCGCATGGAGATGCCAGTATTGCGGATGCGATGGTCCAAATAGGCCAAAAGGATCTGCTTATAGATACCCAGGGAAACTGGGGGAACATTTTGACTGGTGACAGTGCTGCAGCTTCGCGGTATATTGAGGCCAGGCTTTCCAAGTTTGCCTTGGACGTTGTTTTTAGTCCCAAGATTACCGAGTGGCAGCTCTCCTACGATGGTAGAAAAAGGGAACCGGTGAACCTACCGGTAAAATTTCCCCTGGTATTGGCCCAGGGGGCAGAGGGAATTGCAGTTGGGTTATCAACTAAAATCCTTCCCCACAATTTCAATGAGTTGATCGATGCTTCCATAAAACATCTAAGAGGGCAACGATTTAAGCTGTTTCCCGATTTTCCGACTGCGGGAATCATCGATGTTACCAACTATAACGATGGTTTAAGGGGTGGAAAGGTCAGGGTTAGGGCAAGGATTGAGAGTATTGACAAGAATACGCTCGTGATAAGGGAAATCCCCTTTGGCAGTAATACCTCCAGTTTAATAGATTCCATCCTGAAGGCCAACGACAAAGGAAAAATAAAGGTCAAGAAAATCGAGGACAATACTGCGGCCGAGGTTGAGATTTTGGTGCACATCCCCAGCGGGATATCACCGGATAAAACCATTGATGCGCTCTACGCATTCACGGCATGTGAATCTTCCATATCCCCTTTGAGCTGTATTATTGAGGATAATAAACCCATATTCCTTGGTATTAGTGAGGTGTTGAAGCGTTCAACGGACAATACCGTTGAATTGCTGCGGCAAGAATTGGAAATCCAGTTGAACGAACTCGAGGAGCAATGGCATTTTTCCTCGTTGGAACGCATTTTTATAGAGAACCGAATTTACCGGGACATTGAAGAAGAAGAGACCTGGGAAGGAGTAATTGCGGCCATAGACAAGGGCTTAAAGCCCCATGTTAAACATTTGAAACGGGCCGTGACCGAGGAGGACATTACCCGCTTGACCGAAATACGGATCAAACGTATCTCCAAGTTTGACCTGGACAAGGCCAAACAACATATTGAAAGTTTGGAGGAGAGGATTCAGGAAACCAAAAATCACCTGGAAAACCTCATTGATTTTGCCATTGACTATTTCAAAAATCTGAAGAAAAAATATGGCAAGGGCAAGGAACGTAAATCAGAGATTCGAATATTTGATGATATCGAAGCTACCAAAGTGGTCATTCGTAATACCAAATTATATGTCAATCGGGAAGAAGGTTTTATAGGAACCTCCTTAAGAAGGGATGAATATGTAACGGATTGCAGCGATATTGATGATATCATTGTCTTTACCAAAAAAGGGGGAATGATGGTCACCAAGGTGGATTCCAAAACCTTTGTTGACAAAAACATCATCTATGTGGCGGTCTTTAAAAAGAAGGACAAACGCACCACCTTTAATATGATATATAAGGATGGAAGGGGAGGTGCGAGCTATATCAAACGTTTTAACGTGACGTCCATCACCAGGGACAAAATGTATGATTTGACCAGTGGCAAGGCCAGTTCGGATGTGCTTTATTTTAGTGCCAATCCCAACGGCGAGGCGGAGGTGGTTACGGTTCACCTCAGACAGTCAGGGAGTATCAAAAAATTGAAATGGGACCTGGACTTTGCCGATGTATTGATAAAGGGAAGGGCTTCCAAGGGAAATATCGTTACCAAATATCCGGTCAAGCGCATTGAGCTCAAGGAAAAAGGATTGTCCACCCTAAAGCCCAGAAAGATTTGGTTCGATGAAGTGGTACAGCGGTTAAATGTGGATGGAAGGGGAGAATTATTGGGAGAGTTCAGGGCAGAGGACATGTTGTTGGTGGCCAATCAAAGGGGCTTTGTAAAGACCATTGCCCCAGATTTGAACACCCGTTTTGATGATGATATGATCGTTCTGGAAAAATGGAATCCCAAAAAGCCCATATCGGTCATTTATTATGAAGGGGGAAAGGACAGGTATTATGTAAAGCGGTTCTTGATTGAAAATCCAAACAAGGAAGAATTGGTCATTTCCGAGCACCCTAAATCCCAATTGGAACTGATTTCCATGGACTGGCGGCCAATGGTGGAGTTGGAATTCACAAAGTTGCGGGGGAAGGAGCCTAGGCCCAATGAAAATGTGGACCTGGAAAGCTTTATTGCGATCAAGGGCATAAAGGCTTTGGGAAATCAATTGACCGCATTGAAACTTAAAAACGTAAATGCCCTCGATCCCTTGCCCTTTGAAGAGGCCGAAACACAGGAAGCGGAAGAAATTGAGGTCGTTGACGAGGAAAATGTGACCAGTAGTGATGATGATATAGGAAAAGCTGATCAAACATCATTGTTTTAACCATATATTCTCCCTACTTTAACGCCGCTATGAAAATTTACTCATTTATTTCTTAGATACCCTATATGGATTTTACCAACCCGCTCGTATACGGCGTGCCAGTTTTTATCGCATTCATCCTATTTGAACTTACGTACAGTAAAACCCACGGCGACGACCATTTATACGATTGGAAGGATTTGGCCGCAAGTGGTTTTATGGGGGTGGGTTCGGCAATTCTGGGCCCTTTGTTCAAAGTAATCTTTGCCGTTGTCCTTTTTGAAGGGGTGTATGAGTTGTGCAATCCCATGGTCGAGGGAATTCGTACAAATCGCCTGGGTTACGCATCTTTTGGTTACGCTTGGTACATTTGGATTTTTTGCATGTTGGCAGATGATTTTACGTATTACTGGTTCCATAGGGCCAATCACGAGATACGCATTCTATGGGCGGCCCATATCGTGCATCATTCTTCAGATAATTTTAATTTGGGAACGGCGGTACGCAATGGATGGTTTACCATCTTGTACAAACCACTTTTTTATATGTGGATGCCGGCCATTGGGTTTCCACCGGAGATGGTGGTGGTCTGTCTGGGGATAGAAGCACTTTGGCAATTCCAATTGCACTCCGTTTATATCCCCAAGCTTGGGTTTTTGGAAAAATTCTTGAATACACATACCATGCATCAGGTACATCATTCCCAAAATGTGGAGTATTTGGATAAGAACCATGGCGGAATCCTGAATATTTTTGACCGTATGTTTGGAACATGGAAGGAATTGGACGATCGTATTGATGTAAAATATGGGGTAATCCATTCCCCCAATTCCTACAATCCCGTGGTGATTCTAACACATGAGTTCAAGGATATTTGGAGGGATGTAAAAAAGGCGAAGAAATTTTCCCATAAGCTCATGTATATTTTTGGCCCTCCCGGATGGAGCCATGACGGGAGCACCTTAACGGTAAAACAACAACAACGCCTCTTTAAGAAACAAAAGAAAGTGCAGCCGGAACTGGCTTTTAAACGACCCAATTAGCTGTTTTCCAAAACTTCTTCCGCATCCCTGTTCCTTTTTCTATTGCGCATCATCCGCATATCAAAGAATTCTACCATAAGGGAAAACGCAATGGCAAAATACAAATACCCTTTGGGGATGGAGCCTACTTCCTGATCAAATACCACTAGGTGGGAAAGGTGGGCAGCTTCGGCAATCAACATAAAACCGATAAGGATCAGGAACGAAAGTCCCAAAACCTGTATGGAGGGATGTTGGTTCACAAATTCCCCAACCGGATTGGCGAACAACAGCATGATGACAACGGAAATGACCACGGCCACAATCATTAAGATCAGGGCATCATTGGGATTGGGGGAGATGCCATTGGTCATCCCTATGGCCGTTAAAATGGAATCAAAGGAAAATACAATATTAATGACCGTAATCTGGATAATGGCATTCTTTAAGGAGGAGGAACGCCCTTTTTTAACCTCACGTTCATCATGCCCACGGTCCTCAATCTTTTCATGGATCTCTTTGGTGCTTTTGTAGAGCAGGAACAACCCACCAAGAAATAAAATCAATGCCTGCCAACTAATGCCGCCATGTATCCAGGATTTACTCAAGACCAAAAAGGGCTTTTTAAGGGAAGTGAGCCAGGTAATTCCGAACAAGAGTACAATCCGCATGACCATGGCCAGGACAAGTCCAATATTGGTGGCCTTTTTCCGATCCTTTTTTTCAAGTTTTCCTGCGGCAATGGTAATAAAGATAATATTGTCTATTCCCAGAATAATTTCAAGGAAGGTGAGTGTCAGCAATGCCATCCAGGCATCTGGACTCGTGAAGATTTCAAACATGGTCAGTGTGTTTTAAAAGCTGTGCCCCGCAACTTTTTTGGGTCACCTACTGTGCTAAATTCAAATGTATAAGAACTATCCGTTGTAGTCAAGATTTTTATATGAACGGATTTTTCCTCGGCCCTGTTTTTTGGATTTAGTTTCTTAAGGACATATTCGCAATCGTTGATCCATCGTATGGAAGAGGTGTCCTGTTTGCCCTTAAAATAGTCTATCTCGATGTTTTTTTGCCTTAGAAACTCGGTGGTCAGCGTATCCCCATCCACAATGGTGGAGAACTTGAATTTCCCTTCGGTAAAGTCCGTGCAGTTCCGTTGGGGGGGACTTTGGCAGCTTGCCATGATTCCCATACTAGCCAAAAAGAGAAGGAAGGGGCGTACAAATGAAGACTTCATGGGGTAAAAATAAACCTATTTTTTGGGGTGATAGGTCTCAAATGTACCATCGTCATAGAAAAAAACAATTTTGGAAACCGATTTCCCATTAGGTTCCTGTGGTCCGTTTTTAAGGCTTGTTCCCAAATCCTCCTTTGGGTTATGTTCCGCATCCAAAATGGACGTTTTAGGAGGGAATTCCCCTTTACCGCTTAAGAGCCAGTAAAGATTGACCTCTGGATAGGCCTTAATGAGTTTAAGGACAAAATCCAGACTTGGTTTGTTTCGCCCGGATAGGAGATGGGAGATGCTGGACCTTGGCACACCAATGGCATCCGCTAAGGAGGAAGCGCTTAGTTTGTAATGGGACATTATGCTTTGAAGCCGTTCTATGATCATAACTGTTACAAATGTAAATTACAATTGCATATATTTCTGTGATATTTTTGCGAAATAAAGTGAAAACAAGATTGAAAATTATCAATCAATTATTGATATTACGTGTTGTAATTATCTGATAAATAAAAATATAAATGTTTAAAAAGTTTTGTGTAGGTAATTGTAAACCGGCACGTTTACAAATGTATAAAAGTGTCGAATGGCGACGGATTTACTGTTTACGGATGTAATTTGTATTTTTAGTTCGGACTGAAGTGGAGACCGAAACCTGACACGGAATTCTTACATTATTTTTAAAAAAGCAACGCTTTGATTACATTTTATTTCTTAATTCATTAATTTTACTGAAAATTCTTTTGGCATGAGCAAAGTAAAGCTAGACGAAATTGATCACCAGATTCTGGATATGTTAATTGACAACACCAGAACCCCATTCACCGATATCGCCAAGAAGCTCCTAATTTCTGCGGGTACCGTCCATGTACGGGTAAAAAAAATGGAAGAAGCCGGTATCATCAAAGGCTCTTCCCTAACCTTGGATTATGTGAAGTTGGGGTATTCCTTTATAGCTTATGTGGGTATTTTTTTGGAGAAAACGCACCAAACAAAGTTTGTTTTGGAACGCCTAACACAGATTCCATATGTCACAGTGGCCCATATTACTACAGGGAAGTTCAATATTTTCTGTAAAATACGGGCAAGGGATACCACACATGCCAAGAATATTATTTTTAAGATTGATGATATTGATGGTATCAGTAGAACGGAAACCATGATTTCCCTGGAAGAAAGTATCAATGACAAGAAAAGATTGATGCATACCATTTTCAATGAACTCTAAAATAGGGGATTGAATACCTCCAAACCTGAACCAAGCGAGTACCATCCGTACTATTCCACGTACATCGAGGCCATGGGAGATGTGCCTTTGCTCCCCGCCCTGGAAGAGGGACTTAAGGATATGCAATCCTTTATGGCCCGTCTGGAAGACCATAAATTGACATTTGCCTACGATACAGGTAAGTGGACCGTAGCGGAAGTTTTGGTACACTTACTGGATACGGAACGTATTTTTCAGTACCGGGCGTTGCGTTTTGCCAGAAATGACCGTTCGGAACTTCCGGGATTTGAGCAGGACGATTATGTTGTGGAAAGCTTTGCCAACCAAAGGACAAAAGCGGGGATTTTAGAAGAATTCATGGGTATTCGTCAGGCCAGTATTTCCCTGTTCAGGTCGTTCAATGAAGATAGTTTGCAACGAATGGGAACGGCCAGTGGGGTTAAGATGAGCGTAAGGGCATTAGGCTATGTGATCTGTGGTCACCAGGTACACCATTTAAAGGTTTTGGAAGATTATTATTTCTAAACGGTATCCTCTGAATCCGTACTGAAATCAGGTTCTATTTCAGGGCTGCCATCAACTGCTCCCTCGGTAAGCTGTGCTTCTTCGGAACTGCCCAGTTCCTTTTCAATGTTTTCCTCAAAATTGGAAATAAAATTGGATAGGCTTTGACTGATTTTTACCAGATAAATGGTATCATCGGTTTTGACCTCAACTGCTTCGATCAACTCCCCGTTGGGCTTTTTCAAGACAATGATATCGTTGTCCCCATAGCCATGTGGATAAAGGTCGATCAGCAGGGAGGCCACCTCCCGATCCAGCCTTTTGTAATCTACAATTACTCGTTTCATAGTAGGTATCTTAGGTTAGACAATTAAAGCTAAAAAAAATAGCCACCCATGGGACCAAAGAGTTGTCAAAACTATTTTTTAGTATATGAAGTTATCCATCCATGTAGTAAAGGAAAGATTCCACCAATAGCTCATGGGGTACCCTAATGTTGATGACCGCATTTCCTATACTGGCCAAGAGCGTAAAGTTGATGTTGCCGTGCTGATTTTTTTTATCGTGCTTCATAAGGGCTATGATCGTTTCTATCTCGACCTTGGAGAAGCTTACGGGTGTAAAGTACTTCTTAAATTCCCGCTTAATTTCCTCCAATTCAATTTTTGATAATCCAGTGAGTTTATGGGACAGGTAACTTTCCAGCACCATCCCAATGGCAATGGCTTCCCCGTGCAACAAGGTATCCCGTTCCGTACTTTCAAGGCAATAGGACTCTATGGCATGCCCTAGGGTATGGCCAAAATTCAGTTTTTTCCTGATGTTCTGTTCGGTAGGATCCTTCGCAACAATGCCCCCTTTTATTTTTATGGATGTTTTTATCAGTTCTTGGTCATAGTGGGAAAAGGCTTCCGATCGGAGATGGTTCCAGTAGGTGTCGTCCATGATCAATCCGTGTTTGAGCATTTCCGCAAATCCACTTTTTATCTGGCGTTCCTCCAAGGTCTTTAAAAATTCCGGAAAGACCAATACCATTTTTGGTTGTTGGATAACCCCTATTTGGTTTTTTAAAACGCCCAGATCCACTCCGGTCTTACCACCTACGGAAGCATCCACCATGGCCAATAGTGTGGTGGGTATGTTGATAAAGTCAATGCCCCGTTTAAAGGTAGCCGCCACAAACCCACCCAGGTCCGTAACCACACCACCGCCAAGATTGATGAGCAGGCTCTTGCGATCGCCCCCCATTTCGGATAATTGGTCCCAAACCTTTGAGCAGGTCGCTATCGTTTTATACGTTTCGCCCGGCTTAATGGAAATAATGCCCTCTATGGGGTGGGAACAGAGGTTTTGGAACAGCGGTAGGCAATGTGTTTTGGTGTTTTCATCCACCAGAACAAATATTTTGGAGTAGCGCTGCCCTCCCAATTTTTGGTGTAGGATGGCCTTGGCTACGTCATTAAAGTATATTTCATGGGTGGTTTCTACGGCAGCTTCCATAACGCTTCTATTACTTTAAACTATGGGTCAAAGAAAACCATAAATTGACAAAAAGAATATTTAACACCTGCTTATCTTTACCAAATCGAGAAATTAACAAATATGGGACGAATTTTTGAAGATACTGCAACGGCATTTGCACTAAAAAGTGATTCCGAACTGGAACGTGCGTATTTCCTTTTCAGACTTATTGCAAATGAGCCACTGGTGCGTATTGGTACCGCCGTAACCAATTTTGCCATCAACGCACATTTACCTGTTGAAGGCTTGATCAGGGCAACGGTATTCGACCATTTTTGCGGGGGGGTCAGTGAGGAGGATTGCCTCCCGATCATTGACAAGATGTACCAAAAAAGGGTCTGCTCCATTTTGGATTACTCGGTTGAGGGGAAAGAGGTGGAGAACCAGTTGGATAGTGCACTTGAGAAAATACTTCGGGTCCTTGATTTTGTAAAGGAAAAAAATGCCATCCCCTTTGCAGTTTTTAAGCCCACGGCCTTTGGAAGGTTTGGTTTGCTGGAGAAAAAGAGTGCCGGGGAACCATTGAGCGACCTGGAACAGGCCGAGTGGGACCGGATTGTGGGCAGGTACGAAAAAGTATGTCAAAAAGCATTCGATTTGGAGGTTTCCCTACTTATAGATGCCGAGGAAAGCTGGATACAGGATGCAGCGGACGAACTTTGTCTGCAGATGATGCGAAAATACAATACCCAAAGGGCCGTGGTCTTCAATACGGCCCAAATGTACCGTTGGGATCGATTGGATTTCTTGAAAGGAATCCACCAAATAGCGGTCGAGGAAGGATTTAAACTGGGCATCAAAGCGGTTCGGGGCGCCTATATGGAAAAGGAGAACAAAAGGGCGGAGGAGCAAGGCTATAAAAGTCCTATCTGTGCTTCCAAAAAGCTGACGGACGAGAGTTTTGATAACGGCATTGCCTATATGGCCGATCATTTGGACACCTTTACCATTTTTGCCGGAACCCATAATGAGGAAAGCTCCTATAAATTGATGGAACTGATCGCGGGGCACGCCTTATCCCATGACGACGATCGGGTGTGGTTTGGGCAATTGTTCGGGATGAGTGACCACATCAGCTTTAACCTTGCGGAGCATGGATATAATGTGGCCAAATATCTACCTTACGGACCGGTGAGGGATGTGATGCCCTATCTGATCAGAAGGGCAGAGGAGAATACTTCGGTAACGGGACAGACCTCCAGGGAAATGGAATTGTTGAAAAAGGAAAGGGCCCGGCGTAAGATTTAAGGTTCGTTGTACGATTCCACGACAACCTCGTCCGGACAGCTTTTGACCATAATGACCTTTTCATCATCGTTTTCAATACGATAGCGCTTGCAGGGCTCGGACCTGGTGTCACTTTTTCCAAAATCGATAGTGCCCCCTTTAAAGAAGGAATACCATAACACCGAATCCCTGGAAAAGGTGTCCTCAAGTCCATTGGCATAGGAAATGGATTTGGAACGAATGTCCTTTAACACCCTGCAATTGGGAAAATAGCAAACCTCGAAGCCCGATTCACCGGATTTCTTTTTGATGAAGAACACCAGGAATACCAATCCTATGGAAAAACCAATGAGATACCATCCCAGGCGTTTTAAAAAGCCACTTTTCATTAAAAAATAAGGAAATTAATATCGTTGTAGGACAGGCCAAACCAATCCCCAACCGATTTATTGGTCAAAATCCCGTGGTACATATACAGCCCGTTGCGAAGCCCCTTATCAAAACGTAGGGAGTTCTCCAGACCACCGTCCTCCCCAATTTTTAGGAGATAGGGGGTAAAGATATTGCTTATGGATATGGTGGAGGTCCTGGGATATCTGGAGGGAATGTTGGGAACCCCATAATGGATGACCCCATATTTTTCCACGGTAGGTTGGTCGTGATCGGTCACTTCCGTAGTTTCAAAACAACCGCCCATATCAATACTTACATCAATAATGACCGCCCCTTTCTTCATATGCTCCACCATGCTGGTGGAGACCACAATGGGGGAACGGTCCTTTCCGCGTACGGCACCGATGGCCACATCACAACGCTTTAAAGCCTTCAATAGGTTTTTGGGCTGAATGGTGGAGGTGTACACCGTTTGCTTTAAATTGGTTTGGATATTTCGCAGCTTGGTAATGGAATTATCAAAAATTTTGATGTTTGCCCCAAGGCCCAGGGCCGATCTTGCGGCAAATTCACCAACGGTTCCGGCACCAATGATGACCACTTCAACGGGTGGGACCCCACTGATGTTGCCAAACATCAATCCATTTCCGTGGTTGGTCACTGCCATCAATTCGGATGCGATAAGTATTGAGGAAATCCCCGCAATTTCACTTAGGGACCGTACCGCGGGAAACTTCCCGTCCTCATCCCTAATGTACTCAAAGGCAATGGCCGTAATCCGTTTTTTGGCGAGTTGCTCAAAATACTTTTTGGTTTGGGTCTTGATCTGCAAGGCAGAAATAATGGTCGCCTGTGGATTTAGTAAATCAATTTCAGAAAGGGTAGGGGGTTCCACCTTAAGGATCAGAGGGCATGAGAATACCTTTTTGGTGTCGTTGGTGATTTCCGCACCTGCATCGGTATAGTCCACATCGGAGTAGTTGGCCCCTTCGCCGGCACCGGACTCCATGAGTACGCGATGTCCATGGGCGGTAATGGCATTGACCGCATCCGGGGTGAGGCAGATACGTTTTTCCTGGTATTGATTTTCCTTGGGAAGGCCTATAAAAAGTTCTCCTTTTTGTTTTAAGATTTCCAAGGTTTCTTCCTGGGGAAGCAACTGTTGCTTGCTAAACGGAGAAGAAGGCTGGTTCATATAAGGTAAACAGGATGTTTACGCCAAAGTTACATTTTTTTTGAAAGGGTAATCTTGCGTTGTTCCAGCTTTTCACGTTCTTTACGCAGTTCCTCTTTTTCCTTGAGGATTTTTAATTCGGCATCCATGGCTTCCAAATCGATCCCATGTACATGTTTGTCATACAACTTCATACGAATAAAATAGACAAAGGGAATAACGATTACACATATGGGTAAAAGCCACAATAAGTTTTCGCTATCCACGATATAATCCTTATCAAAGATATCCTCAAAGATTTGGAAGGCATACATGATAATGGGTAATAACAAGATATGGTACCACCAGTGCTTACAGGTCATAAACCAAATAAAAATAAGGTACAGGGGTACTACTTTTTGGAAAAGGAACCAAAAATATACTTGATAATCGGGCCAACCATTTTTGCCCAACTCCTTTCCGAAAATTACGATAGAGGCATCGGGATCATCCGGAAACAGTTCATATACCTTTAATAGAAAAGGTGCTAAAATGATGAAAAACACCAAAGTAGATTCAATGATAATCCGCTTTTTTGCCTTTTGCCCTTTTTCAGTTTTTACTCGTCGCATCTCTTGGCAAGCTAGTTTGGTATAGGCTATAACGAAAAAAAGGGCAATGTAGTATTGCCCTTTCTAACCTTAAAGAATTTTGACCTATTCTACCCTGACTACTTTTCTTTTGTCAATACCAACCTCTTGATTGTCATCTACAGTTGCGTAAGGTGCAGCAATAGCTGCCATCAAGGTCAAACAAGCCAAAATACCAAAAATTACTTTCTTAGTGTTCATCGTACTAAAATTTTTGGTTAATAAATGAATTCATTCAACGGCAAATGTAGGAAAAGTTTTGATTAAAAATGCATTTCATCGAGATTATTTGCATTTCAACCGAAGTTTTATCCCGTTTGTCGGTAGAAGGAACTTTGATTTGAATATAGGAAGTATTGTTTAAGAAGGCCTTAGTAGTCCTTTAATATTCGATACGACGGGTTGTTTCATCGATAAAATACAGCAAAACCTTGTGGTACCCTTCTGGCAAAAGCGGTTCAATTTTCTCGGGCCATTCGATAAAGAGATGGGCGTTACTGGAAAAATACTCTTCCAATCCTATATCCATAGCCTCTTCCAGCGAATTGATACGGTAAAAATCGAAGTGATAGGCCAAAAGATTTCCGTTTTTGTCATGATATTCGTTTACCAATCCAAAACTGGGGCTATGGCCCAGATCAATACCCCCAAGTTCGTTGACCAAGGTTTTAATCAAGGTGGTTTTCCCTACCCCCATGGCCCCGTAAAACGCCAATACCGGACTTTTTTGGTGCAGCAGTAACGACCGTGCCACTTCGGCAATGGTCTTTTGGTCATAGATTATTTCCTTCAATTGTACTTATTTAGATGATGTGCGTTGGAAAACTAAAATCCAATCAAATCTACAAACAAGGGATTGTAATTACGCTCTTAAAGCTTAAGAAGGAATTGGAAGATTGGTTAAAGCAGAGGTAAAAGGTCCCTTAGAGGGCTGGAACAGAACTAATTGTCCTTTGACCGTGTTCTTTTGGTGATTTCGTGTGCAATATCCTCCAGCATTTCCTTGAGTTCCCTTTCTTGGCGTTCCTTGATCTTGGCTTCCACAATCTCTTCTATTTCCTTAATCTGGGATTTGGAAAGTTTTCCCGTATGTAAAACCGCTTTATCCGGATTGAGCATTTCCCCTTCGCCAGTAATCAACCATATTAAATTCAACTGTGGGTAGGTGCGTACAATATTTTCAATAACATCACTGCCCACAGAAGCATGGTTCTTCTTCATCCGTAGGGTATAACCATTACTGGCCCCAATGGACATATCAAACTTCCGGGCACTCAGCCCTGCGTATTGGATAAACTGTATGATACGGTCAATAGTTTTTACCATTTTTTTGAGGATAAGTATAGCGAATATACTCTTTTTTATTGATTAGGTCAATAAACAATAGAGGTTGTTGAGAAATAATGCTCAAATAAAATATAAATAATTATTGATGTGTAGAAAATATTTTATATTTGTGTTGTTATGACATAATCAGGGCGGAAACTGAAAAGCCTAAAAAGAGTAAGTATAAATTAAATTTAAAATTAATGAAATCATTAAGTTTAGAAACAATGGAAAATCTCTCTGCTTCTGGTAGTAGAGGATGTCTAATAGCTGGTGCTATTGCTGGCGGGCTTTTTGTAGCAGGTTTTTTGTTTGCACCGGCTTTTGTAGGGTCGGCTACCTTAGTCGGTGGAGCTTCCTTGTCCGGATGTTTGTAATTAAAAAATCCATATCAATGAAAAATTTACTGTATTCCAAAATAATTTCTACTGTGTTGTTAGCAATAATAGTTTTTAATTGGGCAACTGGATACATACTTGGTCAAAATTTAAATACGATTTTATTCATGGGATTCAGTATGTTTTTTATATATGAATTATTCTATTTCTATAAACTTTTAAAAAAAGATAAATGAAACTTTTGAATGAAGAACAAATGGAAACCCATGCTGGCGGCAATTGCTTTGCTAGGGGTTTTCCTTGGATTCGGTTTGTTTGGATTAATCATGGAGCTCGGTTACTACAATGGATCTGACGGTAGAAGCCTTTTGCTTGATTGTTGGAACAATAAACTGTAATAAGGGAGGGATGGTCCAATTTTGACCATCCTTTTCTAGAAAATTCATTCAATAACTTCAAATATGACTAGATGAACTTTAAGGGTGCGATTTTTTTCTATGCCTTTGTATTTCATTATTAATTTCCTCAGAGTTTTCCAAATTCATTTTGGATTATAATAATATGATATATAGTGACTTAAGTAAAATTCTACCTTTAGCAAAAGCAAGCGATACTTTTGATAAAATAAGAAGATGGCAACTCCTTTGTTAAGAATAATAATTTAAAAAAGACCTACTTCACCTCCAAAACCACAAAGGGATAATCATTCCCTCTAGGCTTACTCCATGGTGTTTCGGATGATCGAAACGATGAAGGAATTGAACGCCCCCGTGTATTATGATGTAGTCCAACAGAGTTATGCGTATTCGGAACCTACGGAGTTTAAATGCGGCTTTTTTATGGAAAGTTTGAATGAGAGCGCACAACGTAACCTTACAGGTGGGTTTGGTTTTGATACTATTAAAAGATTGATGAAATTTTAACAGTTTTGGCCCCATGACTCTCAAAAAATGAGAGTGTCATTGTCCATCTTTACCAAACATCAAAACAGCGCGCAACAGAATTTCTGGTTTTGGTGTAAAATGAATATTTAATCCAAAAAATATCAGACAATGAATAATTTGAAATCATTAAATGTCACAGAATTGACTGAAGAAGACTTGAATCACACCAATGGAGGCGGGTTAATTGGCTTTGCAGTAGGGGCATTTTTTTTAGGTAGAAGAATAGAGTATATGAAAGATGGGGGAGGTTTTTTTGACTTTTATTTATAATAATTTTAAAATTTTTATCTTTATGAAACCACATGAAAATAGTATTGAAGAGATTTCTAGAAACGATTTAAAGAGTATTGATGGCGGTCATTGGGCTATTGCAGCAGCGATTTCAGTGACTAGTTTCTTTTATCAATTAGGAAAAGATTCATACGAATTACACCCTGAGAGTTTAATCTAGTGTTAACGAAATAATTCAAAAGGTTATGAAAACTGAAAGCAAAGAAAATAGATTAATTGGAATTTTTTTCTGTGCACTTTTTATAGTAGTGTTTTTAATTAGTCTGTTCTATGAAATTGGGAAAGACTCTTTTCTTATTCATCCCGAAAGTCTGATCAGCTTCTAAATTTGAGTGCCTTTTAGATTATATAGAATCCAGTTCTCATTACATGGAGAACTGGATTTAATATGTTACAATACGTTTATCTACTCCTTTGTTAAGAATAATAATTAAAAAAAGACTCATTTCACCTCCAAAACCACAAAGGGGATGATCATTTCCTCCAGACTGATACCCCCATGTTGGTAGGTATTGCGGTAATAGCTTACATAGTGGTTGTAATTGTTGGGGTAGGCAAAGAACAGATCGTTTTTGGCAAAAATATAGGAGCTGCTTACATTAATGTTGGGTAAATGTACCTTGGCGGGTTCTTTGGCAGCCAGTACCTCTTTTTCATTATAGCTTAGGCTCCGCCCTGTTTTATAACGCAGGTTAAGGCTGGTATCCCTGTCGCCAATGACCTTGGACGGCTGTTTTACGTTTATGGTGCCGTGATCGGTGGTAATGATCAGTTTCATCCCCAGGGCCTGGGCTTTTTGGATAATTTCCAGTAAAGGGGAGTTTTTAAACCAACTGAGGGTCAAGGATCGATAGGCCTTATCATTACTGGCCAGTTCCCGAATCACCTCCATTTCGGTTTTGGAATGGGACAGCATATCCACAAAATTGTATACAATGGCGGTCAGGTCATTGTCCTTTTGGGAATTAAAGTTCTGCGCCAACTGTTTTCCCTGCTTCAGGCTGCTTATTTTATGGTATTCCCACTTTAGGTCCAGCCCCAACCGCTTGAGTTGTGCCCCCAGGAACTCTGCTTCATAAAGGTTTTTTCCACCCTCATCGGTATCGTTTTTCCACCATTCGCGATGCCGTTTTTCCATCTCCAAAGGGGTCAGTCCCGAAAAGATGGCGTTACGGGCATATTGGGTTGCCGTGGGTAGGATGCTAAAATAGGCGCGTTCGGTTTTCTTTCGATAAAAATTGGAAACCGTGTCCTCAAACGCGAGCCATTGGTCGTACCTAAGGTTGTCAATGACCACAAAAAGGGTTTTGGAACCCTTTAGCTCGGGAACCACCCACTTTTTAAATAACATATGGGAAAGTACGGGTCCATCATCCTCCTCAAACCAGGAACGGTACCTTTTGTCCACAAATTTGCTGAACTGCGAATTGGCCTCCACTTTTTGGGATTCCAATATTTCGAACATGCTCTGATCCTCGATTTCCTCCAATTGCAGTTCCCAAAAAATTAATTTTTGGTACAGTTCTGCCCATTCTTCATAACAATTGACCATGGAAAGGTCCATGGCAATTTTCCGGAATTCTTGTTGGTAATTGGCCGTGGTCCGTTCGGATACCAGTCGGGAATGGTCCAAATTCTTTTTTAGGGAAAGCAGGATTTGGTTGGGATTGACGGGTTTGATCAAATAATCCGCAATTTTACTGCCAATGGCCTCCTCCATAATGTATTCCTCCTCACTCTTGGTGATCATGACCACGGGCAGGGATGCTTCCCGTTGTTTGATTTCGCCCAGGGTGTCCAGACCGGAAAGCCCGGGCATGTTCTCATCCAAAAAGACAATATCAAAACGTTGGCGATCTACTTCGTCCAAAGCTTCCTGTCCACTTTGAACGGTGGTCAGTTCATAGCCTTTGTTTTCCAAAAAAAGGATGTGTGGCTTTAAAAGGTCAACTTCATCATCGACCCATAGAATGGATATCTTTTTCATGCTCATTATAGTGCTATCTTTGCGTCCTCAAAATAAGCCTATTGTCACAGACCAACAAGCTTAAAATATTTAACGATCCCATATATGGATTTATTGGGACACCCAGTGAATTGATTTTTAAATTAATTGGGCACCCCTATTTTCAGCGCCTTCGGAGGATTTCCCAAATGGGGCTTTCCTACTTGGTCTATCCCGGGGCGCACCATACGCGTTTTCACCATGCCCTGGGCTGTATGCATTTAATGCAGAAGGCCGTACAGATTTTGCGGTACAAACATGTGGAGATTACCCCAGAGGAGGAAAATGGACTGTTCTGTGCCATTTTACTGCACGATATTGGACATGGCCCTTTTTCCCATGCCCTGGAACATTCCCTGATTCCCAATAGCAGTCACGAGCAGATTTCCCTCTTGTTTATGGAAGAGTTGAACGGGGAATTTGGAGGTGAACTGGAAGTGGCCCTGCAAATTTTTAAGGGGGAGCATCCCAAAAAATACCTGAACCAATTGGTGTCCAGCCAACTGGATATGGATCGGTTGGATTACCTGAAACGGGACAGCTTTTATACCGGGGTAACTGAAGGGAACATCAGTTCCGACCGCTTGATCACGATGCTGAATGTGGCCAACAACGAATTGGTTGTGGAAGAAAAGGGACTCTATTCCGTGGAGAAATTCTTAATGGCACGTAGGTTCATGTATTGGCAGGTATACCTGCATAAAACGAGTCTGGTTGCGGAGGCTTTGCTGATAAAATTGATAAAAAGGGCCAAGTACGTATTGAAGGAAGGCAAACCCCTGAAGGGTTCAGGGGCGTTTATAGGATTTTTGCAGCATGAAGTAACCGATTTTGATAGGGGAAATCTAGCGCGCTTTTCCGAATTGGACGATGTGGATGTGATTTCCGCCCTAAAAGAATGGCAGTACCACGATGATTTTATCCTTTCGGATCTGTCAAAACGCCTTTTACGCCGGAACCTTTTGAAAATAAAGATTAAGGACAAGCCCTACAATAAGGCGAAACTGGAACAACGAAGGGCCTGGACCAAAATGAACTATGGTATTGGGGATGCTGAATTGGAGTATTATGTTTTTGAAGGGGAAATCAGCAATCAGGCCTATAATGCCAAAGATCAGAACATCCATATTTTGACCAAAAGTGGGAAGTTGATCGATGTAGCGAGGGCTTCGGATCATTTCAACCTTGGGTCGCTTTCGAACAAAGTGGTGAAATACTATGTTTGTTACCCCAAGGCAAGCGTTTGACAAATTTTCTTACTTTTGCCGCAATGAAGTTCACAGCTACCCAAATTGCCGGAATTCTCGGAGGGGAAATTGAAGGCAATCCCCAAATCATGGTTCATAAACTCTCCAAAATTGAGGAGGGAGTGGACGGTAGTCTTACGTTTCTCGCAAACCCAAAGTATACTTCGTACATCTACACGACCCAGGCATCGATTACCATTGTGAACAAGGATTTTGTCCCAGAACAGGAACTGACCACCACTTTGATCAAGGTGGATGATGCCTATAAGTCCTTTTCTAAATTGTTGGAATACTACAATCAGGTAAAAAATAATAAGGTTGGGATTGAAAAACCCTCCTTTGTTTCAGATTCTGCCAAATTTGGGGAAGCGTTTTATTTGGGTGCATTTTCGTATTTGGGCGATAATGTGGAAATCGGGAACAATGTAAAGGTTTATCCCAACGTATATATTGGGGACAACGTAACCATAGGCAACGACTGCGTCATTTTTGCAGGAGCCAAAAT
The DNA here is from genome assembly GCF_023016285.1 of Muricauda sp. SCSIO 64092. Taxonomy (GTDB): domain Bacteria; phylum Bacteroidota; class Bacteroidia; order Flavobacteriales; family Flavobacteriaceae; genus Croceivirga. Next base: position 5,062,014 of record NZ_CP095413.1, read on the forward strand.
TTATTCGGAATCGATCATTGGCAATGACTGTGTGATCCATAGTGGGGCGATTATCGGTGCCGATGGTTTTGGATTTACGCCCAATACCAATGGTGAGTACAGCAAAGTACCGCAAACCGGTAATGTTATTTTGGAGGACAATGTTGATGTTGGTGCCGGAACCACCATAGATAGGGCCACCTTGGGATCGACCGTCCTCAGGAAAGGGGTAAAACTGGATAATCAGATACAGATAGCCCACAATGTTGAAATTGGGGAACATACCGCCATTGCGGCCCAAACGGGAATTGCGGGGTCGACCAAAATTGGCAAGCATTGCCTTATTGGTGGCCAGGTGGGAATTGTTGGGCATATCACCATTGGGGACAGGGTAAAAATTCAGGCACAGTCCGGTATAGGAAGAAATATCAAGGATGATGAAGTACTGCAGGGTTCTCCTGCATTGAACTATGGGGATTATAACAAATCCTATGTTCATTTTAAGAACTTACCAAAGATCATCAATCAAGTTAACGAACTGGAAAAGAAATTCAACCATGAAAGCCAACAGCACTAAGCAAAAAACCATTGCTAAGTCAGTTACTTTAAAAGGTGTAGGTCTGCATACGGGAGAGGATGTGACCATGACCTTTGTCCCTGCAAAGGAAAATCACGGTTTTGCTTTTAAAAGGGCGGACTTGGAAGGTGAGCCGGTCATAGAAGCCAATGCTTCTTATGTGATCAACACCCAACGGGGGACCAATTTGGAGAAGAACGGGGTAAAAATCCAAACCTCGGAACATGTTTTGGCCGCTTTGGTCGGGATGGACATCGATAATGTACTTATTGAACTGGACGCCCCAGAACCTCCCATTATGGATGGATCTTCCCGTTTTTTTGTGGAAGCCCTGGAAGAAGCCGGAATTGTGGAACAGGAAGGTGATCGGGATGAATATGTGGTAAAGGACGTTATCTCTTATAAAGACGAAGCCACAAATAGTGAGATTACCATAATCCCCGCCGAGGAATATCAGGTAACCACTATGGTGGATTTTGGCACCAAAGTCCTGGGGACACAAAACGCCACTCTGGAGCATATGTCGGATTTCAAATCCGAGATTGCCAGTGCCAGAACCTTTAGTTTTTTGCACGAACTGGAAATGCTGTTGGAGCATGGCCTGATAAAAGGAGGCGATTTGAACAATGCCATTGTGTATGTGGACAAGGAAATTTCCGAATCCACCATGAAGAAATTGGAAAAGGCATTTGACAAGAAAAAACTCTCCGTAAAACCCAATGGGATATTGGATAACCTTACGCTGCACCAACCCAATGAAGCGGCCAGGCACAAGCTTTTGGATGTCGTAGGGGATTTGGCCTTGACGGGCACGCGGATACGGGGAAAGGTCATTGCCAATAAACCGGGGCATTTTGTGAATACCCAATTTGCCAAAAAGCTTCAAAAAATTATAAAGCAGGAACGTAGAAATTATGTTCCCGATGTGGATTTGCATGCGCCCCCCGTAAAGGACATCAACCAAATTATGGAAATGCTTCCCCATCGTCCTCCTTTTTTATTGGTCGATAAAATTTTGGAACTGTCGGAGGAGCATGTCATTGGCATGAAGAACGTGACCATGAACGAACCGTTTTTTGTGGGGCATTTTCCCGGAGCTCCCGTGATGCCCGGAGTACTTCAGATTGAGGCTATGGCACAGACCGGAGGAATATTGGTACTGAGTACGGTCCCCGATCCGGAAAATTACCTCACCTATCTTTTAAAAATTGACAATGTTAGGTACAAACATCAGGTGGTTCCAGGAGATACGCTAATATTCAAATTGGACCTATTGTCCCCAATAAGACGGGGGATATGTCAGATGCAGGCACGAGCGTACGCAAACGGTAAATTGGTTTCCGAAGCGGAAATAATGGCACAAATAACAAAAGTAAAAGGAAATTAGCATGAACCAACCTTTGGCATATGTCCACCCGGGAGCCAAAATCGCAAAAAATGTGGTCATTGAACCATTTACTACCATCCATAATAACGTAACCATTGGTCAGGGTACCTGGATTGGTTCCAATGTGACCATCATGGAAGGCGCACGAATCGGGAAAAACTGTAATATTTATCCCGGAGCCGTGATTTCGGCCATACCACAGGATCTAAAATACAAAGGCGAGGAAACCACTGTCCATATTGGGGATAATACCACCATTAGGGAATGTGCTACCATCAATAAAGGAACTTCAGATCGTATGAAAACGGTCATTGGCAACAATTGCCTAATCATGGCCTATTGCCATGTGGCCCATGACTGTTTGGTGGGCAACGGTTGTATTTTCAGTAATAATTCAACATTGGCCGGTCATGTCACGGTAGGTGAAAATGTTGTATTAGCTGGGATGGTGGCCGTACACCAATTTGTATCCGTAGGAAGGCATGCCTTTGTAACCGGAGGGTCATTGGTGCGGAAAGATGTTCCCCCGTTCGTAAAAGCGGCCCGTGAACCACTTTCCTATGTTGGGATCAATTCCGTTGGATTAAGACGGAGGGGTTTCGAATCCCACAAGATTCGGGAAATCCAAAATATTTACAGAATACTGTATCAAAATAATTACAACAATTCCCAAGCGGCGGAAATCATAGAGGCCGAGATGGAAGCTACCCCGGAAAGGGATGAAATACTTCAGTTTATTAGGGACTCCCAGCGAGGGATAATGAAAGGTTATTTTAGCAACAACTAATTATGGCAAATACTTCGGATATTAGAAAAGGATTGTGCATCAAGTACAATAATGATATTTACAAAATTGTTGAATTCCTTCATGTGAAACCTGGAAAAGGACCAGCTTTTGTACGTACCAAATTAAAAAGTGTTACTACGGGAAAGGTCATCGATAACACGTTTTCCTCAGGGCATAAAATTGAGGATGTACGAGTGGAGACCCGTTCCTATCAATATTTATATGCGGAGGGGGATACCTTCCATTTTATGAATACGGATGATTACAATCAGATTGCACTACAGAAAGATGCCCTGGATTCACCAGACTTGATGAAAGAAGGACAGGTAGTGACCATAATCTTCAATACGGAGGACCAGATGCCCTTATCGGTTGAAATGCCGGCAAGCGTGATATTGGAAGTAACCCATACCGAACCCGGTGTAAAGGGAAACACAGCGACCAATGCAACCAAACCCGCAACCATGGAGACGGGAGCAAGGATCAATGTTCCGCTTTTCATCAATGAAGGTGACAGGATAAAAATAGATACGGCAACGGCCTCCTATCAAGAAAGGGCCAAGGAATAAATAGTAGCGATGAAGTTTGCCAGGCCATACTCCTTAAGCGAAATTGCCGAACTCATAGGAGCTGAATTTGTAGGTGCACCGGATTTTGAGGTGCTGGGAATGAATGAAATCCATGTGGTTGAAGCCGGGGACATCGTATTCGTGGACCATCCAAAATACTACCAAAAAGCTTTGGATTCCGCCGCAACTACCGTATTGATCAATAAAAAAGTGGATTGTCCCGAAGGCAAATCCCTATTGATTTCTGATGACCCATTTCGGGATTTCAATAAATTAACGACACATTTCAAACCCTTCCAACCTGCTTCGCAGACTATCGCTGAATCCGCTACCATTGGGAAGAACACCATAATTCAACCTAACGTATTCATTGGAAACAATGTAAGGATTGGGGAAAATTGCCTAATTCATGCAAATGTGACCATCAATGATAATTGCATTATAGGCAACAATGTGATTATACATTCAGGAACGGTCCTTGGGGGAGATGCTTTTTACTACAACAAGCGAGATGAAAAATGGGATAAGTTTTTGTCAGTAGGCAGGGTACTGATTGAAGATGAGGTTGAGATTGGTGCTGGTTGTACCATTGATAGGGGTGTTACCGGTGATACAACAATAAAAGAGGGAAGCAAATTGGATAACCAAATCCAAGTAGGACACGATACGGTCATTGGTAAAAAATGTCTCATTGCCTCACAATGTGGTATTGCCGGCTGTGTGGTCATTGAAGATGAGGTCACCCTTTGGGGACAGGTAGGCGTGACCAGTGGGATTACTATTGGAAAAAAGGCCGTGGTCCTTGCCCAGACAGGTATCGCAAAATCCTTGAAAGGTGGAAAAACCTATTTTGGAAGTCCTGCAGAAGAAGCCCGGGAAAAGTTGAAGCAAATGGCAAGCGTAAAACAGATTCCGAGCATATTGGAAAAAGTAAAGAACATTTAAGGAACGGACTTTATTTTTCATTGATGATATCCTATTTTTGTCGAACTTTTTAAAAAAGATATAATGAGTGTATTGGTCAATAAGGACTCAAAAATAATTGTACAGGGTTTTACCGGAAGTGAAGGAACCTTTCACGCGGAACAAATGATAGCTTACGGAACCAATGTTGTTGGTGGGGTCACCCCGGGTAAGGGCGGACAGGAACATTTGGGGAAACCCGTGTTCAATACGGTAGCGGATGCTGTTGAAAAGGTTGGGGCCGATACATCGATCATCTTTGTGCCACCTGCCTTTGCCGCAGATGCCATTATGGAGGCCGCTAATGCAGGGATCAAAGTGATCATAACGATAACGGAAGGTATTCCGGTGGCCGATATGGTAAAAGCAAACGATTATATCAAGGACTTGGATTGCACGTTGATAGGACCCAATTGTCCAGGTGTGATCACCCCTGGTGAGGCCAAAGTTGGGATCATGCCCGGTTTTGTCTTTAAGGAAGGCAATGTAGGCATCGTTTCCAAATCCGGAACATTGACCTATGAAGCCGCAGATCAAGTGGTTCGCCAAGGTTTGGGAATAACCACGGCCATTGGAATTGGGGGAGATCCCATCATCGGAACTACTACAAAAGAAGCGGTTGAACTTTTGATCAATGACCCAGATACCCATTGTGTGGTCATGATCGGGGAAATTGGGGGACAATTGGAAGCCGATGCCGCCAATTGGTATAAGGCAAGTGGCAGTAAAAAACCTATAGTCGGATTTATTGCGGGAGAAACCGCGCCTGCCGGTCGTACCATGGGCCATGCCGGCGCCATTGTCGGAGGTAGTGATGACACGGCACAGGCGAAAAAGCGTATTATGCGGGAATGTGGAATCCATGTGGTGGATTCTCCAGCCAAAATAGGCATCACCGTAAAACAGGTGATGGCGTAGGGCAATCCGTTAAAACAATACTAAATCCCGGCCTGCTCGGGATTTTTTTATGGGCCAATACCCTCACAAATCCTATATTTGAATTTTACCAACCTTAATTAAAACCTATGAAACTTTTAGACGATAAGAATGTAATCATTACCGGGGCCAGCAGGGGCATAGGCAAAGGAATTGCGGAAGTATTTGCACGTCATGGAGCCAATGTGGCGTTTACCTATAGTTCCAGTGAAGGCCCTGCCCTGGAATTGGAAAAGGAGCTTAATTCCTTGGGAGTGAAGGCCAAAGCCTATAAAAGCAACGCTGCCAGTTTTGAGGAAGCGGAGCAATTGGTAGCTTCGGTATTGCAGGATTTTGACGGAATAGATGTATTGATCAACAATGCCGGAATCACAAAGGACAACTTGTTGATGCGTATGGGGGAAGAAGATTTTGACAAGGTAATTGAGGTCAACTTGAAGTCCGTTTTCAATATGACCAAAGCCGTGCAACGTACACTTTTAAAGCAAAGGTCCGGTTCCATCATCAATATGAGCAGTGTTGTGGGCGTTAAGGGAAATGCGGGTCAAACCAATTATGCGGCTTCCAAGGCCGGAATGATTGGTTTCACAAAATCAGTTGCCCTGGAATTGGGCTCCCGAAATATTCGATGCAATGCAATCGCTCCAGGTTTTATTGAAACCGAAATGACCGACAAGTTGGATGAAAAAACCGTTCAAGGCTGGCGGGATGCCATTCCCTTGAAAAGGGGAGGCTCACCGGAGGATGTTGCCAATGCTTGTTTGTTCCTGGCCTCTGACCTTTCTGCTTATGTAACGGGTCAGGTCTTGAACGTAGACGGTGGTATGCTGACTTAACGTAAACCTTTTTATGCAGACCCAGACCATAGTATTGATGCTGATAGCCTTTCTTGTGGCGCTGGGTATTGCAGTTTTCCACTACCGGGACTATACGGGTGGGGCAACCAAAAAAATCCTTTTGGTAGGGCTTCGTTTTGTAATGCTGTTCTCGGGATTTTTGTTACTCATCAACCCGGAATTTATCAAGAACAGCTATCGTTTGGAAAAGTCCAATCTGGTGCTTTTGGTGGATGGGTCCTCCTCCATTTCCAACCTTGGACAGTCTGGGGTGGTTATGGATTTGGTCAATCAATTTTCCCAGGATGAAGGATTGCAGGAAAAGTTCTCCATCCGACCATATGCTTTTTCAAAAGAGGTAAAACCCCTGGACAGCCTGGATTTCGCCGGAAAAAGGACGGACATTTCAAATGGACTGGCAACCCTGAAAGAGACCTTTGCCAGCGGAAATAATGCGGTAATCCTGGTCTCCGACGGAAACCAGACCTATGGAAGGGATTATGAGTATCTGGATTTAGGAAATCAAGTACAACTCCATACCATAGTTGTTGGGGATACCACGTCCTATCAAGACATTGGAGTGGGGTTGGTGAACCTGAACAAATATGCCTTCTTGGATAACCAATTCCCATTGGAGGCCCAGCTTGTGTATTCAGGGGAATCCACGGTCGGGACCACTGTCAAAATCACGATGGATGGCCGTGTTGTCCACAGGGAGTCCTTGCAGTTTTCCAAAAATGAGCGCTCCCATGACATCAACATACTCCTAAAAGCGCAGTCAACGGGCATCAAAACCATTGAAGTGGCCCTGTCCGCCTTGGAAAACGAAAAGAATGTCCTGAACAACGTAAAGCGTACCACTATAGAGATCATTGATGAAAAAACGGTAGTTGGTATCGTATCTTCTTTTAAGCATCCGGATATTGGGGCATTAAAAAAAGCCATCGAATCCAATGAACAACGGCAGGTGGTCATCATGGCCCCCAATACACCCGTGGAAAGGTTGGAAGCCATTGATGTTTTTGTCCTTTACCAACCCAATGCCTCCTTTCGAAGCATCTATGATTTTATCAAACAGCGGGGAGGGGGCGTTTTTACGATTACGGGCCCCGAAACGGATTGGAGCTTTTTAAACACCAAATTGGAAGGTTTTACCATGGAAGCATTTGGTCAGGGCGAGGAAATCCTTCCGTTCAAAAATGCCGCTTTTGAGGTATTTGATATTTCCAATTTTCTGATGGATGGATTTCCACCTTTGGAAGGGGAATTGGGGGAATTGCGATTCAACACGGAACCCAGTATAATCGCCTACCAACAGATACGTAGGGTGAATCTGGAGGAACCGTTATGGTTTATCCTTCCCGATGGCGGTAAACAGGCATTTCTTTTGGGTGCCAACATTTGGAAGTGGCGGTTGCGTACGTACAGGAACGAAAAGGATTTTTCAGGCTTTGATGAACTCATGGGAAAACTCATATTCTACCTTTCCAGCTCGGGGAAAAGGGAACGATTGCAGTTGGATTTTGAAACGACCTATGAAAACGCTTCGGAAACCTTGATTAAAGCGTCCTTTTTTGACAATACCTATAGCTTTGATGAAAATGCCAGTCTCAATTTAAATCTGAAAAGTAATGATGGACTGGTCCGGGATATTCCCATGCTTTTAAAAGGAAATCAATTTCAGGCAGACTTGAGCGACTTGGAAGAAGGGGAGTATAGCTTTACGGTTACGGAAACCAGGGAACGTATTTCCAAATCGGGGCAGTTTACAATTTTGGATTTTGATTTGGAAAAGCAATTCTTAAATGCCAATCATTTAAAGCTAAGAAGATTGGCAGAAAACAATTCCGGAAACTTGTATTACCCTTCCCAGGTTTCTGGGCTTATAACAGATTTATTGAACGAAAATCAATTTCTTCCAGTTCAAAAAAGCACAAAGAATGTAGTATCTTTAATAGATTTTAGCATAGTGTTGGGCATCATGGTTTTGGCCCTTGCCCTGGAATGGTTTATTAGAAAATATAACGGATTATTATAAAAGAATAGGACTTATGGATAGATTACCAAAAATTGCATTGCCCACCGTGGTGGTCATAATTTTAGTGTTCATTTTAATTTCCAAATCGGCCATAAACATTGGTGCCGGTGAAGCAGGAGTGCTTTGGAAACGTTTTAGCGGTGGTGTGGTTACTGACCAACCTCCCTTGGGAGAAGGCTTTCATTTGGTGGCCCCTTGGAACAGGGTATACATATACGAAGTAAGAAGACAGGAGGTATTTGAGAAAATGAAGGTGCTTTCCTCCAATGGTTTGGATATTCAATTGGATGCCTCGGCATGGTATATGCCCAAATATGGGGAATTGGGCCAGCTTCACCAACAAATAGGCGAAGGGTATCTGGATAGGATTTTGCTGCCTACCATCCGATCTGCAGCACGTTCGGTAGTGGGGCGTTATACCCCTGAGCAGTTGTATTCCAGTAAAAGGGATGCCATTCAGGCTGAAATTTTCGAAGAAACCAAGAAAATCGTTGAAGGCCAACATATTGTTCTCGATGAAATCTTGGTGCGCGATGTTACCCTCCCCCCAACCATTAAGGAGGCGATTGAACGTAAATTGAAACAGGAACAGGAATCCTTGGAATACGAATTTCGACTGGTTACCGCCGAGAAGGAAGCCGAACGTCAGCGTATAGAGGCGCAGGGTAAGGCCGATGCGAACAAGATTTTGAGCGCATCGCTTACGGACAAGATTTTGCAGGACAAGGGCATAGAGGCCACTTTAAAGTTATCTCAATCCCCAAATGCCAAAGTAGTGGTGGTTGGTTCAGGAGATGACGGCCTCCCCTTGATTTTGGGAAATAACTAATAATTTCTTTTTTGTGTAGAAATTAAATTTTACCTTCGTCAACGAAATGAGAAACAAATTTACACACCATCATATCGATAGCATCGCTCAGGCGAGGTAACGATATTTTGTGTAAATCAAAATAACCTGACCCGTTTGAGTAATCAAGCGGGTTTTTTTATTCCCACGACAGTGGGTAACTGTTGAAATAAGTTGTAATGTTAAATTAGATTCCTGCCTACCCTTCGACTACCTGCCCGCTCTTGGCATTCAGGTGGGCGCTCAGGGTGACGGGCAGGAAAGACAAGAAGTTATGAACCTAAGGATCGCAATTCAAAAAAGTGGCAGGCTCAACGAAGACTCCCTTAAGATTTTAAAGGAATGCGGGATTTCCATTGACAATGGTAAGGACCAGCTAAAGGCCAGTGCCAGGAATTTCCCCATGGACGTTTTTTATTTACGCAATGGCGATATTCCACAGTATTTAAAGGATGGTGTGGTGGACATTGCCGTTATAGGCGAAAATGTGCTTTTTGAAAAAGGGGAGGGGATAGAGGTCGCGGAAAAACTCGGTTTTTCAAAATGCAAGGTTTCCATGGCCATTCCAAAGAACAATGCTTACAGTAACTACAAGGACTTTGAGGGCAAACGTATCGCCACCTCATATCCCCATACGGTACAAAAGTTTTTGGAGGGTTGGGGAATAACGGCAGACATCCATCTGATCAATGGTTCCGTGGAAATAGCCCCCAATATTGGCCTGGCCGATGTGATATGCGATATTGTATCCAGCGGCAGCACCTTGTTCAAGAACAATTTAAAGGAGGTCGAAGTGCTGTTAAAGAGCGAGGCGGTTTTGGCCGTTTCCCCAAAAATAGATCAGGAGCGAAGGCAAATCCTGGATAAACTTAGGTTTAGGATCCGATCTGTGCTGCAGGCAAGAAAAAACCGTTATGTCCTGATGAACGTACCCAACACCAGTCTTGATGCAATATTGAAAATTTTACCGGGGATGCGCAGCCCTACGGTATTGCCCCTGGCGGACGAGGGCTGGAGTTCCGTACATACGGTAATCAACAAAGACAAATTTTGGGAGGTAATCGATGAATTGAGGTTGGCGGGTGCCGAAGGTATTTTGGTCTGCCCAATTGAAAAAATGGTGTTATAAGCCCCTCCCGACCTCCGGTGTAGTGTCGGTGATTAAAAGGAGGAAATGAAAGAACAAAATTCCCATTTGAGGGAAGTTAAGGAGGCATATGAAAAAGTATAAAAATCCGAAGCGAACGGAATGGGCAGAAATTCTGGCAAGGCCCACACAATCTTTTGATGCCATTGAACCCATTGTGGCCGAGGTATTTAAAGAAGTGTCCCAGAATGGGGATAAGGCCATAAAAGCGTTTACCAAAAAATTTGATGGGGTGGAACTATCCCATTTTACGGTCAGCCAAACAGAAATGGCCGCAGCAGATGCCAGCGTTTCCAAAGAATTGAAAGCGGCCATCCAGATCGCCAAATCAAATATCGAATCATTCCACCGGGCACAGAAAACAACGGAGGTTGTTTTGGAAACCATGCCTGGGGTAAAATGTTGGCAGGAAAAACGGCCCATTCAAAAAGTGGGACTATATATCCCTGGTGGTACGGCCCCTTTGTTTTCAACAATTTTGATGTTGGCCATTCCTGCAAAGTTGGCAGGGTGTGAAGAGATTGTTCTGTGCAGCCCTCCGGATGAAAACGGCAATCTGGATGCTACCATTGTTTACACGGCCCAACTGTGCGGGGTTACGCGAATTTTTAAAATTGGAGGTATCCAGGCCATAGCGGGAATGACGTATGGAACCGATACCATTCCCAAGGTGTACAAGCTTTTTGGCCCAGGAAACCAATATGTAACCGTTGCGAAACAGTACGCCACTAAACTGGGCGTTGCCATTGACATGCCCGCAGGTCCAAGTGAATTGTTGGTGGTAGCGGACGAAACTGCCAATGCAGCATTTGTTGCTTCCGATCTGTTGAGTCAGGCTGAACATGGGGTGGATAGTCAGGTTGTTTTGGTTTCCACATCAGCGCCTTTTATGGAGCAGGTGGAAATAGAAATTGAAAGACAAATTCAGGAACTTCCCCGAAAGGATATTGCAAAAAAAGCCATTGAAAACAGTCGGTTGATCTATGTTGAAGATGACAAGACGGCCTTGGAACTCATTAATGCCTATGGCCCGGAACACTATATTGTCTGTGTTGAAAACGAGGATTTTTATATCGATAATACGATGAATGCTGGTTCAGTGTTCATCGGAAACTATACACCCGAAAGCGCCGGGGACTATGCCTCGGGAACCAATCATACGCTCCCTACCAATGGCTATGCCAAACAATATAGCGGAGTAAATTTGGATAGCTTTATGAAAAGCATGACGTTTCAAAAAATATCCAAAGAGGGAATTCAAAATATTGGAAGGAGTGTGGAATTGATGGCTGAGGCCGAAGGTTTACAGGCCCATAAAAACGCGGTAACCCTTAGATTGAAAGAACTAAAAAACTAACGGCATTTCAAACGGAGTCGCGAAATCTAAATATGAAGAAGTTTAAACTGGATAGTTTGGTACGGGAAAACGTAAAGCGGTTAAAACCCTATTCATCGGCCCGTGATGAGTTTAAGGATTTTGATAGGGACATGGTATTTTTGGATGCCAATGAAAACCCTTTTGAAAATGGGGTGAACCGCTATCCCGATCCACATCAGCGCAGCCTAAAATCAGTTTTGGCGGAACAAAAAGGGGTACAAACCGCCCAGATACTATTGGGCAATGGCAGCGATGAGGTCCTGGATTTGATTTTTAGGGCATTTTGTGAACCCCATAAAGATAATGTGATCACCCTGCCGCCTACCTACGGTATGTACAAAGTATTGGCAGAAACCAATGCCGTGGAAAACAGGGAAGTATTGCTCTGGGAGGACTTTCAGCCCGTGGTGGAACATATCTTACAACGATCGGACGACCATACCAAATTGTTGTTTTTATGCTCGCCCAACAATCCTACGGGAAATGGCTTTGATCCCGAAAAAGTAGAGGAACTTATCATAAAATTCAATGGCTTGGTGATCATTGATGAAGCCTATATTGATTTTTCCGGCAAAGAGGGCTGGTTATCGCGACTTGGGGAATTTCCAAACCTCATTATTACCCAAACCTTGTCCAAAGCCTATGGGATGGCCGGTGTCCGTTTGGGTATTTGCTACGCTTCAGAAGCTATCATTACGATTCTAAAAAAAATAAAACCGCCCTATAACGTCAACCAATTGACACAACAACGGGCGTTGGAGCGGGTAGCACAACCCAATAGGGTACAACAGGAGGTGGCCCGTATTTTAAGGGAACGGGATAATTTGATTAGGGCCCTTGGGCAAATCCCTTTTGTACAAAAAATATATCCAACGGATGCCAATTTTGTATTGGTACGGGTGGACAAGGCCGATTTGCGCTACCAACAGTTGGTTTCGCATGGGGTAGTGGTGCGCAATAGAAGTTCGCAACCCCTTTGTGACAATACCCTTAGGTTTACCATTGGCACGGAACAGGAAAATAAAAAATTGATTGAAGTACTAAGAACGATTTAGAATGGGAAAACGAATTTTGTTTATTGATAGGGACGGAACCTTGGCCAAAGAACCAGATGATGAACAATTGGATGCCTTTGGGAAGTTGGAGTTTTACCCCAAGATGTTCACGTATTTGGGCAAAATTGCCAAAGAGTTGGATTTTGAACTGGTTATGGTCACCAACCAAGATGGTTTGGGTACGGAAACCTTCCCGGAAGAAACATTTTGGCCGGTCCATAATTTTATGATGCAGTCCCTCGCGAATGAAGGGATTCGGTTTTCAAAAGTTCTGATAGACCGGGCTTTTGCCAAGGACAATGCCCCCACAAGAAAACCCAACACCGGGTTACTGGAAGGGTTTCTGACAGAAGAATACGACCTTCCAAACTCATTTGTAATTGGGGACCGACTTACGGATATGGAATTGGCGAAGAATTTGGGGGCCAGAGGCATTTTCATCAATGACGAAACGCGCCTAGGACTGGATGAAATCATCGTTTCCAAGACAGACCTTTCTGACTATATCGCGCTGGAGACCAATGACTGGGAAGCGATTTATGGGTTTTTAAAATTGTCAAATCGTATCGGAAAAATCCAGAGAAAGACCAAGGAAACCGATGTCCGGATTGAACTTGATTTGGATGGAAAAGGGAAGGCGAACATCGATACGGGCCTTAAATTTTTTGACCATATGTTGGATCAATTGGCAAGACACGGTCAGATGGATTTGACCATTAAAATGAATGGTGATCTGGAAGTGGATGAACATCACACCATTGAAGACACGGGAATTGCACTAGGGGAGGTTTTTAGTATTGCCCTTGGTGATAAACTGGGAATTGAACGTTATGGATTTTGTTTGCCCATGGATGATTGCTTGGCACAAGTAGCCATCGATTTTGGCGGTAGGAACTGGTTGGTTTGGGAAGCTGAATTCAAACGCGAAATGGTTGGTGATATGCCTACGGAGATGTTCCATCATTTTTTTAAATCCTTTAGTGATGGTGCCAAGGCCAATTTGAACATCAAGGCTGAGGGAACCAATGAACACCATAAGATAGAAGCGATTTTCAAGGCCTTTGCCAAGGCCATCAAAATGGCGGTGAAAAGGGATGTGGAAAAAATGGTTTTACCTTCCACAAAGGGAATAATTTAAAGTACAAGGTTAAAAGTTAAAGGTGCAAGATTTAATAGGTAGAACCAAAATATTTGCGGTGAACTGTTTTCGCTTTTGCCGTTCGGTGCCTCAATCAAGGGAACTTGATGCCTGGGTTCGACAACTGATTCGCTCTTCGAGTTCTGTAGGTGCCAACTATCGTGCTTCGCAGCGGGCAAAAAGTACAGCAGATTTCATCAATAAGCTCAAAATTGTTGAAGAAGAAGTTGATGAAACTGCTTATTGGCTTGAACTTTTTATGGAGGTAAATGAAAATGACCTTGAAACTATCCAGCAATTGCATAAGGAAGCTAAAGAGCTATTGGCAATTGTTGTGGCCTAAATTAAAAGGGCAAGGATGAATAAAAAATAATGTTTGATGAACTGTTTTGGGAAATCCATACCTTCTATATTATACTTGGTACTTTTAACCATTAACCATTAACCATTAACCATTAACCATTTAACCATTAACCATTTAACCTTTAACCATTTAACCATTAACCATTTAACCTTTAACCATTTAACCATTAACCATTTAACCATTAACCATTTAACCTTTAACCTGTTTTAATGAATCTGATCATTATCGATTACGGTGCCGGAAATATCCAAAGCATAAAATTTGCCTTTCAACGGCTGGGTGTTGAGGCTACATTGAGCAACGATGCTGAAACCATAAGTAAGGCGGATAAAGTCATTTTTCCTGGTGTAGGTGAAGCAAGCAGTGCCGTGGGCAAGCTTTGGGAAAGTGGATTACATGATTTGATCCCCGATTTGACCCAACCGGTTCTGGGCATATGTTTGGGCATGCAATTGATGTGCAATTCATCAGAAGAAGGCAATACCAAAGGATTGGAAATTTTCGATACAGATGTTGTAAAATTCAATTCTGGCCTTAAGGTACCCCAAATCGGCTGGAACAAGATTGAAAACCTTAAAGGAGAACTGTTCAATGGTTTGAACAATGACTTTATTTACCTGGTGCATAGTTTTTATGCCCCTAAGACGAATGAAGCTATCGCTACGAGTACGTATGGTCTGGAATATAGCGCTGCCCTCCAGAAGGACAATTTCTATGGCGTTCAATTTCACCCGGAAAAGTCGGGCGAATACGGTTCCAAAATCCTTCAAAACTTTTTGAATCTCTAATGGAACAAGTACTTGAAATAACAACGGATAAAAACAGGATCAATCTGGAATTTGTCCATTCGTATCTATCCAATACGTCCTATTGGGCCAAAGGGCGTTCCCTGGAGGATGTGAGGCTGTCCATTGCGAACTCTTTATGTTTTAGCTTGTTTTGCAAAACATCAAATAGTCAAATCGGTTTTGCAAGGGTTGCCACGGATTATGTTGTTTTTGCTTGGATAATGGATGTGTTTGTTGCTGATGAATTTAAAGGTAAAGGCTATGGAAAAATGTTGGTAAATCAGATATTGAACCATCCAGATTTACAAAATGTCAATGGTTTTGGTTTACGCACAAGTGATGCGCATGGTTTGTATCGTCAATTTGGCTTCACTAAAATTCCTGACCCCGAAACTTGGATGTTTAAAAAGAACAAAAACATAAATAGGAAGTACTAAATAGGAAATCTGAAATAATTGAAGATGAGTAACGAACTTAAAAATAGAACAAAGAGATTTGCCATTGACTGTTGGCATCTTTGTACTAAAATCCCAAAGTCCCGCGAGTATGATTCCTATGCTGGACAACTTCTAAGAAGCTCAAGCTCGGTTGCCGCAAATTATCGCGCTGCTTTGCGTGGAAAATCTGATAAGGATTTTTTAAATAAACTGAGAATCGTAGAGGAGGAAGCTGATGAAAGTGTTTTCTGGTTAGAACTTTTTATTGAAATAGAGGATAAAAACCAAGAAGAATTACGTAACATTTTAAAAGAAGGTGAAGAACTTTTGAAAATAATGGTTGCTTCCATTAATACCGTCAAAAAACGAATGAACCAATGATTTCCGATTTCCAACTTCTAATTTAAGATTTACTATGAGAATCATTCCGGCAATTGATATTATTGATGGCAAATGTGTACGCCTGTCCAAAGGGGACTATGACACAAAGAAGGTGTACAATGAAAATCCTGTGGAGGTCGCAAAACAATTTCAGGACCACGGAATCCAATACCTGCATTTGGTTGACCTGGACGGGGCAAAATCCAGGCATATCGTGAACCATAAGGTTCTGGAACAGATTGCTACCAAGACCGATTTGAAAATTGACTTTGGGGGCGGGTTAAAAACGGATGAGGATTTGCATATTGCCTTTGAAAGTGGCGCCGACCAAATTACGGGAGGGAGTATTGCAGTAAAGGATGAAGCTACTTTTTTGGGTTGGCTCAAAACCTATGGTAATGCTAAGATCATTCTGGGTGCCGATGCCAAAGAAGGGAACATTGCCGTTTCCGGTTGGCAAGAGGAGTCCGAGCTACAACTGGTTCCATTTGTGAAAAAGTTTCAAAAAGCGGGGGTGCGGTATGTGATTTGTACCGATATTTCGAAGGACGGAATGTTGGAGGGGCCTTCGTTTGATGTCTACAAAGAGTTGTTGAATAAAACCAAGGTCATCAGAACTGAAATTGGCGGTAGCGGTGTTGTGGACATTGAGGAAAATGGCATCAAATTGATTGCAAGTGGTGGTATTTCAGCATTGGAGGAATTACCAAAACTTAAGCAAATAGGCTGTGAAGGGGTAATTATAGGAAAGGCAATATATGAGAACAGGATATCCTTAAAAGAATTGGAAAACTATAGGTTACAGTATGGATGATATAAAACGTTTTAAAGTCGAATTTGTTCAGAATTGTTGCTTTCGAATGGATGAGAGCTTACGAATGATTCAAATTGCTTTGGAACGGGTTTCCGAAGCACAGGTCTGGCAGAAACCCAATTCGTCCTTGAACAGTATTGGCAATTTAATTTTGCATCTCTGTGGCAATATGACCCAATATGGAATTGCCTCCTTGAAGGAAAGTGAAGATCAGCGGGAAAGGGATAAGGAATTTACAGCCTCTGGCGGGTATACCAAGCAGCAGTTGCTTGCCCTTCTTGAAGAAACGGTGAATACCGTAAAGGATACCTTCAATAGCACCGCTATTGAACGTTTTCTAAAACAAAAACAAGTACAGGGATTTCAGTTCTCCGGCATTGGCAACTGTATCCATGTGGTCGAACATTTTTCATACCATACGGGACAGATTGCCTTTTGGGTCAAACAATTGCACAATGCGCAACTGGGATTTTATGATGGACATGATCTTACGATGCTGAATGACGAATGATGAATGACGAATGATGAATGATGAATGATGAATGACGAATGATGAATGATGAATGACGAATGATGAATGATGAATGACGAATTGCGAATGATGAATTTTAGAATTAGAGTAAAGGAACTATGAATGATTTGAAAAATCGCACTAAAGATTTTGCTTTTGAATGTTGGAAGCTTTGCAAAGAGTTCCCAAAGTCCAGGGAATACGATGCTTGGGTAAGGCAACTTATTAGAAGTTCAAGCTCGGTAGGGGCTAATTACAGAGCTGCTTGCAGGGCAAAATCAGACAAAGATTTCATCAATAAGCTCAAAATAGTTGAAGAAGAGGTAGATGAAAGCATGTTTTGGCTAGAAATGTTGAAGAGAACAGAGGTAAGAAAACAAGAGACCATTCAAAAATTGTGGGAAGAGGGGAATGAGCTTTTGGCCATAGCCGTTAGTTCAATAAAAACAGTTAGAAAAAGGTTGAACCAATCAAAACCATAACCATAACTCGTCATTCTAAACTCTAAACTCTAAATTAAAACCATGTTGACCAAACGAATCATACCCTGCCTAGACATCAAAGATGGTCGGACCGTAAAGGGAGTCAATTTTGTGGATCTGCGTGATGCTGGGGACCCGGTGGAATTGGCCCAGCGCTATGCGGAAGAGGGGGCTGACGAACTGGTCTTTTTGGATATTTCCGCCACGGAACAAAAGCGAAAGACACTTGCGGATTTGGTCTATCATGTGGCGGAGAAACTCAATATTCCGTTTACCGTTGGCGGAGGGATTTCCTCTGTTGAAGACGTGGATATCTTACTGAAAAACGGGGCTGATAAGGTCTCCATCAATTCCTCGGCCGTAAAACGGCCCGATTTGATCAATGAACTGGTGGCCAAATTTGGTTCACAATGCATAGTTGTGGCCATAGATGCCAAACAGATCAACGGACAGTGGAAAGTACATTTGGTCGGGGGCAAAGTACCTACCGAATTGGATTTGTTCCACTGGGCCAAAGAAGTGGAAAAACGTGGCGCGGGGGAAATCCTGTTTACCAGTATGAACCATGACGGCACTAAAAACGGATTCGCCAATGAAGCGCTGGCGCAACTTTCGGAAATGGTGAACATCCCATTGATTGCCTCGGGGGGTGCCGGGGAAATGGTTCATTTTTCCGATACTTTTGTGCAAGGGAAGGCCGATGCCGCCTTGGCGGCAAGCGTTTTTCATTTTAAGGAAATTGCCATTAAGGACTTAAAGGAAGCACTAAAAAAGGATGGGATTCCGGTGAGAATTTAAATGTGTTAATCGTTGTAAGTTAATAGTTGTTGGTGGTTTTTGAAAGCGAACAACCATCAACTAACAACCAAAACCAAATAAATGAAAATAGATTTTCAAAAAGACGGTAACGAGCTTGTTCCGGCAATTGTTCAGGATGCCAGGACCAAAGCTGTTCTCATGTTGGGTTATATGAACCAGGAAGCCCTTCAAAAAACACAGCAGACCAAAAAGGTCACTTTTTTTAGCCGTAGCAAGCAACGCCTATGGACAAAAGGGGAGGAGAGTGGTCATTTTTTGGAATTGGTCGATTTAAAGGTAGATTGTGATAACGATACGCTATTGGTGCGCGCCAATCCGGTAGGGCCAACGTGTCATGAAGGAACGGACACCTGTTGGGGAGAGATGAATGAACCATTTTTTGGCTTTCTATCCCAATTGGAGGAAATTATCGCTTCCCGTAAGGAAAACCAGGATGATGAAAAGAGTTATGTGGCCTCACTGTTCCGAAAAGGAATCAATAAGATTGCCCAGAAAGTGGGGGAAGAAGCCGTGGAAACCGTTATTGAGGCCAAGGATAATGATGAAGAACTGTTTTTGAACGAAAGTGCGGATTTATTGTTCCACTATTTGATTTTATTACAGGCCAAAGGCTATTCATTAAAGGACGTCGTCAAAGTTCTGGAAAACAGGCATTAAATGGGAAAGATCGGTACATGGGATTTGTCGCTTCGCGTGTTTTCGTTTAGGCAAAGGCGAAATTGAAAAAGTATCGAGAAGCCTTTCTGGTACGACGGTTCTCGATACATCCTCCTTCGTCGGACACTCGAACTGACAGTATCAACTTAATTCAAATTGCATGATTATCAATTCCATTGCGTCACTTCGAGTGTTTTCAATAGAGCGGAAGCGAAATTGAAAAAGTATCGAGAAGCCTTTCTGGCACAATGGTTCTCGATACATCCTCCTTCGTCGGACACTCGAACTGACAGTATCAACTTAATTCAAATTTCATGATTATCAATTCCATTGCGTCACTTCGCGTGTTTTCAATAGAGCGGAAGCGAAATTGAAAAAGTATCGAGAAGCCTTTCTGGCACAATGGTTCTCGATACATCCTCCTTCGTCGGACACTCGAACTGACAGTATCAACTTAATTCAAATTTCATGATTATCAATTTCATTGCGTCACTTCGAGTGTTTTCAATAGAGCGGAAGCGAAATTGAAAAAGTATCGAGAAGCCTTTCTGGCACAATGGTTCTCGATACATCCTCCTTCGTCGGACACTCGAACTGACAGTATCAACTTAATTCAAATTTCATGATTATCAATTTCATTGCGTCACTTCGAGTGTTTTCAATAGAGCGGAAGCGAAATTGAAAAAGTATCGAGAAGCCTTTCTGGCACAATGGTTCTCGATACATCCTCCTTTATCGGATACTTGAACTGAGGGATAGTACTAATCCCTCTTCTGTATTCTGGAATCCCCAGTCAAACGTTGCCGAATGATTTCCGCATCTCCACGATAGTTAAGCGCACTATCCCCGGAGGCGTCAATATCAATGGTGCCATTGACGGACAGGTATGCCGAGCTATCCCCGCTCATGTCTATGGTAAGGTCTTCTACGACCAGATCATAGTCTTTTATCGTACTATCACCACTTAAATCCACATTGGCCGTTCCGGCAGTGCCAAATACATCTATGACGGAGTCTCCTTTTACATCAACGGACAAATTGTTCGTATCCACTTCTCCATAAAAGCGGCTGTCGCCCAAAACGTCCACGGTAACCGTGTTCGCTACCAATAGGTTTTCCAGTTCTACGGAGGAATCGCCGGAAACCCGGTACCGGGATATGTTGCGTGTTGTAATGTAGGCGTTCATAGTGGCATTCCCCCGTAGGGCGACGTTGTTTTCCAACCGGATCTTTAAGGTGTTCCCATCTTGGGAGACCCTTATTTTACTTTGGATGTTGTCATTGGCCTCAATTTCAATACGTTCTTCGGTTTCGGAAAAGGTAACAAAGGCATTAAAATCCCCGGAGAGCTCCAAAGCTTCATAATTGGAAAAGGAGTATTGCCGGGTTGAAATGGTATCGGAAACCCGAATCGATTCGGTGTCACAAGAGGACACAAGTAATACGGTGGCCAAAATCAGGCTATGGATCAATGTTGATTTCATTTTGATTGCTATTTAAAGGTTTATGCATTAATTCGCCACCCTGAAGTTTGCACTACATACAGTCGCAGTGTGTTCCAAGGCCTCATTCAATTATGGCAATGTGATTCCGAACCAAGTTCGGAAGGAGGGTCAGCTATCCAGGGGAACGGGAATCCAACGCAAGGGAACCGGAAAACGTCTTTCCCGTCCTTTCGTAATATATACCTGGTTATTTACGGTGAACACCCGAAGGGTATTGATTGATTGTCGTTTTTTGATTGTTGTTTCCATTAGTTCAATTGTTTTTTGTATCGATTCCTACCCATGTTAAAAATGCCCAGTTTGATCCCAATTTCACTGGTAAAACCATTGATACGGTCAATGGGGCTGTCGGTCAGTTCTATTTCACTGGAGAACCGGTATTTTACACCCGCTTCAATTTGTACGAATCTGGATATATTGAAAAGGGCGCTCACCCCCGGTTCCAATACAAAGACGGCATCCACATCGTCATCATCAAAATCCACATCCCCTCCATTGTTCACGGTGTCGCGGTCCACATAGCCCACGGCCCCGCCGCCTATGAATACGGGAAAGGAAAGGCTTACTGCCGATTTCCCAAAAAGGATGGGCTCCAAATGAAATCCGGCATAGCCAGCAAGTAAATCGTCATTATCACCGGACCTTGGATTAAAAATGTTCTGCCTGGAATACACGCCCTTGGCCAAAAAGCCCACCTCAAATTGTTGATTGGCCACATAGGCTATCTTAAAGCCACCAACATAGGTGTCCTCGCCCTCAATTTCGCCGTAGCCAAGGCTAAATCCCACATATACCCCGTGGACAACGTTTCTTCTGTCGTTAAAAGTGATGTAATTGGCTTCATCATCCTGTGCCCTTACAGCCAGGGAAAGGAGAAAGAGCAGTAGTAGGGTAATCGATTTTTGATTGTTCATTGTGTTAGGTTTTTTGATTGATCTGCCCGATGATTGGGCAGGTTTGTTCTAAAGACAACTAAATATCCAAAGGGTTGCATTTTTCCGGTAAAAATTATTCACGTAAGGTTATAATTCCCTTAACTCCATTGATACCAATGGTGCCGTTCATACTATCGCCATAGGTAGCATCTATCTTCCGCAATTTTCGTCCTTTGTCCAACATTTCGGAATTGACGTTTTCAAAGGATTTGGGCAAACGTACCACTCCCTGTTCCACGGTGGCCGTGAAGCGATGTGAAAAATCGGTGACCATAAGATTGATTTCAGAGGATTCCTGCGCTATGGAAAGATCGGATACCGATTCTGCAATCCGTGCCACATTGAAATCGGCGATTTTCATCTTCATATCCGCACTTTTTGTCAAACGTTCCAGGTTCAAGGTGCTGAATTGTAAAGTACCATACATCTTGCCTACTTCGGCAAGTGAAATATCATCCTTATTGGAATACACTTCCAAGGAATTGATCGTGTTGATCTTCATGTCCGTACCACTACTGTTCAAACGCAGGGTTTGGACGTCCTCCATATCCAGTTCCCCATTTTTAAGATTAAGATCGGCATATTCAATATTCCTGGCCCGTAGTTTTCCAAACTTCAGGATAATATCGGCCCTGGCCAGATCGTCCCCGATCCAAAGATCACCATGCTCAATCAAGGTGTTAAGGGGTCCACTCCATCCTTGCAGCACAACATCCCCAAACCTATTGGTAACCTTAAGGGTTGCCTTGCGGGGCAAGAAGACCTCATAATCAATTTGCACATGGCTGCGATCAAAATCAATGGGATTGTTTCGGTTAAAGAAATCCGCAAACCATCCGGTATTTTTATTGATGATTTCTGAAACAACGGCCACATAATTCCCACCGGAAGTGAACTTGGGACGAATACGATCCAATAGATCTTCGGCATTGCTCCTCTTTCTGTGGTTCACCCGGATGGCCGTGGTGACCTTTACTTCGTCCTGATCCCATCCCGTTAGGGTAATGTTTCCGTATTTGTTTTCCAAGCGTAGTTCTCCGGCATTGGTAAGCGAAAAGCTTTTCTCCACGGTTTTGGAAACCCTCTCCTGCGCGGTACCCAAATGTACCGAGAACAGCGCCAATGCCATCCAAAGTATTGTTTTATAAGGTGTAGCCATAATCTTCATCGGAATTTTTAGCATCGTTTAGTTGTTGTAATAAATTCTCAATAAGCTCAATACGCTTTTTGTAGTTGGCCACAATGGCCTCCAAGACACGCTCATTGTCCAGATTGTTTCGCATTTCCTTGCGAAGTGTTTCATACTCGGCATCCAGTTCGTCCATAAAGGATAAAAACTCGGCCTTGTCCATTTCGGACAGATTGGGATTGTTCTGTACCAATTGTACCTGGTAGGAGACCAACCCTTTGTAGTGCATATCGATTTCCAACAGTTCCTTGGACACATACTGGGTTTCTGTGGTACCACCGCTTAAAACGGATAAGCCAATAAAACTTGCAATACCAAACAAGAGTACAATACTGGCAGCGATGCGTAGCATGGGCCGTTTCCAAAGGGGGATTACCTTGGGTTCCGGTTGGTGCAGTTCTGCCGAGATATTCGCCCATAGTTTGGCACGGTCCGCTTTATGTTCGTTGAACTGAGCGGCGTTTTCCCGAATATGTTTTTCAAAATTGTCCATTACAATGCTCGTATGATTTCCACTAATTTTTTCTTTGCCCTGTGGTATTGTGATTTGGAGGTACTCGTCGAAATATCCAGTATCTCCCCAATCTCCACATGGTCATAACCTTCAATCAGGTATAGGTTAATGATCTGCTTATACCCTTCCGGTAATTGGGAAATGCCCCTTTTTACCTTTTGTACATCCACCGCATCGGCCTCCATGGGCTCCTCATCCGCCAGATGGAACTCATGGGCCTCCATGGGCACCAAGGGAACCCTTTTGGCCCTGAGGTGGTTGATGCTTTTATTGATGACAATCCGTTTGAGCCAAGCCCCGAAACTGCTCTCGTATTTAAAGCTGTTCAGCTTTTTAAAGGCATCCACAAAACTGTCCTGCACAATGTCCTCGGCATCTTCCTTGTTCCCCAAAAACCGAAGCCCCACGTTGAACATGGCATCTACGTACAGGCTGTACAGCTCGTATTGCGAACTGGGATTGCCGGTCTTGCATTGCTCAACCAGGGTTTGATGTGTAAAGCGGATATCGGTTTCCAAGGGTTTAGGTTGATGCCTTAGTTTGTACTAAAGACAAGTACAAAAGTAAAGGGTTGCACTTGGAAGGTAAAAAGCTCAAAAAAAAAGAAGGTGACAATAAAAATAGCGGCAACTTATGCCCTTTTAATATCCCGCAAGCTTTAGAATCTCATTTGGGGCAAGTTTACTTAACTCTAAAATATTCTTACCCGATTTTTCCATAGCCTTTTTGATGACATGGTTTCCGGTACGATAGCCAATAGAGGTTCTACCATCGGGGTGCTCAAACATCCATTCCT
The DNA here is from genome assembly GCF_023016285.1 of Muricauda sp. SCSIO 64092. Classification (GTDB taxonomy): domain Bacteria; phylum Bacteroidota; class Bacteroidia; order Flavobacteriales; family Flavobacteriaceae; genus Croceivirga. The sequence goes on from NZ_CP095413.1 coordinate 5,085,843, forward strand.
GATAACTGGCGTCCCTTGGTAAAGCCAATAGCTCCTCAACCCAATCATCGGCGTTCACATGTTCGGGAATATGGTTGGCCTCAAATTCCTGACCTGTGTATTGTTCGGCAAACACTTCGGCCAATCCTTCATTGACCATTGCAATGGCTATGCCGGGCCCAAATTTGTTGTCTTGAATGGCCCAACCCCGCACCAAGTGGTGGAACTCATGATAAACCGTGGATTTTAAGCCTGCCTCGATAGCGCCCAGGATACCATTGGCATGCACATTGGATATTTGGATTAAAACCAGGGGAGGGGAATTTGATTCAGCTCGCCCGGTAACACCACCGACACTTTCCAGGTTCCAATCCACAATTTCGAGCTGTACTTGTATGCTGTCCGGTAAATTGGGCAAAAGGCTTCGCACCACTTTTTCGGAATCCATCAAATACTCATGGATGCGCTCTTTTTCCGGTTGGGTAAATTGCGCCTTTTCTTCCTGGAAAACGACATGCAACGTGGAAGTTTGAGCGCTCCTTGTATTGAAGTTGCAAGCAACGGTAAGTCCCGCAGTTAGGGATAATAGCAAACTCTTGGATAAAGATATCCAGTATTTTTTCAAAAGACGACACGGGTCGGATAGCGTAAGAAAATGCATTGGATTATTGAATTATTTAGTACTGAAGACAACAAAAAAGACAAAGCGTTACATGGAGAAGGGGAAAGTTAGACGTTAGGTGTTAGGGGTTGGGAGTTAAAAGTTAAAAGTTAAAAGTTAGAAGTACGAAGTTAGAGGAACGAGATTAGAAGTGGGAGGTTGGAGGTTAAGGGTTAGAAGTTAAAAGTTAAAAGTTAAGAGTTAAGAGTTAAAAGTTAGAAGTACGAAGTTAGAGGGACGAGGTTAGAAGTACGAAGTTAGAGGGACGAGGTTGGAAGTTAGATGTAAGAAGTTAGAGGTACGAAGCTAGGGGGATGTAGTTGAAAGTCAGGGATTGGAGGTTAAAAGTTAAAAGTTGGAAGTTAGAAGTACGAAGTTAGAAGTACGAAGTTAGAAGTACGAAGTTAGAAGTACGAAGTTAGAGGGACGAGGTTGGAAGTTAGATGTATGAAGTTAGAGGTACGAAGCTAGGGGGGTGTAGTTGAAAGTCAGGGATTGGAGGTTAAAAGTTAAAAGTTGGAAGTTGGAAGTTAGAAGTTAGAAGTGGGAGGTTGGAGGTTAAGGGTTAGAAGTTAAGAGTTAAGAGTAGGAAATTAGAAGTACGAAGTTGAAAGTGGGAGGTTAATGGTGAAGGGTCAAAGGTTCCTACCAGGACCTTTTATCGTACATTTGTGATAAACGATGAGTGATGCGCATACGTACCGAAATCTCCAGCAAATACATTAATGAAACGGACCATGAGGTGGCAAAAATTGCCAATGCATTGGCACATCCCGTTCGGGTGGCCCTGGTACGTTACCTATCGGGAAAGAACCAGGGGAAAGGTGTTGACAATATCACCTGTAACAAGGATTTGGTGGAGATGTTCAACTATTCACAGTCCACCATTTCGCAGCATGTCAAAATTTTAAAGGAAGCGGGATTATTTCTCACCGAACGACATGATAAGTTTACCCACTACGATATGAACTATGGGCTGCTGGAAAAGTTTGCCAAGACCTTGGACTCCCTAAATTAGCAACAATTTAACGTATGAATTCATGGTACCTCAATTGTTATTTTTAAATTCGTATATCGTAAATAGGCGATTTATTATTTCAAAACAGATTTCCCATGCAAAAAGCAATGCTTCTTTTACTTCTGGTAGTAAGTGCCGAGCTACGCTCTCAATCCCTCCACCACTTGGAACCCGCCAAAAATCATTATCTGGAATTGCAACAACTGGATGCCACCCCCAATGCGGAACGCAGTGAACTGGACAAAAAGTCATTTATGCCAAATGAATACCGTTCGGTATCCCTTTCCTATATCCTGATGGCTCCGGCCTACTTGACCACCGAACAGGTTGAGGAATTAAAAAATAGCGTTGCTTTTCCTGCGAACAGTTCCAACCAGACTCAGGCCGAATTGGAATTTTTATTGGCATGGCAAGCAAAGCGGACCCCAGCACAGGAAAAACGGGCATCCCAGGTTTTGGCTCCTGTAGGCTACTGGCCGCATATGGATATCAAAAAAGACCATGAACGCTATAATAAAAATGTAAGGGACCTGATGTTTGAGGGTAGGGAAGTGCTGGGCGAAGGATGTACCGCAGCCAACTACCCGGCTACATTTAAACTCTTACAGGGAGTGACCAAAGACATGCGTATCATGGAGTTTACCGTAAAATACCATCTATTGCGCGCCCGACCGTATGTGCTGGAACCCAAACTACAACCTCTGGCCATTATGGGTTCCCCCTCCTTTGCCAGTGGACATACCTTATGGGCCTATATCCAGGCTTTTACATGGAGTGAGTTGGTACCGCACAAAAGAGAACAGTTTTTGGACCTGGCCTATGAAATAGGGGAGTCCCGGGAAATTATGGGCATTCACTATCCCAGTGATGAAGAAGCGGCCCGGGTATTGGCGCATGGCATGTTGACCGCCATGTGGTCCAATCCCAAGTTTCAGGGCGATTTAAAAGCGGCAAAGGGGGAGTGGAGGTAAAATAGTTTAGTTTTTGTCGGACGGTCGTTCTATTTTAATTTGACTGATTTTAGTGCTTTCATCTGAAGGATATCCCTTGTATATATTTAACTTTCTTAAACTACTTGTAGGTTATCATGTTTTGCACACACATATCACAATAGTTTTTCGGTCGAAAGCAAAATGCCATCTTCATCGGAATAGATATAGTTTCCTGGAACGATTTCGGTTCCTTCGATTAGAAGTGTTTCCCCTTTGGACCCAATGTTTTGCTTTCTGCTTTTTACAGGACAGGTGCCTATGGCTTTGATTCCCACATCCATGGTTTTTATTACTTTGGAGTCCCGAATACAACCATAAATAATAATACCTTCCCAGCCATTTTCATTGGCCAACGAGGCGATATTATCCCCCACCAGCGCACATCTTTTGGAACCACCGCCATCAACTACCAGCACTTTTCCGTTTCCGTTTTCCTCCAGTGTTTTCCTTACATAGGAATTGTCCTCGTATACTTTCAGCGTGACAATTTCCCCGCAAAAAGCCGTTTTCCCCCCATAATTCTGCAACTCCAGTGGTAACACCTTTAGTGCTGTCGTATGTTCATCCCATAAATCTGCTGTAACTATCTTCATTTTGGTTTTATCTTATCTCAAATAGAGTTTGTTTTTAATTGTGCCCAATATCACCATAAAGTTAGCCAATGAAATCTGATATTTGTTTCCGATGGCTATGGTGATTGTCATTTAAAATTTTACTTCAAAGTCACTTAGAGTGTTTTCAATGCAGCGGAAGCGAAATTGAAAAAGTATCGGGAAGCCTTTCGGGTACAATGGTTCTCGATACGTCCTCCTTTGTCGGACACTCGAACTGACAATGTTGGCTTAAATTAAATATTTATAATTATCAACTCCATTGCGTCACTTCGAGTGTTTTCAATGGAGCGGAAGCGAAATTGAAAACGTATCGAGAAGCTTTCTGCTACAATGGTTCTCGATACATCCTCCTTTGTCGGACACTCGAACTGACAATGTTGGCTTAAATCAAATTTCATAATTATCAACTCCATTGCGTCACTTCGAGTGTTTTCATTTGAGTGACCGCGAAATTGAAAAAGTATCGAGAAGCTTTCTTTTACAATGGTTCTCGATACATCCTCCTTTGTCGGACACTCGAACTGACATTGTTGGCTTAAATTAAATATTTATAATTATCAACTCCATTGCGTCACTTCGAGTGTTTTCAATGGAGCGGAAGCGAAATTGAAAAAGTATCGAGAAGCCTTTCGGGTACAATGGTTCTCGATACATCCTCCTTTGTCGGACACTCGAACTGACAATTTTAGCTTAAATTAAATTTCATAATTATCAACTCCATTGCGTCACTTCGAGTGTTTTCATTTGAGTGACCGCGAAATTGAAAACGTATCGAGAAGCCTTTCGGGTACAATGGTTCTCGATACATCCTCCTTTGTCGGACACTCGAACTGACTATTGCTGGCTTAAATTAAATCTCATAATTATCAACTCCATTAGGTCACTTCGAGTGTTTTCAATAGAGCGGAAGCGAAATTGAAAACGTATCGAGAAGCTTTCTGCTACAATGGTTCTCGATACATCCTCCTTTGTCGGACACTCGAACTGACATTGCTGGCTTAAATTAAATCTCATAATTATCAACTCCATTAGGTCACTTCGAGTGTTTTCAATAGAGCGGAAGCGAAATTGAAAAAGTATCGAGAAGCCTTTCGGGTACAATGGTTCTCGATACATACTCCTTCGTCGGACACTCGAACTGACAACTTTAGCTTAAATTAAATTTCATAATTATCAACTCCATTGCGTCACTTCGAGTGTTTTCATTTGAGTGACCGCGAAATTGAAAAAGTATCGAGAAGCTTTCTGCTACAATGGTTCTCGATACATCCTCCTTTGTCGGACACTCGAACTGACATTGCTGGCTTAAATTAAATCTCATAATTATCAACTCCATTAGGTCACTTCGAGTGTTTTCAATGGAGCGGAAGCGAAAATGAAAAAGTATCGAGAAGCCTTTCGGGTACAATGGTTCTCGATACGTCCTCCTTTGTCGGACACTCGAACTGACATTGCTGGCTTAAATTAAATCTCATAATTATCAACTCCATTAGGTCACTTCGAGTGTTTTCAATGGAGCGGAAGCGAAAATGAAAAAGTATCGAGAAGCCTTTCGGGTACAATGGTTCTCGATACGTCCTCCTTCGTCGGACACTCGAACTGACATATCTTTGTGTATGTGAAATTATTCTTCGTTTATATCCTTGAGTGCTCGGACAACACTTTTTATACAGGTATCACGTCAGATTTACAAGGTCGCTTACAAGCACATCAAATGGGGAAACATCGCGATAGTTATACTTTTTCAAGACGACCTGTAAGTCTTGTTTTTTTCTGTGAATTCACTGAAGCATCCAAAGCGATTGAAGTGGAAAAACAAATAAAGAGATGGTCAAGAGCTAAGAAAAAAGCGATGATTTCAGGCGATTTTGAACAGCTTCCCAATTTGGCCAAGAAAAAGTTTAAGAAAGAGAATTAATTCCAAGTTTGTCAATTCGAGTGTTTTCATTTGAGTGACCGCGAAATTGAAAACGTATCGGGAAGCTTTTCTGGTACGCTAGTTCTCGATACGTCCTCCTTCGTCGGACACTCGAACTGACAGTGTTGACTTGTTTTCAATTTTCTAATTATTGATTGTGTTGCGTCACTTCGAGTGTTTTCAATGGAGCGGAAGCGAAATTGAAAACGTATCGAGAAGCTTTCTGCTACAATGGTTCTCGATACATCCTCCTTTGTCGGACACTCGAACTGACATTGCTGGCTTAAATTAAATCTCATAATTATCAACTCCATTAGGTCACTTCGAGTGTTTTCAATAGAGCGGAAGCGAAATTGAAAAAGTATCGAGAAGCCTTTCTTTTACACAGGTTCTCGATACATCCTCCTTCGTCGGACACTCGAACTGACATTGCTGGCTTAAATTAAATCTCATAATTATCAACTCCATTAGGTCACTTCGAGTGTTTTCAATAGAGCGGAAGCGAAATTGAAAACGTATCGGGAAGCTTTTCTGCTACAATGGTTCTCGATACATCCTCCTTTGTCGGACACTCGAACTGACATTGCTGGCTTAAATTAAATCTCATAATTATCAACTCCATTAGGTCACTTCGAGTGTTTTCAATAGAGCGGAAGCGAAATTGAAAACGTATCGAGAAGCTTTCTGCTACAATGGTTCTCGATACATCCTCCTTTGTCGGACACTCGAACTGACATTGTTGGCTTGTTTTCAATTTTCTAATTATTGATTGTGTTGCGTCACTTCGAGTGTTTTCAATGGAGCGGAAGGGGGGCATTTACATGTTTTCAAGCGCTATCGCTATCATCACAACTTAAATATTCCCTTCCATGCAACCCTCTGTTTTTTGACTTGTCTCTTAGCTAGTGAAAATAAGTTTCAACCATCAAAAAACGACAACATGAGCAGTAAATCAGCAGCAAGCCCGGCAATCAAAACCACTATTTGGTTGCTGTGGCTTTATTTTTTGGGCTGTGCCTTGGCTATGGGCCAGACCAGTCACACCATTAGCGGTACCATTACCGACAAAAGCAATGGCGAGACCCTTTTTGGGGCTTCCGTATTCCTGGTGGGCACCACCATTGGTGGGGTCACCAATGAATATGGGTTTTATTCCATTACCGCTCCGGAGGGGGAATATGTCCTGAACATCTCGTATATGGGCTATAACGACGTAAATATCAACATCAATTTAAACCAGGACTTGAAGCAGGACATCGAGATTTCGGAATTCTCCACCGCACTGGATGAGGTGGTGGTCACTGCCGAGGAACCTGAGCGGGCCATCCTCAGAAAGCCCGAAATGAGCGTGGTAAAAATGAGCGTGGGTACCATAAAACAAACCCCGGTGGTTTTGGGCGAAGTGGATGTTTTAAAGTCGCTCCAATTGCTGCCCGGGGTGTCCAACAATGGCGAAGGAACGGGAGGATTTCACGTAAGGGGTGGGGCGCAGGACCAAAACCTGATCTTGCTGGACGAGGCCATTATCTACAATACCTCCCATATGTTTGGTTTCTTTTCTGTGTTTAATGCCGATGCCATTAAAGATGTAAAACTCTATAAAGGCGGTATTCCAGCGCGATTTGGAGGTCGGGTTTCCTCGGTTCTGGACATTAGACAAAAAGACGGGAACAGTAAAAACTTTGCGATGACCGGCGGTATTGGGATCATCTCCAGCCGATTGACCGCAGAGGGTCCGATCTTCGGGGATAAAGGTTCCTTTTTGGTGGCCGGGCGTCGCTCTTATGTCGATTTGATTCTGGCCGCAGCTGGAGAGGACAACCGTGTTTCCTTTTACGATTTGAACCTGAAGACCAACTACAGCATCAATCGGAACAACAAACTGTTTTTAAGCGGTTATTTTGGTCGGGATGCCTTTGATTTTGCAGGCATCTTTGAAAATAGCTACGGCAATGGTTCGGGAAACCTGCGTTGGAACCATATTTTTAATGACCGTTTGTTTTCCAACCTTTCGGCCATTGTCAGTCGATACGATTATGAATTGAACTTTGATCAGGACGATTTTGAATGGATATCCTCTATCACCAACTACAACTTGAAGTATGATCTTAAGTATTATTTGAACGACCGATTTGCACTGGACTTTGGGGTCAACGGCATCTACTACGATTTTGATCCCGGACAGGTGGAACCCACTTCCGATAGCTCTCCTGTAAATCCATTGCAACTGGATCAAAAGCGGGCCCTGGAAAGTGGGGTATATATCAATGCGGAACATAAATTAACGGACCGATTGACGGCGCAGTACGGGCTGCGCTATAGTGCCTTTTCCCGATTGGGAGGACAACCTATTACGGAATACGCCAATGGGCAGCCTGTGGTATACAATGAAGCTTTGGACATCTATGAACGGGGTGAGGCCATCGGGGAAACCAATTTTTCCAGAAGCGATGCCATAGAAACCTTTGACAATTTTGAACCCCGGATCTCCCTGGCCTACCTCTTAAATGAGGACTCCTCCATAAAAGCCGGATTTTCAAGGGCAGCGCAGTACATTCATTTATTGAGCAATACCTCCTCCGTCACCCCTTTGGACGTATGGACACCCAGTGGTCCCTTCGTGGAACCACAATTGTCCAATCAATATGCCCTGGGCTATTTCCGCAATTTCCTGGATAAGACCTATTCCCTGGAAGTGGAGGCCTATTATAAAAACGTGGACAATCGTATCGATTATATTGATGGATCGGAACTGATCGGTCAGAATACCATTGAGACGGAAATCCTGAATGGCGAGATGCGCGCTTACGGTCTGGAACTCTTACTTCGCAAGAACGAAGGCGATTTAACCGGATGGATAGCCTATACGCTTTCCAAGTCCGAGCAACGCACTCCCGGCGGAAGTGCCGGGGGGCCGGGAATCAACAATGGGGACTGGTACAATACCTTTTTTGACCGCACCCATGACGTTTCCGTTTCGGGGGCCTACCGGTTGAACGACCAATGGAGTTTTGGAGCCAATTTAATTTTCCAGACAGGCAGACCGGTCACTTTTCCCAATGGGCAGTACCAATACGAAGATCTGTCCATTGCGAGCTATGCCCCAAGAAATTCGGATCGCTTGCCGGCTTACCACCGAGTGGATGCTTCGGTGACCTTCAAGCCTGGAAAATATCAGAACAAACGCTTTAAGGGCGAATGGGTCCTGAGTGTCTATAACCTTTACCATAGAAAGAATGCAGCGGCAATTTCCTTTGGTCAGAACGTGGAAACCGGAGCCAACGAAGCGACCCGAACGGCCATTTTCGGCATTGTACCCTCAATAACTTACAATTTTAAATTTTAAGACATGAACAGTATAAAAGGATATATTCAGAGTATACGTAGCCAAAATTCGTCCCTTCAAGTGTCCCGCAGCATTGCGGGATGTATCGAGAAGCGAATTTTGGAATTGCAAACCTTGTTCTCGATACGCTTTCCTTGGCTTCGACTGCGCTCAGCCCGACAGGAAAACACTCGAACTGACGGTTTGTTCAGTGCCATGGCCTTCAAAGTTTTAGGGGGTATTTTTCTACTCGTTATTCAAGCCGCCTGTACCGATGTCGTGGATGTTGAAGTACAGAATGGTCCTGAACGCTTGGTTGTGGAGGCTTCCCTGGATTGGGAAAAGGGAACGCCCGGTAATGTGCAGACCATTCGATTGCGAAAATCGACCCCATTTTTTGATACCAGCACCACAACCGATGTTACCGGAGCTTCCGTAGTGGTCACCAATGATACCAACGGGACCCGCTTCGTTTTTGCAGACCAAAACAATGGTACCTACCAAACTACGACCTTTGAACCCATATTGGGGCAGTCCTATTCCCTTAGAATTGAGCATGAAGGTGAGGTCTACACCGCCAGGGAAACCATGACCCCGGTTACGGAGATTACCAATGTTTTCCAGGATCGTGAAGAAGGCTTTGATGATGAGGCCCTGGAGGTACATATCGTGTTCACCGATCCCCCCGAAGAGGGAAACAATTACCTGTTTCGGTTTCAGCGTCGAGGAGATCTACTGCCCGATTTGGAAGTGGCCGAAGATGAATTTGTCAATGGCCGGGAAATTGATTGGTGGTACGAGATTGATGATGACGATGATGATCTGCTCCCTTTTGAGCCTGGGGATGTTGTGGATATTGAAATGTATGGTATTTCCACGCCCTACTACGATTACATCAAAATTTTAGTCGACCAATTGGGAGGACAAGGACTGTTTGAAACCACACCTGTAGCCGTAAAGGGCAATTGCATCAATGAAACGAATTCGGAGAACTACCCTTTTGGGTATTTCCGATTGACCGAAGTCGTCAAAACCAGTTACACCTTTGTGGAAGACGAATGAAGGAAGAATTGAAAAATATGAAGTACGAAATATGAAGTACGAAATACGAAACACGAAATGCGAAGTACTAAGTATGCAGTATGGAGTACGGCGTGGGAAGGGTAGTGTTTGACGGGCCGAATAAAAAGTCATGATTTGATATAATGAAACTATAAACGTGTCACTTCGAGTGATTCCGAGTATTCGGGAGGGTATCGGGAAGTGCAATACCAAAACCTCGTTCTCGATACGCCTTCTCTTGAAAGACACTTAAACTTACGGTTTGGTTTAAGTTGGTTTGATGTGGAAGTGCCGGGTTGCTAGCGCCCGGCACTTTTGTTATACGCAATAATTTTTATACCAAAAGGTATTAAAGAGGGCGCATCGGGACTGCCCAATAAAGCCATTGCTTGATGGTGTTAAAGAATTCTCAAAAATCCCATTTCATATGCCATTCGTGCAACCCTAAAAAATACCATTTGTCCTTAAGACATAACATAAAAAGAAAGTAATGAAACGAATGCTAACAACTGCAATTATAGGGATGGTAACCCTTTTTGGTGTTAATGCACAAGAGTACAAAGTCATCACCAGCGTGGAATCCATTGTTTCCAGTGGACTGGGTCGTTCACGAATCATCAATGCACAGGAAGATAAGGACTATAAGGAATATACCAGTGTCCAGACCGATGAGGACAATACCCGAAACAAGTCCAAGCGCGGTGATATCAGGGTCAAAAACTTTGAAGAGACCAAGCTGTTGAACTTCTTTAACCTAGGGGGTATCCGCTTTCAGAATATTGCTGCCAATGACGCAGTGATTACCTCCATGATCAATGATATGATTTCCCAGGGATGGGAGTTGACCTTTGTGACCAGTGCCGTGGAGAGCAGCGCCGGGAAAGGTGATGATAATGGCATTTTTATCACGAGATATATTTTTAAACGTTAGGTTAGGTTGTTGGTTGATAGGGAAAGCCTCTCGGGAACGGGAGGTTTTTTTGTCACCACCAAACCACAAACACTTTTTCAATTGTCGCAGTGGACTTTCTTATCCAAAGCATGGGAGCATTTTCTTTGACCATGCTTAGATTAACGTCCAATACCGTTTCATAATGTGACTTCCAACCCACATTTTCATGGGGTACGATCACCCATTCCCGTTTTCTGGGAATGTAATAGTGATAATGCCTGAATTCAGGCATATTGAAATCATCAAATCGGAGCCATTTCCCAACAATGCAGCTGGTATTCAAGGGTCGGATGGAAACGTTTTCGCGATAGGGTTCAAAAAGCTGGGCCTTAAAACAGCATTGTTGTTCAGTTTCGATGGGGTCAATCCCCAAAGCTTCCCAATAGGGTGCCAAACCGTTATGGAAGAGTAGTGGCAACTGCTTTGCCTTGAGCTTGTCCAGTTTGGTATGGAACATATCCCTTCTGTTCGGCCCCATTAAACGGTAAATTGGTTCGGAAATTTCAGGGTTGATGATATAGAATTTATAGGCGAGTTCTACGTGGATGTATTTTTGGGTGTTGGTATTTTTGAGAATGAAGTCCAATTCACCAATTCGGGTTTTCCCTTCATCAATAAGTATATTGGATAGGACAACTTCGTAATCTTGGGCCATACCCACCAAATGCTTGAATACATACTCCATTTGATGGCCCAAACGGAGGTTTTCGGGGAAGTCAATTGCCGGAATCCCATCAACGGCCATCTCCGGAAAATCGAATTGGGTCAACCCAAATTGTTGCTTGGTCCAAAGTGGTAGGGTATGGTAAAAACCATGTAGGATGGAATTCATCCCGCTAAAATAGAGAAATGAAAATCCGAAGTTTTAAAGCATCAGGTAAAAAGTAAACTAATGGGTTTTATAAAATCAACCTCCCCCTCGTGCTTTGTATGGGTTTCTTTTAACTTTCGGATACGTTAACTTTTCCTAAAATCCACTGATAAAGTAAAATATGCCGTAATTTTAACAAATGGCTATGGAACAGAAAAAAGGATTTCGCTTCACTACCTATGAAGCGCCCCATCTTTCTCCATTTGAAAAGCTTTTCGAGATTTTTCAGGAACTCATCACGCACACTTCGGGTGACTTTGATGAGGCCATTGAATGGCTGCACCAATTGGATGAGGAATACGAGCTTACGGATGATGATTACACCATTGATGACTTTATTGAGGATTTAAAACGGAAAGGGTATATCCGCGAAGAGTTTGAAGATGGTGGCGGACAAATGGGAGAACAAGGTGAAGAAGGGGATGGAGGCGATGAAGGCAATGGTCGCGGAAGTAAAATCAGCATGACGGCCAAATTGGAGCAAATGCTCCGCAAGCGCGCATTGGACCAGATTTTTGGTAAGATAAAACGCAGTGGCTCGGGAAACCATAAAACAGGCAAACTGGGACGGGGAGACGAACATTCCGGGGAGTTCCGGGAATATCGTTTTGGAGATGCCTTGGATCGAATTTCCATGACTGAAAGTTTGAAAAATGCACAAATCAATCACGGTATTGGGAATTTCTCGTTGGATGAAGGGGATCTGGTCGTAGAGGATACGGAGTTCAAAGCCCAAATGAGCACGGTCTTAATGATCGATATTAGCCATAGCATGATTTTGTACGGCGAGGATCGGATTACCCCCGCCAAAAAGGTCGCCATGGCCCTGGCGGAATTGATTACTACCCGCTATCCCAAGGATACCCTGGATATTTTGGTCTTTGGCAATGATGCCTGGCCCATAGCGATCAAGGAACTGCCCTATTTAAAAGTAGGGCCATACCATACCAATACCGTAGCCGGACTCCAACTGGCCATGGATATGCTTCGCCGTAAACGGAACACCAATAAGCAAATATTCATGATTACGGACGGGAAACCCAGTTGTTTACGGCTTCCCAATGGGGACTATTACAAGAACAGTGTGGGATTGGATGATTATATCGTGGAGAAATGCTACCACATGGCGGCCCAGGCACGAAAGCTACATATTCCCATTACGACTTTTATGATTGCCCAGGACCCCTATCTCATGCAGTTCATTCGGGAGTTTACCCAGGCGAATCGTGGAAAGGCCTTCTATACCGGACTGAAAGGATTGGGGGAAATGATTTTTGAAGATTACGAGAACAATAGAAAAAAAAGGATTAAGTAATTAGTTGTTTGTTGATGGTTGTTGGTCCAAAATCACCAATAACCAAAACCGAACAACCAATAACTACAAAAATGAAAATAGAAAGCATCAAGACTTTTGGCGACCTTAAAAAGGCGGGGTATCAACCCAAAGGCATTAAAGACGAATTGCGGAATAACCTTCGGGAAAAGATCAAGGCCGGGGAAAATGTGTTCACCGGGATTTGGGGCTATGAAAATTCGGTAATTCCAGAGTTGGAAAGGGCCATTTTATCACGGCACAACATCAATTTATTGGGACTCCGGGGGCAGGCCAAGACAAGACTGGCACGTTTAATGGTCAACTTACTGGATGAATACATTCCCTATGTGGAAGGTTCGGAAATTCATGACGACCCTTTTAACCCGATGAGTCGGTATGCCAAGGAACTGTTGGACGAAAAAGGGGACAGCACGCCCATCTCATGGCTTTACAGGGAGGAACGCTTCTTTGAAAAACTGGCAACCCCGGATGTTACGGTGGCGGATTTGATAGGGGATGTGGATCCCATTAAAGCGGCAAACCTTAAGTTGAGCTATGCCGATGATAGGGTCATCCATTTTGGGATGATACCAAGGGCCAACCGATCCATCTTCGTGATCAATGAACTGCCCGACCTTCAAGCAAGGATTCAAGTAGCCTTGTTCAACATACTGCAGGAAGGGGATGTACAGATTCGTGGCTTTAAACTGCGTTTGCCTTTGGACGTACAGTTCGTTTTTACGGCGAATCCGGAAGATTACACCAATAGGGGGAGTATTGTTACCCCGTTAAAGGACAGGATAGGCTCCCAAATTCTCACGCATTACCCAGAAAATTTGGAAACGGCCAAAAGAATCACCCAACAAGAGGCGCAGTTGGATGCCAGACAGACCGAACATATCCATGTGCCGGATTTGGCGATGGACGTATTGGAACAAATTGGTTTTGAAGCCCGCCACAGTGAATATGTAGATGTCAAAAGTGGGGTGAGTGCCCGTATGAGCATTACCGCTTTTGAAAACCTGTTGAGTGCTGCAGAACGCCGTATGTTACTCTCCGGAGAAGGGAAGACAAGCATTCGATTAAGTGATTTTATGGGCGTGGTCCCATCCATCACAGGAAAGATTGAATTGGTCTATGAGGGGGAACAGGAGGGAGCCGACTTTGTGGCGGAAACCCTATTGGAGGAAGCCATCAAGTCCATATTTCCCAAATTCTTTCCGAAAATAAGCAAGTTGGAAAAAAAGGATGCCGAAACCCCCTATGATGAATTGATTGCCTGGTTCTTTGATCAGGAAGGTTTTGAATTATTGGATGAGGACACGGATGCCACCTACCAGCAAAAACTGAACTCCATTGGACCGTTGAACCAATTGGTCGTAGACTATGGTGGGGATATTCCGGGAACGGATCAGAACTTTTTTAAGGAATTATTGCTGTGGGGCCTGGTGGCCCATAAAAAATTGAGCAAGTACCGCTTTGAAAAAGGGGTGCAGTTCAAAGATCTTTACGGAAGTTATATCAGCGGACTTTAAGGAGACGGTTGTCATGGCGACAAGGTCTCGATAAGGACTGGGACAATGGGGAATCCTCACTAAAAATTGGATTTCCACGTGGCTCGTACCATGTGGAATGCTGTTGAAATGGCCTTCGTTCGTTATGGGATATTATGAACTCGTCTTCAGTTCGTAAAATTTGCTGCAAAAATACCTTTTGCACCCATATTTTGTCTTTTTCTTGTTTCGTAGCCCAGCTACCTGCCCACCATGCGGAAGGCAGGCGGGTGCAACGCGAAAAAGCCTTCATCTGGGCACAAAATCTTGTTTTTTCCCTAAACCCTGCGAACTCAAGACGGGTTCCATTTTTTAAACGGAAATGCCTTGAAAAAGGTTAAGCTGCGCCATGCCCATTCCAAAGGGCCATAGGCAAAGTATTTTAGCCATACCTTACTGAGCCACATTTGCAAGGCAATAAACACAATGGCTATCAAAAAAGCATATACCTGCCGCAATTCACCAATTAATCCCAGTCCCCATCCATAAAGGATAAAGGTGAAAACAATACTTTGAAACACATAGTTGGTCAACGCCATACGGCCGTAAGGGGCGAACGTTCCAAGCCTTTTTTCCCACTTTACCCTTCGAAACAGCATGGCAAAAATTGCAATGTACATTAGGGTCATCGCCGCATTGCCAATATCCATTGTAGTAAATCCAATCATGGCATTCCAGCTTTTTGGATTAAATTCCGGTCCCATACTGGCAAAGACCGCGGCGGCTGTCCCTATGGAAACCACCAGGGCAATGGAAGAATAAATCAATACTCTTTTGGTGAATTTCCTTTCTTCCTTGAATCGTTTAAAGAAACCCAACCTACCGGCGTAGAGACCGACAAGAAAGAAGGCAAAGGTGAAATAGCCCCTTCCGAAAAAGCCGTACTGATATTCTGCTTTATCCAAATGGCCTTCCGTGGCATTGGTGGCAAAAACATCCCATAACGAACCATTTTTTAGCGTATCGTAATACGCGAGGATTTTAGGGTCATCGGGATCCATATTGGTATCGCTAAAAATACGCTCCCCACCGGTGAGGTAAAATAGGATATACCGCACCAATCCAAAAAACAGGAGCGTTGCAAATCCCAGTACCCATTTGTTATCCACCTTATAGAACGGAATCAAAAAAATACCGAGTACGGCATAGACCGTAAGGATATCCCCCCGATAAAACAGACTATGTATAAAACCAATGGCCATCAAGAGGACCAAACGCCAAAAAAAACGGCCTCCAAAATATCCCCCTCGCGCATGTGCATTATCCATTTGAATAAAAAAACTGAGTCCAAATAAGAAGGAAAACAAGGCCAAAAACTTTCCTCGAAGGAATATCCCGATAAGCGCGTCAACAATATCGTCAATAATGCCTTGATGAACCGCTTCATTGAAACTGGTCGGTACAGCGGACGCCATATAATTTTCGACAACATGGCAGATGACAATTCCGGCAAGGGCAAAACCACGTAGGGCATCTATGATTTTTATACGCTGAAAGGAATGGGCGGGGTTGATGGTGTTGGACATGGGTGATTGTTTTTTGATTGCTTTGTGGTTAGACTTTACTGCAATCAGGATGTTACACTATTGCACGGTTTTTTGAAAGGTGTACCTTAGGGGAAGGTTAAGAACTCCAGAATGGCAAGGAACAACACTAACATACGGAAAACACGGAGGGTATTTCGGTCAAAATCAAAGTTGGGCAAGGCTCCGGGGCATATCGGTTATGTGGGCCTTAAAGAGCGGACATCATCAAAGATCAGCGTATTGCAATACGATGCGGATACCATCAAGGAATCCCAAATTGATTCCCATGACATCACTTTTGCCGATGGCTTTTGCAGTCTGCTCAATATTATAGGAATTTCGGATGAAAGCTCGATTGATGGCATTGGCCGGTCCTTTAATCTGAACAACCTGCTCCTGGAGGATGTGATGGATGCTTTTCAACGTCCAAAAATAGACGAGTATGACAACCACATTTTTGCCGTACTTAAAATGCTGTATATCAATTCCGATCATAAAATCATTGTTGAGCATATTGCTTTGAACCTGGTTCCCAATGGGGTAATCCTCTTTCAGGAGACGGAAGAGGATGTTTTTGATGGGGTAAAGGAACGCATAGCCAAAAAGCATGGACGGATACGGGCCAGGGGTGCGGATTACCTGTTCTTTGCCCTGCTTGATGCCCTCGTGGACAACTATTATATGGTACTTGAAGATTATAGGGACCGCTTGGAACTGTTGGAGGAAGAAGCCTATGGAAATCCCACGGACGAAACGGCGAGAAAGATCCAGATTCTAAAAAAGGAAATTCTGCGTATTCGAAAATGGGTCTTCCCGGCCAAGGAGATTATTATTCGGTTGCTGCAAACGGAACATCCCTTAATGACCAAGGACACCAAGCTCTTTCTTCGGGACACCCTGGACCATTGTATTGAAATAAATGAGGACATTCAATTGTATCGGGAAATGGCAACAAGTATTATGGAAATCTATATGACGCAGATCAGCAATAAGATGAACGAGGTAATGAAGGTGCTCACCGTCATTGCGGCCATTTTTATCCCATTGACCTTTTTAGCGGGGGTCTATGGGATGAACTTTGAAAATATACCGGAACTCCGATTTGAAGATGGTTATTTTGTCCTATGGGGTGTGTTTCTTATCGTGGGAATAGGCTTGTTACTGTTCTTTAAGGGAAAGAAATGGTTGTGAGCCTTACCTGCCGTTTAAAGCAAAAGACATCTTTTTTGTATTTTAAGGAAAACTAATCAAAGTGCCTTATTGGTTGTACATCCTTTTCGTGGTCCTTGGGATTTATCTGGTGATCAGTATGATCCTCTACCTGATTCAGGATTATATGTTGTTCAAACCTGAGAAGCTCCCGGCGGATTTTCAGTTCGTTTATGAAAATCAGGTCACTGAAGAATACAATATAGAAACCAGGGACGGTGCCGTAATCAACGGACTCCATTTTAAATCGCCCAATCCCAAAGGAGTCGTTTTTTATCTAAAGGGCAATTCCAAAAGTATTAAGGGTTGGGGCAAATTTGCCGTGGATTTCACCCGTCATAATTATGATGTGATCATGGTGGACTACAGGGGCTTTGGCAAAAGTACCGGTAAACGCACCCACAAGGCCATTAAACGCGATATGCAGGTGGTTTACAACAAAATCAAGGAAAAGGTCGCGGAAAAATATATCGTTCTCTACGGCCGCAGTTTGGGCTCCGGTTTTGCCGCTAAATTGGCGTCCATGAACAACCCAAGGATGTTGGTCCTGGATGCGCCCTATTACAGCTTGAGCAAAGTGGCCAAAAAATTCATCCCCTTTATGCCCATATCGCTCATTATAAAATTCCCCATCCCAACATACAAATGGTTGAAATATGTCCAATGTCCCATTCATATTATCCATGGAACGGACGATCAATTGATTCCCTATAAGAGCAGTGTTAAACTATCCAAGATCAACCCCAATAACACTACCTTGCATACGGTGATTGGAGGTGGGCATAAGGACCTGAACCAATTTGAAGCCTACCACAAAATGCTCTCGGACATTGTGAACACCAAACCAGGAAAAATGGATTTAACGGGTTCCAGTATTGAATACGATTATGCAAAAAAGAAGCCTAGGGCAAAAGCTTAGTTGGATACTTATCCCACTAATTACAGTATTTTTGGTGCTCATGGGGGTTTTAAAAGTATTTCAGGAAAAATTGATCTTCCTCCCTTCCAAACTCAATAAGGAGTACCAATTTCGTTTTGATACGCCCTTTCAAGAGCTGTTTCTTGATACCGCGGACGGGGCGCAATTGAATGTCCTGCATTTTAAAGCGGAACATCCCAAAGGTGTCATCGTATATTTTCACGGAAATGCAGGGGACCTGTCACGTTGGGGCTTGATTACGGAGCAATTTGTCCATGGCGGATGGGACGTTCTGATCATGGACTATAGAACCTATGGGAAAAGTACCGGGGAATTGAGTGAGGAAAACCTGCATAGGGATGCACAATTGGTTTATGACCACGCCAAAAGTAGGTTTCGTGAAGAAAACATTGTAGTGTATGGGCGTTCATTGGGTTGTGCCATGGCAACGAAGTTGGCTTCGGCCAATACACCCCAACAATTGATCTTGGAAACCCCGTTTTATAGTTTGGAGGATATGGCCAGGCGTCGTTTCCCTTTTTTGCCCGCCAAATGGCTATTGGAATATCGTTTTGATAACAATGCCAGCATTGGTAGGGTGTCCTGTCCAATAACCATCTTTCAGGGAACGGCGGATAATGTGGTGCCCTATGAATCGGCATTTGAGCTTTATCAACATATTGCCCATAAGGAATCCCATTTTGTGGTCATTGATGGGGGAGGGCACAATAACCTGTCGGATTTTGAATTGTACCAGACCACTATCACCCAACTCCTAGGGGGCAAAAATGTTGGAGGAAAGGTAACGGTCCCCCCTGTCACAAACAATTGAAACAATGGTCCCACTTTCAATTTCATTCGCAATCCGAAGGGCAATGGTCGCGGCACCGCCGCTGCTCATTCCTGAGAAGATGCCTTCTTCCTTTGCCAGTCGCTTTGCCATTTGCACTGCTTCGGTTTCCGAGACATAGCGAATCGTATCAATTTTGGAGGCATCATAGATACTGGGTACATATTCGGGTGACCATTTTCGAATTCCGGGAATCCGGGAGCCTTCCTCAGGCTGTACCCCTATGATACGAACATCGGTTTTTTGTTCTTTTAAATAGGTGGATGTGCCGGTTATGGTACCGGTAGTTCCCATACTGCTCACAAAATGGGTGATCTGTCCATCGGTGGCCTTCCATATTTCCGGTCCAGTGGTTTTGTAATGGGCTTTCCAATTGTCTTCGTTGCCAAATTGGTCCAACATCACATACCCTTCATTCCTTACTTTGTCCACCACATAGTCCCGGGCGCCCTCAATTCCAATATCGGCAGGGGTAAGGGTAACTTTTGCCCCATAGGCCTGCATGGTCTGTATCCGTTCCTTGGTGGAATTTTCGGGCATGACCAGTTCAATATCAAGCCCATAAACCCCGGCGATCATGGCCAGGGCAATTCCTGTATTGCCACTGGTGGCTTCTATCAGTTTGGAGGCAGCATCAAAATCACCGCGCTCCAGTCCACTCCTGATCATGTTCAAAGCCGGACGATCTTTGACACTTCCCCCCGGATTTTGTCCCTCCAGTTTAAAGTACAACTTTACGTTGGGGTTGGTGTTCAATACTTTGGACTCCGCCAAAGGGGTATTTCCGACCAATTCTAAAATAGGGTTAGACATGTGCTGTTTTTATTTTGATTTCCGGGGTATGGAAGACCGTGGAATTTGGTGGTACAGAGCTGGTGAGCCAGGCGTTTCCACCTATGATGGTATTTTCACCAATGACCGTGTCCCCTCCTAAAATGGTGGCATTGGCATAAATGGTGACATTGGATTCTATGGTAGGATGTCTTTTTACGTCCTTAAGGGATTTCTCCACATACAAGGCCCCCAAAGTAACACCCTGGTATACCTTTACATGGTCTTTGATTACAGCAGTTTCCCCAATAACGACGCCTGTAGCATGATCAATAAAAAAGGCTTTGCCAATTTGTGCACCAGGATTGATGTCCACACCCGTCTGCCGGTGTGCATATTCCGTCATTAAACGGGGAACCATGGGGAAACCCACCTTATAGAGCTCATGGGCCAATCGGTAGATGGCAATGGCATAAAAACCGGGGTAGGCCATATATACCTCTTCAATGGATAGGGAAGCCGGATCACAGTTTCGGATGGCCTCGGCGTCCAGATTTAAGTTTTCCAGAATATGGGGAAGTTGCCCAACGTAACGTTCCCAAACCTTATTACATGGTTTGTGGGATTCCCAACAGGCCAGTGCGATCAAATCACTAAAAAGCGATTCCAGAACGTCCAGGTTTTCCTCTAAAGGAGTGTTGGTATCAAAGAGCGTATAAAACAGCTTATCGGTAAACTTCTCGGCAATCCTTTTCAGCCTATAGTCTAAATAGGGTTGTTTCTTGTGAAGTTTAAGTTGATTGATGATTTGTTGTTTGTCCATTTTTAACTTTGTAACTCGTCTTGATGCTAAAAGTAGCCATTTGCATACGCACAAATGGTTAACTTTAACCTAAAATCTATAGTAGTAGGATTATGCAACACATTACAGCAGAAACGTTGGATTTTTTAAGGAAGCTTGCCAAAAACAATACCAAGGATTGGTTTACTGAACATAAGCCTACTTTTAAGGCTTTGGAAGCGGATGTGAAATCATTTTTTGAATCCCTGAAGGAACGCATGGGGAAACACGATCATATTGAACGCCTAAAAGTGTTCCGAATATATCGCGATGTGCGGTTTTCCAAAGATAAAACACCATATAAGTCCCAGTTCTCGGCGTCGTTTAGTAGGGCAGGGGCGGCATTACGGGGAGGCTACTACATTTGTGTAAAACCTGGGGAATCCTTTATTGCCACGGGTTTTTGGGACCCCAACAAAGAAGATCTTTTTAGGATTAGAAAGGAGTTGGAGTTGGATGCCGATGAATTTAGGAAAGTAATTTCCAAGAAGGACTTTAAGGCGATATGGGGTGAGCTTCAAGGGGATGGTGTGAAGACAGCACCCAAGGGATTTGACAAGGAGGACCCCAACATCGATCTGATTAAGAAAAAACAGTTCATCTTTGTCCGAAATTTTACGGATGAGGAGGTGCTATCGAAAAACTTCATTGCTGAGGTGGATAAATCATTCAAGGCCATTCGGCCTTATTTTGACATCATGAGCAACATCCTCACCACCAATCTCAATGGGGAATCACTCATAGACCAGTGAAACGGACTCCAATAGCTGCATCTGGTCCTTCAATCGGTTAATGACCATATTCATCATTCGCTTGTTGAGGGCAGAGGAGTTTTTGATATAGGTCCTGTATTCCTCCACTGTAAATTGCCCGATGATCATTCCCTTAAGGGAGTTTCTGAATTTAATGTCCTTTTGGATGGATTTTTCGATATACTCCAACCTTTTTTCCACGGACAGTTCGTAATATTTGTTCTTGTGTTTTCCGATGTAGTTTTTGAAAGCTTCAATCAAAAGCATGTTTTGAAACTTAATGATCGGCCGCAAAGTTACATTTTGAAAATACTCGTCATCAGTAGTGTCCGCGTGGACTTTGGCTTTCTGTAACACTGGACGAATTTTCAAAAGGTGGGATGACCTTGTGTCCATATTGGTAGTTTTATTAAGAAGTGATTTAAACTTTTTGGATTGAAGCGAAAATTGATGGCTTTGTGCCCAGGTGAAGGCTTTTTTGAGCTGCACCCGCCTGCCTTCCGCATGGTGGGCAGGTAGCTGGGCTACGCCGCAAGAAAAAGACAAAATATGGGTGCCAAACAGCATTTTTAGCCAATTTGAAAAAGTCTAAAACACTTCTAAAATTACATATTACAATTACGATTACTAAAACGGTGGGATTTAGTTTTCAACGAGGATATGAACAAAAAACAGGACCATTCGCGGCAAATGGATTGATTTGAAAAAGGGGTGTGGGACCTAAGTACGGAACAGATCAAGCGTTACGGTCCGGGGTATGGTTTTGGATTGGAACATCAAGTCCTTGCCCAAGGTGGAAGTTTTTCCAAATATGTATCTTTAGCCCTAACCTAGAATCTTACGTATGAAATTTGGAAAAGTGGATAACCCCGAGCTTATAGATTTTTCTTTTCCCGAGGACCACCCAAGTACAGCGGCCGTATTGGCCAATACCGGTGAAAACCAAAAATTGAACGTCTATGTTGGGTGCGCAAAATGGAACAGACAGGATCTTAAGAATTTTTACCCAAGGGGAACAAAGGATGAATTGGGGTATTACTCCTCACAATTCAACTGCATTGAACTGAATGCTACATTTTATCGCCTGTTTCCGGCAGAGCAGTTTTCAAAATGGTACGACAAAACCCCAAGTGGATTCAAGTTTTTTCCAAAATTGTCCCAGGATATCAGTCATCTAAGGCGTTTAAATGAAAAGGTCTATCCTTTTGTCGATGCCTATCTGGATGCTGCGAGTAATCTAAAGGAAAAGTTGGGGACCATTTTTTTGCAGATGCACAATAATTTTGGTCCCAAAAATTGGGATCGGGTAGTCCGTTTTGTGGAATATTGGCCCAAGGAATTTCCCCTGGCCATTGAATTTAGGCATACGGACTGGTTCAATGATGCCAAGGTGGCCGAAGAACTGTACCACTTGCTGGAGGAGAATACGATGGCCAATGTCCTTGTTGATACTGCGGGGCGAAGGGATTTGATGCATATGCGATTGACGAACAACGAGGCATTCATCAGGTATGTTGGTGCGAACCATGTATCGGATTACCCCAGATTGGACGACTGGGTACAAAGATTGAAGTCCTGGTCAGCTTTGGGACTGTCCAACATCCACTTTTTTGTCCATCAAAATCTGGAGGTGGAGTCCCCCTTATTATCGGCCTATATCATAGACAATCTAAATCAAGAACTCGGGATAGACCTTAGGATACCCCAAACCTTGGGAGGAGGGCAAAAGGGGTTGTTCTAATAACGCATCCCGACCTCTACAAAGGTGTTTTTCTTATGGAACTGGGGTGGCCTGGGAGCGGCCATACAGCAGGTGGAGCCTAAATAGAACAACGCCAATTGGTCCAGTTTTCCAATACTGTTGCCGCACTGTACTTTTTCATTCAATTCAATGGTGCCCACAGCGGGCCCTCCAACAATGGATAGGTACCACGTCCTTCCCAAATCGTCCGTTATATCCACATTATAGCGTTCATTTCGGAATGCGGGCAACGAAGGGTCCTGTTTATAAATCCAAGGTCGCAAAACCACCAGGTCGCCCGGCACGTGCTGGATCCGGGTTATGGTGCCATCAATGGGAGAGTGGATACGGTGGTAGTTCTTGTTATGTAAAAAGACATTTGTAAACGTATAGTTGGCCGGAATAACCCCTTCTTTCAAACCAAATACCGTTGCTACATGCCTTGTATCGCATTTAACCTGGGCCGCTCGGAGTTGATGTAATTTCCCTTCCTCACAAAGTAGGCCTTCACAGGGCCAGACCCATTCACTACCGGTCTTTGGAATCTCTTTGAATTCCCGGATAAAGAAGTCCTGAAAACATTCAAAATCACGCTTTTCAAATGGGGGTTTGAATTTTTCCAGGTAATTGGAGTCCGTATAGTTGATTTTGATGTAAGGACTAATGAAATATTTGGATATGGGTTTGTTATAAACCGAGGCGTACCATTTGGAAACGCTTTTTTGGAGGTTGCTGGGCAAATTTCCCCAAACGGTTATGGAGAGGAATTGGTAAAAATAAGCCCGCCATTTGGGGACTTTGAACACGGTAAAGGTAGGGTCTGAATAATGCGCTGATGAGACGTCCATTTTTTGGTGATGTTTAGCTTTTGCCCTTTCAAGGTATCTTATCCGCAATACCATTCCCAATGAATTAAGAAAACTTTATTCCAAGGTTAACATTTTTTAGATTATGTCATTTTTCTATTGTGATATGGAATTTGATAGGCCAGCAGGGTTTTAATTGATAATTTTGATTAAAAATATATCCATGAAGTTTCATACCCGAAAGTGGGTCAAGCCAGAAGATTTAAATGCCAACGGAACCTTATTTGCGGGCCGTGTTTTGGCATGGCTGGATGAGCAGGCGGTCATCTATGGCATCATTCAATTGGAGAATAAAAAGGTGGTCACCAAGTATATGTCCGAGATTAACTTCATGAGTACCGCCGTTCAAGGCGATATCATTGAAATTGGTATCGAGGTCACCAAGTTTGGTCATAGTTCGTTGACCTTGAATTGTGAGGTGCGTAACAAAATGAACCATGAAACCATTGTTACCGTGGACAATGTGATTTTGGTCAATCTTGATGAAAATGGGAAACCTACACCGCATGGCAAGACCAAAGTGGAATATGTAAAGGACCGTTTGGAAAAACAGGCCAATCAACTACCCTGAAGCCCAGTGACCATCGCCTGAACTTTACCCCATACCCTCAAAAGGGTTCCCCATGGATTATTAAATCCGCTTCGCACAATCTGCCCTTGCCCTGTGTGGATAAGGCCACTATTTGTTTCATGAATGCATGGAATGGATGTGATGTATCAAAAGTATTTTATAACATATCCATCTGTTTTATAGAGTTTTATACCACTTTACTTAAATTGATACATAGCCTATTGTTGTCTTTTTCCAGTATGGGATTCCCAGCATTGGTGGCTTTCCTAAGTATTCTCCGTTACCAAATAACAAGATAAGACAACAAAGGCCAAAGGGATGGGGAGACTTCATTTCAGGGTCAAAAGTTTTAGACCTACAAATAAGGCATTTTGACAACAAAAAACCGCCAGTAGGTAACAATTAGTTGGATACACTACGTGAAATGAAGAGTTTTAAAATTATAATAACCAGATTGTTAGACTTTTCTGACAATTGGAATAATTTGAACTACTTTGGACACTAGGGAACTACTCACACAATTGGAAAAGTTGGAATATGGATTGGATAGCTTTTCTTTTACGGAACTAAAAAGTTCTGAAGCCTCAAGACTTAAAAAATCCTTTGAATCCTTCAAAATTGGTTTGGAGGAAAAAGTATTTGGAATGCCCGCGGGACTGGTGGAATCGGAAAAAACCACTGGGGGTTACGACCAGGTTGCTACCGAAAGCAGATTGATTGCCAATGTAAGCCATGAGATCAGAACACCACTCAATGGAATTATTGGGTTTTTGGACCTACTGAAGGAAACCCCATTATCCCATCACCAAAATGAACTTGTAAATGCCATGGATGGTGCTTCAAAAAACCTTCTAGGACTCATCAATCAGTTATTGGAATTTTCCAGTTTGGCATCTGGGCAGGAAAAATTTGAACGGGTTCCTTTCAATCCCGGCAATTTGATTAATGAGGTGGCTTTTTTATGTAAGACCCTGATCAACGGGAAGAACGTTGCACTTTTGGTGAACTATGACGAACGTATTCCAAAAAACCTTTTGGGAGACCCCTCCAAATTGTCCCAGATCTTATTGAACCTCATGGGAAATGCGGTGAAGTTTGTGGAAGAAGGGGAAATACAATTGAAAGTCAACCTAAAGGAGGAGAAAAGCAAACGGTTGTTCCTGGAATTCATTATCAGCGATACCGGAGTAGGAATTGCCAACGAAAACCTCAAGCATATTTTTGAGAGCTACAAACAAGCAGAACCCTCAACGAAACTGAAATATGGAGGTTCCGGTCTTGGATTAAGTATTGTTAAGGAAATCATTGAAAAACAGCATGGCTGTATAGCCGTTTCCAGTACATTGGGTATTGGCACCACCTTTAAGGTTGTTTTACCTTTTGACAAGGTGGTCTCCATCCCTGCACCATCCGACCCCAAAGATTTGGAGGACAACTTTGATATTTCCAAAAAGGCCATATTGGTATTTGAGGATGATGCACTTACCCAAAGATTAATGCGGAACAGGTTGGAGCAGTGGGGGTGTAAACCCTACATAGCCGAAAATGAAGTCTATGGTCTGCAACTCTTAAAAAATCACAATATCGATCTTGTCCTTTTGGATATGCACCTTCCTGGTTCAAATGGTTTGGAGATCGTTAAAAGGATTCGAAAGAACAAGGAATACGCGAATTTGCCCATTATTATCCTTTCCGGTGATGCCTACAGCCATAAAGAGGATGTATTCCATGATCTGGGAATCAATGACTTTATCCTTAAACCCTACAATTCTGATGAATTGCGCGAGAAAATATATTCCAGTAGTCAACATAGGAATCGGGAAGTTGCGCATACAGCTTCTAAAAAAGAATACAGCGAAGCACGTACCAAACCAATTGACCTTGATCTGTTGTTACAGGAATGTTTAGGTAAAACGGAACTCTTGGATGAGCTTGTACGGTTGTTTGAGCAAAATATCCTGGAATTTATCGGGAAGACCAAAATGTATTTACAAAGCGGAAATTTACAGGGCGTGGGATTCGCTGCACATAAGATAAAATCGTGCTTAAAGATGTTACATGCCAATAGGCTGATCGCCATTTGCGAAGAGATGATCTTGGAATGTAGGACAACCAATAATATCGAACATCTTAAAGGGCTTTTTGAAGATTTCGTAAGCGAATACCCCAAAATTGAGAAAGCCATGGAAGAGGAGATAAGACGAATTAAACACGAGCTGTAAATGGATAAGCGAAAACTCCTTTTGGCAGAAGATGACCAAATGTTGGCTTCACTCTTAAAATATCGTCTTGAGCGCGATGGTTATGAGGTTGTTATTGAGTTTGATGGTAGGTCGGTAAAGGAAAACCTTGAAGTTGCCATACCCGATATTGTTATTTCGGATATCATGATGCCCTATTTTTCTGGAATAGAATTGGTGGATTATGTTCGGAACCAACTGAATTCGGATGTGCCAATTATTTTGATTTCAGCAGCATCAAACGATGAAAATATAGTAAGTGCCTTTGAAATGGGAGCGAACGATTTTATTGCAAAGCCGGTTAGCCCATCTGAATTGATGGTAAGGGTTTCAAGGGAAATCAAAAGACATTATTGCACATAAATAAATTAACATACCAAATCTTAACCATTCTGGGCATCCCAAAAATCCATACAGACCTACTTTGGGACCTGACCTTTTTATTTTTGGTCCTGGGAGGACTTTATTTTGTTTTTGTATTCTTTTTTAGGAACAAGTTGTCCCGGCTAAGGTTAAAAACAAAAGGAAAACGCCAGGAACTGGCACCCATAATCAGTAATTTTTTGTTCCATAGTCCAGAAGACCCAAAGGATGAACAGAAGGAATATGTACAATTAAAAATTAGGATTAGGGAATACCTGAACGATCGGTCCTTTAGAAAAATCATTTCCCAAATCCTTTTTGATCTACAAAAAGACGTGGCCGGTGGTACCAGGGAGCGTTTATTTAAACTGTACAAACAACTGGAACTTCATCATGATTCCTTTCAGAAACTGGAAAGTTGGCGTTGGGAAACCGTTGCCCAAGGCATTTTGGAACTCTCTGAAATGGAAGTTGAAGAATCCTATCAATTAATTCAAAAGTTTATCAATGACCGCCGGAGTGTAGTACGTAAACAAGCGGAACTGGCTACCGTGGGATTGCGAAAGGATGGCATAGATTTTTTATTGGATACTACCAGGCACTCCATTAGTGAATGGCAACAGTTAAAGCTCATTGAGACCTTGGGGAAAATAAAAAACTACCGGCCTCCCCAATTCAAAGCCTGGTTATTGTCCCAAAATAAGGATGTGGTCCTTTTTGCCCTTCGTCTCATAAAGCATTACAACCAAAAAGGGGCCGAAGCCTCAATCAAGGAATTGGTAAAGCACAAGAACGACGAGATAAAAACAGCGGCCATACAGTGTATTGTCGATTTCAACTTTGTGAGTGCATTAGGCACGCTCAAAAAGGTGTTTTGGAAAAGCTCCAACATGGTCAAAATCAACATTCTCAAT
Organism: Muricauda sp. SCSIO 64092; assembly: GCF_023016285.1. Lineage (GTDB taxonomy): Bacteria > Bacteroidota > Bacteroidia > Flavobacteriales > Flavobacteriaceae > Croceivirga. The sequence goes on from NZ_CP095413.1 coordinate 5,113,666, forward strand.
GCGGTAGCTTCTTTGGGGTCTGCATATGATATTCTGTTTTTGGAAGAAGTAGCCTCAAAGGAAAGCAGTTTCATTATCGTTGGGAAAGCACAAAGTACCATAAATACCATAAAGCCGGAGACGGTCTTACCATCCAAGGATATCCTAAAGGTATCCCATGATGAAGGTAAAAAAGGGTCTTTTTCCAAAATGGATGAAGAAGATACCGAGAACAAGGTCGATGCTATTGAAGTTACCTATGAGGAAGTGTTGCAAAGCCCTCCAGAAACCATTGAGGTTGAGGACATAGAGTTTTACGACGCCATGGAGATACCCGAGCCCAAGAATAAAACGCAACCGGTTGAACCCATAAGCCCTACGTTTGAGTTACAACCGATTGAAGAGGGTTATGGAAATTCAATAGATCAGTTGTTGGGGGTATTGCCACCCATTGGCGAGGATTTGGATTCCAGCGCTTTGGTAAAAGGTTATGACAGTATTTCGGATTTGGAAAAATCGCAACTTGTGGAGCGATTGGAGGAATTTGCCGATGAACGGGAACTTCCATTATTGGAGCATATTGCGGAAAATGAGTCCAACTCGGAACTGCGTTTCAAAGCTTTTAAGGCAATGCAGTCAATTAAGCAAAGTGTTCCTATGGATAAGGGAGGGAATCTTCCAACAAAGGGAACGGAACTACCATTGGAGCAACAAAGCATTTTTTATGCCCTTTACCAGTACGCTTCGGACTTGGATTCCAAACTCATTCTCTTAAAGGAACTAATGGATGTTGGGGATGAAAAGGAAATACCATTTCTAAAAGGTCTTTTGGCCATATCCCATGGCGCCCTCTTAAAAACCGTGCGTAAGGCCCTCGATAAACTCGAAAATAGGATTTTGGTACAAGAAGTAAACTTGTCCGATGAACCGCCTGAAGCTCCAAAGGAAATGGATGGTAATGGGAATACGGAGCGTGTTCAAAACGAGGAGGGGCAGAAAAGGGACTTGGAAGATGACGAACGTATTCCTTTGGAGCTTTTGTTCCTGTATGAGGAACTTGGAATAAAAGCTGCCAAAAAGGAAGGACAGGATACGTTCCCATTTGATTTTGAACTGTCCGAAGAATTCTTCCTGGAGGGTTCCACGGACACGCAAAACGAAAAAAAAGATCATGAATAGTGGGGTATTTGACATATTTGTAGAGTACATGAACATTATTTTTTTAGTGTTCTCCACAGTGCTGTTCTCCATGTTCAGTATTATGGGTTATCTATCCGCCCGTAATTCCATCCACTATCGAAACAAAAACAGTTTTGGGGATTTGTCCAAGGTAATGGCATCACCTTTGGCCCCCTCCATAACCATTATAGCCCCGGCATTCAATGAAGGGATGACCATTGTGGAAAATGTACGGTCGCTACTGTCCCTAAAATATGTGAATTACGAGGTAATGGTGGTCAATGACGGTAGCAAGGACGACACTTTGGAAAAACTGATCGGTGCTTTCCACCTGGAAAAAATTGAATATACCATGGACCCCAATTGGAAATCCAAGCCCGTCCGGGGCATTTATAAGTCCAATCAAAAGAGTTTTTCCAAGCTAACGGTGATCGACAAGGAAAATGGAGGCAAATCAGACGCCTTAAATACTGGGGTCTATCTTTCTGAAAACAGGTATGTGGGTTGTATTGATGTGGATTGCCTATTGCAGCCGGATGCGCTGCTCCATGTGGTCAAGTCCTTTTCACAACGATCGCAGAAAAGGGTCATTGCTGTTGGCGGTGTTATAAGGGTAGCCAATTCCTGTACCATTTCCGGGGGCACTTTGGAAGAAATTAATTTGCCTAAAAATTGGTTGGCCAAATTTCAATTATTGGAATATACGCGTTCCTTTTTGCTAGGTAGGATGGCCTGGGGAAGGATAGACAGTTTGCTGATCATCTCCGGGGCCTTTGGCTTTTTTGACCGGGAGATTGCCCTGGCCGTTGGGGGATATGACACCAATACGGTAGGGGAGGACATGGAAATTGTTTTTAGGATGCGGAGGTATATGCATGATGAAGGTATTCCTTATACCATTGAGTATATTCCAGACCCACTTTGCTGGACGGAAGTCCCGGAAAGTTTGAAGGTTTTAGTGAAGCAAAGGGATAGGTGGTCCCGCGGTAACTTGGAAACACTTAAAAAGCACAAGGACATGTTCTTTAATCCCAAGTATGGAAGATTGGGAATGTTGAGCTATCCCTATTGGTTCTTCTATGAATGGATGTCGCCCATTTTGGAGTTCCTAGGATTCTTTTCAATCATCCTGTTTTACATTTTAGGGATTTTGAACTGGGAATTCTTTTTGGCCATCACACTGGCCATCTACACCTTTAGTGTGATGTTCTCTTTTTACGCAATCCTATGGGATGTGTATTCCTACAATCAATACAGCAGGACCAAAGACATTCTGATCTTGATGTTCTGCGCCATGGTAGAACCTTTTTTCTTTCATCCCATTGTGGTATGGTCCGCCATAAAAGGGAATTATAAAAAACTGTTCAAAATACAATCCGGTTGGGGTGCAATGACCCGAAAAGGGTTTAGTAAAGCTGCATAATGGAGATAAAGACCAACATAAAAAAAACACGGACCTTAAAGGACTTCACCAGAATCCTGATTGGTTTTGTCTTCGCACTTTTTGTGCTCTCCATGTATCAGCAATTCAGCCTTTTCCATGGAGGGGTCATTGACAGGCCTTTGAACAGGATCCTTCTTTTACTGCTGGTGAACCATTTGGGATTTGCGGCAATACTCTCATTTGTCCTTTTATTGGTGTTCCGTTTTCTGGAACACAGTAAGCCTGGTACCGGATTTAGGGGATCCTTAGTGCTTTTTTCCACTTTTTTGCTATTCGAGGTCCTTTTGATCGAAAACTTTATCCACAATTATTCAATGCTGCATATTACCGACTTTCAATCGGGGTTTTCATTGACGCTAAGTAATGCCATTATCCTAAAATTTGTACTGGTCATCCTGGGTATTGGACTACTTTATTTTTGGTTCTATAAGCTTTCTGCGTTTTTAAACCCCTTTATTGGTAAAATGTATCCTTTTACCATCATCCTTTTTTTGCTGGCATTAAGTACATCGGTTACCGAGAAAAGTCCGATCAATCAAAATAAGACCTTAAGTTTTATCTCAGAAACTGCGGACTATCTCTTGGATTTTAATACATATGAGGGTAAGGAATATCCGTTGCTCCAGGAATGGCAAAAGGATGATTTGTTTGTTGAACATTTTACCTCCAATGCCCATTCCCCAAATATTGTTATTGTGGTATGGGATGGCCTCAGGCCCGAATTTCTTGGGGAAGGTAAATTTGCGGGATTTACCCCATTTCTGGATTCCATTACCCAAAAATCCTTGTATTGGAATCGTTTTTTGGCCAATTCCACGTCAACGACCGATGCGGTCGCCAATATCCTGGGGTCCTTGCCCCAAGGCGAAAATGGGTTTATGGCCTTGGAAAACTCGGCAAATAGAAATACGCTCTTTGGTCTTTTAAAGCAGAACAACTATAACACCGGGTTCTATTTTGGGGGGAATGCCTCCTTGAACAATATGGATAGGTTTCTGAATGAAGAGCAAGTGGATGTTGTTTTGGATAAATCAAGGTTCAGCGATAGTTATATACTTCAGGAAGCGGATCGGGCAGGGGTCACTTTGGGATATCCAGATGGGGAACTGTACAAAAAATGGGGTTCGTCCTATTTTGCCTCCAATCAGCCCAAAATTGAGTTTTTTCTCAACTTAAGTACGACCAAACCTTTCTCCATTCCGAATTCCGACTACTATGAATCATGGGTTGAAAAGGCTTTTGATACCATGAAGTTCAATGGAAAACAAAAGCGGTTTGTCAAAAAGAATGTCGATTTGTTTGCGGCAATGAAATATGCCGATGATGCCCTTGGGAAACTCTTCAAGATGTACGCATTGACCAAGGATGCCGGGAATACCATTTTTGTGGTTACCGGTAGTGGAAAAAACTATTTGCCCATTGAAAATCCATTAAAGCAATATCAAGTGCCCTTAGTGATTTACAGTACACTGTTAAAGCACGGAATGGGATTAAATAATCTGGCTTCGCATCACGATATAGCCCCTAGTTTATTGAGTTTGCTGCGGCAACAGGACGGTTTTGAGCTACCACAAAAAAGCGCGTGGTTGGGAAACGGACTGTTGCGGGAGGATGGTAAAGTGGTTTTGTCAACAGCCAACAATGGAGTCAAGGCACTGGTATACGACAACCATTTTGTAAAGGGTCGAAAAGTTGCAGGAATAGGGGATACCCTGGAACTTTTAACTCCCAACGATTCGGTAAAAGGAGCGCTCAAGAATGAATTAAAGTTTTTTAAGGCCATTAATTCGTATGTGACCAGGGAGAATAAAATCCTTCCTAGGGACCTGGCGGTCTATGAGACTGGTAAAAAACAGTTCGCCAAAGAAGAAATGGTTTGGATAAGCAGTGTTTTCAATGGAAGGAATTATGACAATGCCTATAACAGCGCCAGGGAATTGGCCCATAATGGTGATTATGACAAGGCATTGCTTTTATCCGCTTACATACTGGACAATGTTCCAGGCCATATTGATGCCTTGATATTACAAGGAAGAATACACGCCTGGAAGAAGCATTACAATAAATCCATCATGCTTTTGGAAAAGGCGGTTGACCTCCATCCTTTTTATCAAGATGCCTATGGAGCATTGTTGGATGTGTATTATTGGTCGGGAAACAACTCAAGGGCGTCCAGGATATATGAACAAATGAAGGAGAACAATATTGAAACCGTTGAGCTGATCAAAAAAGTGGAACGCTGTATGAACCGAATGGGGAAAATTCAAAATGTGGAAAAAAACCAAATAACGGGTATTCAGTTTCAGGAATAATGGGTAAACGCTTTATTTATATGGTATGTATCGGGCTTGGTTGTTTTTGGGTACGGTCCCAAGGAATAACCGACCCGGATAGCTCCTTTTTAAGTGCCCGAAATATTGCTTTTGAAGGCAACCGGGCCGTTGCCAGGGATTCCCTGGAACAAATTCTGGCATCATATCCGGATTATACCGATGCGGCCATTCTTATTGCAAAGACCTACACTTGGGACAAAGACTATAATGAAGCCCGAAAGCGTTTTAATCGAATACTATCGGTAAAGCGACAAAAAAGGGATGCCTGGTTGGCGGCCATAAAGAATGAGCTGTATTCCAAAAACCTGAATATTGCCCTTGGACTTTCGAATAAGGCCCTCATATACCTTCGCGAAGATAAGGCCATTGAAGAATTGCGCAGTCAGGTTGTTTTCGAATTGAATAAAAAGCCTCCTATCCAGGAAAAGCTGAAAGAGGAAAACAAAAACCTGAAACGAAAAAACGGTATTTCCGTTTCAACGACCGTTGAAGTCTTTGATGTGGTTTTTGACCCCATGTACGAAACTTCCATAGCATACCAGGCCCAAACCAAATTTGGACAAATCCTGCCCAGGATCAATTACGCCCAAAGATTTGACCAAACCGGAACCCAGTTTGAAGTGGATATCTATCCCACCATTTCCAAAACGTTCCATGGATACGTGAATTACGGGTATTCCAACGCGGTCATATTTCCCAAACACAGGGCAGGATTGGAACTCTATGCGGAGTTGCCCAAAGCATTTGAGGTATCCCTTGGGGCCAGACATGTGCGGTTTACGGCAAATAATGCCACCATTTTTACGGGGTCCTTCGGGACGTACAGAGGGAATTATTATGTGTCGGCAAGGCCTTTTGTTTCGGTCAGGAATGATGGACAAATGGGTTGGGCAGGGAACGTTTTGGCAAGAAAATACGGAAAGGATGGCAATCATTTTTTTGGCGTTCGGGCGACCTATGGCTTCGATTCCGAGTTGAACCAGCTTATTGTGGATGGCGAATTGCTTTCCGCCACCCAATTGTTCCTGGAAACCCAAATGTTGAACTTGGAATATCAGTTTGCCGACAAAAACAATATAGGGCTGTATACTTTAAATGCAGGGGTGAGACGACAAGAACTCTTTTTTGATTCCGGCAATTTCTTTTGGGGCGTTTCCTTTGGACTTCGGTACCAATTTCGTTTTTGAACGAATTTTCCTATTTAAAAGTTCACAACAACTTTTATGTACTTCACCACAAAATATTGTCATTGCATAATGTTTGGGATATGTTAGCGTTAATCATGTAGCACCCGAATTAAAAACCTAATCTACCACTATGTTATACGATACGTACGGCGAGGAATATTTAGCATTCTTACAGGAGCTAAATGAAATTTTGAGCATGAATGAACTGGCAGAGCTGGATTATTTATAAACTGCCCTAAACCGAAAGCTATGGAGCGACAGAATCAAGAAAACAGTGCATACATTAATTTCATCAATGATTTGAATGAAATTCTAACAGACTACAACATCTCACAACTGAATTGTTCTTAAGTTTAAGTATTTATCAATAAAAAAGAGGTCGTCTAGAAAGTAATTTTTAGGCGACTTTTTTTGTTTGTCCTATTTTCTGGATTTGGGAAGTTATTTTTCCGTTTGTTTATGGTTGAAGGGTTCAAGGTTGGTTTCAAAGGGCCAGACTTAGCTTTTTGAGGTTATGTGCCATTGCAATGAGTCCAAATTCGGTCTCTACCTTTTCGATCCCCCTTAACATAAAGCGTTTGAATGCCATGTTCTGCTTTATGTTTCCAAAAATGGCCTCTATGTCCCAGCACCTTTGTTTGCGGTGGGCGATACCATCTTCGGAGAGCAGTTTTTCCCTTGCCCTTTGTTTGTGGCGTTCCAGGTTATGGTTGCGTTCCACGACCCTATTGCCTTTGGCCTTGTGGCAGAGGGGGCGGATGGGACATCCCGAACAGTTTTTGGCCTGGTATTGGTGTATGGTCTGTAGGTATCCCTTCTTAGTGGTCCGTTGAAAGCTTCCAATATGGGTCATCCCTTGACCCATAGGGCAATAATAGGTGTCGGTTTGTTCATTATAATGGAGCTTGTCCACGGTAAAGGGCTTTTTGACCTTGCCCGACTTGGCCTCCTGTTGTTCTTTGTGGAAATAATTGTACTTGACAAAGGCATCGATGCCCTGATCTTCCATCTTTTGATAGTTTTCCTCACTGCCATAGCCTGAGTCAGCGGTCACCCTTCCCGGCATTTGGCCAAAACTGCTTTGGTGTTCTTCAAGGTGGCCGGGAAGTGTTGTAGTGTCGGTAGGGCTTTGTTCCAAAGTGTAATTGACAAGGAACTGGTTGTTGGATGACCCCTGGATGTTGTAGCCCGCTTTCAACTGTCCGTTCTTCATATGGTCATCCTTCATCCGCATGAAGGTGGCATCGGGGTCGGTCTTGCTGTAACTGCCACGATTGCCAAGTATCTTATCCTGCTCATTGTACTTGGCCACTTTGTCCGGCCAGTTCTTCTTGGCATAGGTGAGCTTCTGCTTTACCTTCTTGTCCACTTCCTTATCCTTAAGGGCATCATTAATGGTATCGACGGTTTTGGTTACTTCTTCAGGGTCAATGGCCGCGAAGCTTGGCTCATTGGGCAATTGTTCCTCTTGGGCATATACCTTCTCGACATACGACCATAGTTCCCTTAACTGCTTCTCGATACGCCTGCGCGAGGTCTTGGTCCCCTTTGCCCAGACAAAGGTGTAACGGTTGGCATTGGCCTCTATCTTGGTGCCGTCCACATAAATGTCCCTCAGGCTTAGGTAGCCCTGCTCGGCCAACAGTGCCACCACTTGGTTGAATATGGCCTTGAACCTGCCCTTGAGCCTTCCTGAACGGAAGTTGTTTATCGTATTGTGGTCAGGGATGGAACAGCCCGAGAGCCACATAAAGTGTACATTCTCCGATAAGGCCCGTTCTATCTTGCGTGAGGAGTAAAGGTTACGCAAATAGGCATAGACCAATATCTTCAACAGTACCTTAGGATGGTAGCTGGATGTGCCGCCTCCCTTATAGGTGGCCTCCAAACCGCCCAGATCTATACTTTCCAAAATTGTGTTGACAACACGGACCGGGTGGTTCACCGGTACTAAATCGTCATAACTCGGCGGCAATAGGCTCAATTGGGATTGGGAATCGGTCTTCCAGACTTGTTTTCGGCTCATAACCTGAAGTTACTATCCTTTGGGTCCAAAACAAAAAAAAGAGACTGTCTTTTTAGACAGCCTCTTTTTTATTACCCTAAATACGATTTCAAGATTTTGCACTTAGAGCTATGTCTCAATTTTCGAATGGCCTTTTCCCTAATTTGTCTCACCCGTTCCCTGGTCAGATCAAAAGTACTCCCAATTTCCTCCAGGGTCATGGAAGGCTGTTCTCCAATCCCGTAATACAGACGAACAACATCGGCTTCCCTGGGAGAAAGGGTGTCCAGGGCCCGATTTATTTCCGTGTTCAGTGATTCATGCATCAATTCCTTATCGGGACGCGGGGATTCCCCCGCTTTCATAACATCGTATAGATTGGAATCCTCCCCTTCTTTTAAGGGAGCGTCCATGGATACATGACGCCCGGTATTTTTCATGCTTTGCTTTACTTCGGTGACCGTCATGTCCAATTCTTTGGCAATTTCCTCCGCCGAAGGAGGTCTTTCATGGGCCTGTTCCAAATAGGAAAACGTTTTTTTGATCTTATTGATGGAACCGATTTTGTTCAATGGCAAGCGTACAACCCTGGATTGTTCCGCCAATGCCTGTAATATGGACTGACGGATCCACCATACCGCATATGAAATGAACTTAAAACCACGTGTTTCATCAAAACGTTTGGCAGCCTTGACCAGACCTACATTTCCTTCATTGATCAAATCAGGTAAGGTCAACCCCTGATTCTGATATTGCTTGGCAACGGAAACAACAAATCGAAGGTTGGCATTGGTCAGCTTTTCCAGGGCAGCTTGGTCCCCTCTTTTAATTTTTTGGGCGAGTTCCACCTCTTCATCGGCTGTTATCAATTCTATTTTGCTTATGTCTTGTAGGTATTTGTCTAGGGATTTGGATTCACGGTTGGTTACTTGTTTAATGATTTTAAGTTGCCTCATTCGTGTTCTGGGTTTAGTGTGTATATAAGCTCTCATTATACATTTTTAACGTGGCAATTCCAAACGGAATCTTGTAATCTTTTCAAAAAATTATCAGTAGTATTTTACGGTACTTGAATTCGGCTATTGTTAATAGTATTTTGATATTAAAGGACAGGTAGTTTTTCGTGCCAATTTAAAAATCGCCTAATTTTGTAAGGTTTTTTATTAATCTGCCTAAACCCACGATATCGACTTGGAGCTACAAAAAGAAGTTGCCGGAAAAAAACTTTATGACTACCAAAAAGAGGATTTGGAAAAAATCTTCGCGGAATTGGCCAAGTTGCCCGAGGGTAGCAATATTTTATATCAGCTTCCCACTGGAGGGGGCAAGACCGTTGTTTTTTCGGAGATAACACGCAGGTACATTGAGACTACCAAAAAGAAGGTGGTCGTACTTACCCATAGGATTGAATTGAGTTTCCAAACATCCCGAATGCTTCACGGTTTTGGTGTCACCAACAAAATCATCAATAGTGATGTAAAGGAGCTCAATGACCAGGACGAATATATGTGCTTTGTGGCCATGGTGGAGACCTTGAACAACAGGCTTCAGGAAGAAAAGGTGAAAATCAACAACATTGGGTTGGTCATCATCGATGAAGCGCATTACAACTCCTTCCGAAAACTGTTCAAGTACTTTGAACACGCAACAATTCTGGGGGTTACGGCTACCCCGTTGAGTTCCAACATTAAATTGCCCATGAAGGACCACTATAAAAAGTTAATCGTGGGCAAATCCATTAAATCCTTAATAGCGAACGGATATTTGGCCAAAGCCGATCTGTATAACTATGATGTTAGCCTTAAAAGTTTAAAACTGGGGATCCACGGTGATTATACGGTAAAATCCTCAGATGAGTTTTATGGCAACCACAATATGCTGGGCAAGTTGGTAACTGCATATGAGGAAGTGGCCAAAGGCACTAAGACGCTTATTTTTAACAATGGTATCAATACGTCATTTTACGTGTACGAGACCTTTAAAAAGGCGGGTTATGATATCCGACATTTGGACAACAGAAATACGGCGTCCGAACGTAGGGAGATATTGGATTGGTTTGCCCAAACCCCCAATGCCATCTTAACTTCGGTAAGTATCCTGACAACAGGTTTTGACGAGCCAACAGTGGAATCCATCATCCTAAATAGGGCTACCCGTTCATTGACCCTATATTTTCAGATGATTGGACGTGGCTCCAGGATACTTCCCAATAAGAGCGGGTTCAAAGTGATTGATCTGGGGAACAATATTGCCCGTTTTGGACCTTGGGACGAGCCTTTGGATTGGCAGGAGATTTTCCATTTTCCGGATTTTTACTTGGAAAACATCAAGAATGATGAGGAAATAGAGAAGGAGTTCATCTATGAAATGCCAGATGAACTTAAGGCAAAATTTGCCAAATCGGAGAATATCAATTTTGATGTAAAGGAAGAATACAAAAAGGTATTCGAAGAAGGCAAAAAATCCAAACTTGTATTGGAACGGAGCATAGAGCAGCACGCGCAGATCTGTGTTGAGAACAGCGAGGATATTTTTGATGCCCGTATCCTGGCAAAGGCCTTAAAAGAGGAAATTGCATTTCGGGTAAAACAGTATTCGTATTGTATTATGAACAATACCAAGAATTATAAGGAATGGCTGGAAGAGGATTATGAACGGAAGTTACGCTCCAGGATATCCAAAAAGTTTGCACAGCAGATGTAGTTCATGAAAAGACTTCTTGTCATTGGCCATATTTGGCCCGAGCCTACCACCACTGCTGCGGGAAATCGGATGCTACAGCTTTTGAGGGCTTTTTTGGACAGGGATTATGAAATTACTTTTGCTTCGGTAGCGGTACGGACCGAATACTCCCATGACCTGACCGCAATGGGCATTGAAGAAGTATCCATAAAGCTCAATCATAGCAGTTTTGAAGATTTGGCCAAAAAGAAAAACCCGGATATTGTGGTGTTTGACCGATTCATGGTCGAGGAACAATTTGGTTGGCGAATAGCTGAAAGCTGCCCAAATGCCTTAAGGGTGTCGAATACCGAAGATTTACATTCCCTAAGGGAATATCGGGAAGTCTGCTTGAAAAGGGACAGCACATTTACCGCAATGGATTGGCTGCAAAAGGATAAGACCAAACGTGAAGTGGCCAGTATCTTCCGTTCAGATTTGACCTTATTGGTATCCTCTTTTGAAAAAAGCCTCCTCCAAGGGGCAACGGGAATAAGCGAAAGCCTTTTGTGGTGTTTGCCCTTTATGCTTGAAGAAATAAGTGAGGCACACAGGGCTATTTGGCCCAGTTTTGAGGAGCGTTTGGACTTCATTTCCTACGGCAATGGAAAACATGCTCCCAATGTGGATTCCTTTACCTATCTAAAAAAGATTATCTGGCCGATGATCAGAAGGGAATTGCCCGAAACAAGACTCCATATATATGGGGCTTACCTGCCACAACAAGTCAAGGACATGCACCGGCCGAAAGATGGGATTTTGGTCCATGGTTGGATCTCGGATTTGGAAAAAAAAGTGGAACAGGCCCGTATGGTGTTGGCTCCCTTGCGTTTTGGTGCTGGAATTAAAGGAAAATTGGCTGTGGCCATGCAATGTGGTACACCCAGCATAACTACGGATATAGGAAAAGAAGGAATGGCCATGAGCTCGGCCTGGGCCGGTTTTATCGCTGATGACCCCAAGGATTTTGCCCAACGGGCCGTAGCACTCTATCAAGAAAAAAGGATTTGGCAAGAGGCCCAAAAAAAAGGAATACAACTTATCAATACCAACTATAATCGGGAACTTCTGGCAGAAAAGCTTTTCAAAAAAGTGAACCTAATGCTACAAAACCTTGAGGATCATCGGAATAAAAATATAATAGGCACCTTATTGCGCCATCAAACCATGAACGCCACAAAATATATGGGGAAGTGGATCGAGGAAAAAAATAAAAAAAGCTAACTTTTGTATATCACCGCTTTGCGAACCTCTTCCACGGTTTTTGCGCCCAATTGCACCATATTGTTCTTTAGATCGTCCATGAGGATATGGGCTACATGATCACTCCCGTATTTTCCCAATGCGCATACGCCATGGATAAACGGTCTACCGACAAAAACAAAATCGGCCCCAAGATATAGCGCACGCATGGCGTCCAATCCTGTACGTATGCCACTATCGAACAGTATGGGTACCTTTCCTTTTACGGTTTCAACAATGCCGGGCAATGCTTCAATGGCAGGAACAGCACCGTTAAACTGTCTCCCTCCATGGTTGGAAACATAAATGCCATCCAATCCTATTTCAACAGCTTTTGAGGCATCATCTGGATTTAGGATCCCCTTGAGCACTATGGGTCCCTCCCAAATATCCCGTAATTCCTTGCAATACTCCCAGTCCAACGTACCACCCAATCGATTGCCAACAAATCCACTAACAAACTTCATATCGTTAGTATTGGTGTAATGTTCCACGGTTCTTAGTCTGGGCAATCCCCTCCGAATCGTATGATAACCCCATATAGGGTTGGTGATGCCTTGCCAAATCAGTTTGGTGGTGATCTTGGGTGGAATGGCCAGCCCAGCCTTTTTGCTACGCTCACGCCTACTGGCCATTGGGACGTCCGCGGTAACCACCAGCGTACGGAAACCTGAATTCCTGGCCCGGTCCAACAAGGAATCCCGGACATCTTTATCCTTTGGTGGATACAACTGAAACCAACCCATATCCCCAACTTTTGGGCCAATGGTTTCCGGGGTTTCCGTAGCCACCGTACTTAAGCAATACGGGATTTGCATTCGATTGGCCGTTAAGGCCAGGTACTGTTCTACTTTGGGCCATAGTAATCCTGTCAATCCAACAGGGGCAATTCCTATTGGAGCGCTGTATTTTTGGCCAAAAAGTTCGGTTTCAATACGTGCTTCCAGGAAACCTTTGCAAAACCTGGGCAAAAAACGAATCTTTTCAAAAGCGTTTCGATTGGCTTGCAACAGACTTTCGTCCCCTGTTCCGGAATCAAGGTATTCCCAAGCCACATTTGGAATACGTTTTTTGGCTTTTTGGGCGATATCCACAATTTTGGGATACGTATTTGAATAATATTCCAATTTCTTGTTATAGGACACGATGCTTAATTGGGTTCTTAGGTAAAATTCGGTTTTTATGATTTTAAAATGGCATTGACCAATTTCTCCACACCAAAACGAACGACGTCCGTTGCGGGCAATTTTGTACTGCTTTCAATTTCCTCCATCTTTTTTTCTGCTTCAGATGCATTCAACCCTACTGTATTTAGGGCAATCCCAATGGTCTTTGCCGTATTTTGGGAACCGCAAACCTTGGCAACGGCTTCATTCAGTTGAATGAACTCATCCAATGGGGGTATGGGAATATGGGAAACTGGATAACGTAGATGGGAATAGGCGGCCTTATGGCACATTATGAGATGTGTGGGCTGTGATCCCCGCATGAGGGGCAGGGTGGCCGTACTACCGGGATGTGCCAAGGAACCTTGTCCTTCAATGATGATAATGTCATTATGGGCTTGTTCCAAAACAGCCTGTTCAACGGCGCCGGCCGCTTGGTCCACTTTAATGGCATCCAATGGAATCCCATTGCCCATGAGTGTAATACCAATCTGCCCTGTAGGGACAAACCCAACTTTTACGCCTTTTTCCCTTAGGGCGGCATACAGCTCCAGACCGGCCGTCATTTTACCGGCTGCCATATCCGTACCAACCATTAAAATCCGTTGGTTCTTCAGTTCGGTCGCTTTTGCCGTTGCGATGGGATAAGCGTGTTGCGGCTTACGAACATCCCAGATGGTATTCTGCTTCACTAAATGTCCAAAGCGGGCATTGAGGTCGTCATGAAGGCCATTGATCACGGAAAGGCCATTTTCCAGGGCATGGGAAACCGGGCCATCCCATTCTGCCGGAAAACGACCGCCACTTGGGGCGATTCCCAATACCATTATTTCAGCCTCCAATTGGATGGCTTCATCCACGGTGGCCACAACTGGAATGGAATAGGGGAGCCCTACAGCTTCCGAGACGGATTTTCTTTTGTAATTGGAATCAATCACACAAACAATGGGATGTTTGGAGAAACGCATAAGCCCAAATCCCATTTTGCCGGAGTCATTATCCAGCGCACCTTCCATAAAAATGGCAAGTTTCTGGTGGTGTTCAAACATTTGAATCTATATTTTGAATTTGCCACCATGTCCGGGAACATCCAGGGGCATGGTAATTTCATTGATCAGGGGTGCGCCTTCGCAGGGATCGGGATTTAGGTTGAGATGGGAATCCAGGTCAATATGATCTAATATTCCTGAAACCGCAGCTCCCGCGGCAATGGATATGGAGGTTTCCCCCATACAGCCAATCATGGTTTTTAGTCCAAAGGCATTGGCCGTGGCAATGATGCGTAATGCACCGGTGACTCCGCCGCACTTCATCAATTTCATATTCACGCCGTCCACGGCATGGGCCCATTTGGGAATATCCGTAGCAAAACGGCAGCTTTCATCAACAAAAATGGGTAAGGGCCGGTTTTTGTAAAGCTCCGGCAAAGAGGTTTCCTCGCCCTCTTTTAAGGGTTGTTCAACATATCCACACTCCCTATCGGCGAGCCATTTCATCATATGTATGGCGTCTTCAACGTTCCAGCCGCCATTGGCATCCACACGAATGGAGATGGGGTAGCTTTTGTGGTAGGCCAATACTTCCCGGTACATGGCTTTATCCGCTTCTATCCCCTCTGGATTTCCCAATTTCACTTTTAGTGTACGAATTCCATCCTGTTCCAAAATAAGGGGCAAGCGCTCTTTGGCCTCTTCAGGGGCCATTATCCCCAAAGTAATGGAGGTGGGCTTACTTGGTTTTGAAAATCCCAATAATTGATACAGGGGCATTTGTGCTTGCTTTGCTTTTAGGTCCCAAAGGGCTATATCCAATGCCGCAAGGGCGCAGGGCGCTATTCCGGAGGCAATTGCCATATCGTATACGATTTGTGGACTTGACAAATCCAATGTATCCTTTACAAACCGTTCCAAATGTGCCTGTGCTTCTTCGGCCGTAGCTGCCCCTTCGGAGGCTCCCGGGGAGGTCTCTCCCAGGCCAACATAAGTTCCATCGGAAACCGAAACAAATAGATTGTGCTGCCCATCCCGGACACCCCGGCTAATGCGTAGGGGAAATCTTTTCTTCAAATACCTAATTTCATAGGAAACCTTCATAATAAATCAATCTCTTGACTAGTAAATATATGCCTACTTGTTAAATTTGAACTGATTTCATCCAATTATTTATGTATGAGGGGAGACAACACCATCATTTATATTATTGCCATTGTTATTGTACTTCACTTTATAGTTGGAATTGGCTATTTACTCTATAAACTGACCAAAAAAAGTAAGAATGGGCGTACAAATTGAACCATCTTGGAAAGCGCAACTGCAAAGTGAGTTTGAGAAAGACTATTTTGTGGCGTTGACCCACTTTGTAAAAAAAGAGTATCAAACCACTACGTGTTATCCCAAGGGAAGGGATATTTTTGCCGCATTTGACCATTGCCCCTTCTATGGGACCAAAGTGGTCATTATTGGACAAGATCCCTATCACGGGCCCAATCAGGCGAATGGTCTTTGTTTTTCCGTTAAGGATGGAATTCCGCATCCACCGTCCCTGGTCAATATTTTTAAGGAGATAAAAGTAGATGTTGGGACCCCTTATCCCACAAGTGGAAATTTGGAGCGTTGGGCTTCACAGGGGGTACTGCTCCTAAACGCCACATTGACCGTGAGGGCCCACCAAGCGGGAAGTCATCAAAACAAGGGATGGGAACGGTTCACGGATGCTGTAATCCAAACGGTTTCCAATAATTTGCAAGGAGTGGTCTTTTTACTTTGGGGTGGTTTTGCAAAAAAGAAGGCGGCATTGATCAATACCTCCAAGCATTATATTCTTACATCCGGACACCCTTCCCCCTTAAGTGCCAACAGGGGGCTTTGGTTTGGAAACGGCCACTTTGGTAAAACCAATGAACTCTTAGGACAAATGGGAAAATCGTTGATAACATGGTGAATTATTAAAATTCTGACATTTGTTAAAATTTAAAGAAAAAGATTACGTTTGCTACTATTATAAGCTAAGAAATTTCTGATAACGTGGGCAAGCCTAGATCTGTTTTATTGGTGGATGATGATAATACCACAAATTTCCTCAATACATTTTTTGTCAAGCAGGTGGACTCTTCCATTGAAATCAACGTAGTGGGCAATGGTCAGGAGGCAATCGATTTTTTAACTTCAAATGGAAAGGCCGACTTGATGCCGTGTTTGCTCATTTTGGATACGAATATGCCGGTAATGAATGGTTGGGAATTTTTGGAGGCATTTGAAGAAAAGTTTGATTCGACCCTCAAAAAGAACATTGTAATCGTGATGTTGACCTCTTTGGATATTGACCATGCGGTACAACGGGCCATGGATATGCCCAATGTTTCCGATACGGCTCAAAAGCCGCTTTCCGATTTACAGTTTCGGGCCCTTATCAAGAAACATTTTTATTAGTGTTCCCAAATAATATCGGAAGGCATGATGGCCCCGCTTAGAAGGCCCAATGATTCCAATTTTTCCAAAACATGCTCCAATATGTCCGCAGAAAGCGGTTGTTGTGACCAAACCGTTAAGGATAACCATTCCCTGATGTCCTCCAAACGCTGACCATAGCTATTGGCAAAAGTTCTATCGATACTTGGTATCTGTTTAAATTCCAACGTATAATTATTGATGACTTCCAAAATGTGCTGTACCAATGTCCTATTATTTTCCAAAAAGTGCAGGTTTCCAGCTATAACAAAACAAGGCCATGGCGTAGGGCAGTCTCCAAGCCTTTTAAAGGTACCTTCATCAACCAATGGCTTTGTTGTAAAGTGTTCCCACATGAAATAGTCGGCCTTTCCCTCATTCAAGGCCTTGATGGCCCCATTCAGGTGATCGATTACCTCAAATTTCAGTTCTGTGGTATCCCACCCCTGGCTTTGGGCGTGTACAAATGCCATTAAATGGCTTCCACTGCCATACCTACTAATGGCGGCCCTTTTCCCCTCAAGTTCTTGGATGGTTTGCAGATTACCTTTCCCATCCACATGAATTCCCCAGAGTAGGGGGGATGCTACGTAGGCTTGTACAATCTTGCTTGGGTTTCCTTCGGAGATGCTCTTTACGATACCGTCGGTAAGGATAATGGCCAAATCCGTTTCGCCGTTTTGTAGCAGTTTACCCATCTTCCCCGTTCCTTCGGGAACATCCTTCCAAACTACGTCAATTCCCCTTTCTTTAAAGGCCCCTTCCTCAATGGCAAAATGCCAAGGGAGGTTAAAATGTTCCGGAACACCGCAGACGTTAACTGTTTTCATTCAGTTTTGTTTTTAGATAATCGTAAATGGCATATTGTGACCGTAATCCAGGTTCCCCAATCCTTCCCTGTACTTTTTTATTGCTATCCTCCCCGTCTAGAACCCTTGCTTTTATGGTATCGTTGAGCTGCAGATCCAAAATATCCTTAAGCTCTTGAAAAATCTCCTTATCCAGGATAGGGGTCAGTACTTCTATTCTCCTGTCCAAATTCCTTGTCATCCAATCCGCCGAACCAATATACATGATTTCGGCTCCACCATTTTCAAACAGATAAATCCTACCATGTTCCAAATAACGGTCAACGATGCTGGTGATATGTATGGGCCTTTCACCCTTGGCCATTTCTTCATTGGACCTTGGCAGCAAACAGCAAAACCCACGGACCAATAGCCTAATTTCCACTCCTGCCTCACTGGCCCGGTACAATGCTTTGATCATTTTGGAATCTTCCAGACTATTCATCTTAATGGTAATTTTCCCCGTTCTGCCGGCACGAACATGGGCAATTTCCTGTTGGATCAAATCCAAAAAGGTAATCCTGGTCGTGAAAGGTGACACCAATAAGTATTTTAATTTGGGAATGATCAACTTGCGTTCCAATACTTTAAATACCTGGTTCAAATCCTTGGTTATTTGGGCATTGGCGGTAAAAAGGCCATGATCACAGTAGATTTTTGCGGTCTTTGCATTAAAATTACCCGTACCTATAAAGGCAAAACGTTGTACCTCCCCTTCAACGACCCGTTCTACCAAGGCAACCTTGGAATGCACTTTAATGTTTGGAACGCTGTAGAGTACGGTTGCGCCATGCTGTTCAAAAATTCGGCCCCATTTGATATTGTTCTGCTCATCAAACCTGGCTTGTGCCTCTACAAAAAGAACCACTTCCTTTCCGTTTTTTAATGCTCTTAGCAAGGAATCGGTCAATGCCGAAGTCTTTGCAATCCTATAAAGGGACATTTTTATGCTTCGAACGGTAGGTGATTCCGCTGCGGAACGGACAAAGTTCTCCACCATGCCAAATTCCTGGTAAGGAAAATGGACCAATTGGTCTTTTTTAAGGATGCTTTCAAAAATATCATCTGTAAAAGAGAGAATAGGGTGCGGTAGGGGTGCCCTTTCTTCGTAGGACAAATGGCTTTGGTCGGGAGGGATGGGAAAGCTAAAAAAATCGGACATATTGTGGTATTTTCCTCCCAATACCATATCTGCTTCCCCCAGATCCAGCGACTCTGTAATGCTGCTTTTTAAAGCTTCGGGCATGTTTCCATCGTAAAGCAAACGCGTAGGTTGTCCGGATTGCCGTTTGCCCAACGATTGGTATATTTTTTCCACTAATTCGGTGTTCGTATAGTCATCCTCAAGGTACAGCTCAGCATCCCTGGACATTTTTATGGAATACGCGCCCAAAATGGTTTGATGCGGCACCAATTTATGGGCGTTCATTTTAATGATATCATCCAAAAAAAGGTAATTGTGTCCCTCCCCGGGAATCTCAAAAAAACGACCGCAGGCCTTTGTGGGTATATTGATAACCGAAAAATCCCTTTCGCCCAGAGACAGGACCAGGTACAACTCCCCATCTTCCAGATTGGCGTAATTCAGAACATCAATGATTGTACAATGCTGGGCTATCTCGGTATCGAATAATTGCCCTATATATTCTTTTTGGGTATTGTTCAGTTCTGTGGTTTGTCGTATGAATATTTGATGTTTCCTAAGTTCCCCTAAGGTCCTTGCTATAATACGCCCAAAAAGTTCTTGTTGTTTTGCAACCGTCTTTAGGATAAACTTTAATTTTTTGTTGGGTTTGAGTACCAGTTTCTTCCGTAGCTTTTTATCCACATTTTTCAACTGCCGCAACTGTGAAATCCTTACTTTGAAATATTCGTCCAAATTTGAGGAAAAAATGGCCAGGAATTTTAACCGCTCCAAAAGGGGGACATCTTTGTTGTCAGCTTCCAACAAGACACGTTCGTTAAAATACAGCCAATTGATATCCCGATTTTTAAGGGGTCTTTCCATATCTTGTTTTTTCAAAAATATGGATAAGCTGGACGGTTAAGTTAAAGCTAGTGTTAAGTAAGGAGTTCCAAACTTAGTTTGATCAGGGAATCCACCATTTTTAGGGGATTTTTTGAGAAGGTCCCCAAAGGCCGATTGGCCAGGATGGCATTCAGGGACACTGCCCTATGACCAAGGAGCCTGGAGAGTCCATAAATGGTGGCCGTTTCCATTTCCAAATTGGTAATGGATTTGTCCTGGTAGCGAAATGAAGCCAATTTGGAATGGAAGTCCGTCAATTTTTGTTTTAGGCGTAATTCCCGCCCCTGTGGGCCGTAAAACCCAGCATTGGTGAGGGTCATTCCCAATCGTATACGATTTGATTCTAATTGTTTTTCCAGTTCTTGATGGCATATTGTGGTATAGGGAACAATGCCTTTCTCCGTCCAACCCAAATGGGCAATTAAGGATTGGGTCATTTCATCAATTTCCACATGCTCCTTCTCGTAGAAATGGAGAATACCGTCCAATCCAATGGCATAATGGGACAATAAAAAGGAATCCACGGGGATATCGGGCTGTAGTGCACCTGAGGTGCCGATACGAACAATATCAAGGGTGTTGCCAGTTGGTTTGATTTCACGCGTTGAAAAATCAATATTGACCAAAGCGTCCAATTCGTTCAAAACGATATCAATATTTCCGGTACCTATACCTGTGGAAAGCACGGTCAATCTTTTCCCATTGAGCATACCCGTATGTGTTAGGAACTCCCGCTTTTGCTTTTTGAGCTCGATAGTGTCAAAATACCGGGATACCTGTTGAACGCGGTTGGGGTCACCCACAACAATGACCGTAGGGGCAATATCCTCCGGAAGTAGGTTTAGATGATAAATGCTACCATCAGCATTCAAAATCAGCTCGGACTCGCCAATGGGCATACAGTAACGGAGTTACAGTTTTAAAATACGATCGGTTTCTGTATTGTAAAGGAAATTGTATTTAAGGGCACCTCCCAAATAATAGTCCTCGTCCCTTAACTGGGAATAGTAGTTTTCCCTCTTTTCCAAAATCGCTTTTCCCTTGGTGGATAAACGTACAGGGTTAAAAGAGGAAAATAGGGGCTTTAAGGTGGTAATCATCCGTTCGTACTGGGAGTCCCCAAAACCGTAAAAGCCTTGGTTTTGAAGTATTTTACCGATCAAATCCCTTTTGGACTTTGGTTTTTGTTCCCTTGCGACGCCCAAAACAGTGTTTTCAACAGCGTTAAGACCATTCTTTATCGTTGGAAAACGCTGTAAATGTGCCTGTATCGCTTCGGAAAGATACTTAAATTGGAAGCTGTCAAAATCAGCCAAGTTCTCCAGTCGCATAGGATTGTCGCTGCAGTACAATTGCCAAACGTAATCGGCGTATTCAATATCATCTTGGGATAAAATGATACGTCGCTCATAAATCTCGGTGAGCTGCTCGTCCGAAAGTTCATTGAGTCCATAAAGCCGTTCGGTATTGTCCTCCTTTCCACTGCAGACCAATGAGATTTCCGCGTGACGCCTATAGGTTTTGAGCCAGCTAAGGACCGCGAGCATATTGATCTGGCAAAATAGGTCATATTCAAACCAAAGTACAATTTGGTCTTGTTGCTTGTGACTGCACAGGGAACGGTATTCCTTCAAGGTTTTCTCTACGAACCAGGATTTGCTGATGCGGTAGTTTTTGTTCAAAAACTCAAATCTCGTTTTCCAGAATGATTCACTACCTACGCTACTGAGTGTTTTACCTTCACATAGCATCTCCCTCCAGGTAACAATGTCACCTTTAAAGGGAAGCGTTTTTAATCTTTCGGTGAAACTATCCCCGTTGGTAATGTGCAACAGTGATTTCATTTTCAAGTGTTGTTTCGTTGGTTAGAAAATTAAAAGTAAGATTTAAAGGAAGAAAACAAAAATATTTCCTTTAAAAGGTTGGTTAATGAACGATAAATTTAACAGTTGGTCGATTATAATTGACTAATTACTACCTATTTAACTACCCTCCAACCCGTTTTACGGAAAATCCTTTATCGGTTAGGAATTCCATGATCTTATCCCGAAAATCGCCCTGAATAATAATGGTTTCGTTTTTATGGCTCCCTCCAACCCCCAATAAGGTTTGCAGGGATTTGGTCAGTTTTTTGAAATCGGAGGGTGCCCCATTGTATCCTTCCAAAATGGTTACCGGTTTTCCTTTTCGTTTTTCGTATTTGCAAATAATGGGCTCGTCCTGTAACCAAAACCCCGTCTTTTTTTCCCCTTCCTGCCCGGTTTCATGGGGTACATGGTCCGGAAAAAGGTTTTTAAGTTGGTCCTTTAGATCCATGACTATTTTTTTACCAAACCCAATTCTATTAAACGTTCATTTAGATAATCGCCTGCCGTAGTATCCTCAAATTGTTTTGGATGGGCCTCATCTATGCAGTTTTCCAAGCAATTTAACGACATTTCACTGATCGGATGCATGAAAAAAGGAATCGAGTAGCGGGAAGTTCCCCAAAGTTCCCTGGGGGGGTTCACTACCTGGTGGATAGTGGATTTCAATTTATTGTTGGTTAAACGCGATAGCATATCCCCCACATTGATCATCAGTTCATCCGGTCTGGCGATGGCATCCACCCAATTTCCTTGATGATCTTTCACTTGCAATCCTTTGCCATGGGCGCCCATTAAAAGGGTAATAAGGTTAATGTCCCCATGGGCCGCTGCCCTAACGGCATTTTTTGGTTCTTCGGTAATGGGAGGGTAGTGTATGGGCCGGAGAATGGAATTCCCATTTTTGATATATTGATCAAAATAGGTCTCTTCCAGGCCCAAATGAAGTGACAGGGCCCTTAATACATACTGTGCCGTTTTCTCCAACATTTTATAGGCTTCTTTTCCAACGGTATTGAAATCGGCAAGTTCCTCCACGGTCACGTTTTCCGGATATTCCTTTTCCAGTTTGGAATCGTTCTCCACATATTGTCCAAAATGCCAAAATTCCTTTAAATCCCCTTCTTTTCGTCCTTTGGCATGTTCCTTTCCAAATGAGGTATAGCCCCGTTGCCCCCCAATTCCCGCTATTTCGTACTTGTCTTTGGTTTGCTGTGGCAATCCAAAGAAATGTTTTATCTCTTCATAGAGCTTTTCCACCAGTTCATTGGACAGGAAATGACCGCTTAAGGCCACAAATCCAATATCCTCAAAAGCTGCTCCAATTTCTTGAACAAATTTTTCCTTTTTGGCAGGGTCATCGGATAAAAAATCCCCCAGGTGAACACTTGGTATGGCACTCATGGTTCTTTGTTTTTTGATTACCTCCAAAAGTAAGCAATCTTGCCCTTTTTACTACTTTTGGATACATAACAACAACTATATGCGCTACCATATTGGGGATTTGAACCCAGAAGAATTGCTCCGGTTCTACGGACGTATGCTAAAACCTAGAATGATAGAGGAAAAGATGTTGATCCTGCTCCGGCAGGGTAAGGTTCCCAAATGGTTCAGTGGAATGGGACAGGAGGCCATATCCGTTGGCGTTGCCTCCGCCCTCAAGGACTCCGAATACATCCTTCCCATGCATCGAAACCTTGGGGTGTTCACCACACGCAATGTTCCTTTAAAACGACTTTTCGCACAATGGCAAGGGAAGGCCAGCGGATTTACAAAAGGAAGGGACAGAAGTTTTCATTTTGGCAGTCAAGAACATAAAATTGTTGGGATGATTTCCCATTTGGGGCCACAACTTGGGGTCGCCAATGGAATAGCACTGGCCGATTTAATTCGAAAAAAGAAAAGGGTCACCGCAGTTTTTACAGGGGAAGGAGCTACCAGTGAAGGGGATTTTCATGAAGCATTGAACGTGGCCTCCGTTTGGAACCTACCCATTTTATTTTGTATCGAAAACAATGGTTACGGCCTGTCCACGCCTACCAGGGAACAATACAATTGTGAACATCTGGCGGACAGGGCAAAGGGATATGGGATAGAAGGCAGAATTATTGAAGGAAACAATATTTTGGAAGTCTACACAAAGGTCAATGAACTCTGTAAGGCCTTAAGAAAACGACCACGCCCCGTACTTCTTGAGTTCAAGACCTTCCGTATGCGTGGACATGAGGAAGCCAGCGGCATCAAATATGTACCGGAAAAAACGATTAAGGAATGGGCCAAGAAAGATCCCATAGCCAATTTTGAAGCCTTTTTATTGAAGCAGGGTATCTTGAACGATAAGAAAATAGAGAAGCTCAAAACGGATTATATGGAGGAAATCAACATGAGCCTAAAAATGGCTTTTGATGAGGATCCGGTTGTATTTAATGGAAAAAGGGAGTTGGATGATATCTATCAAAAAACCGAAGATAAACCCATTGAACCCGGTGTGTTGGATACCCAGGAAATACGTTTTGTGGATGCGGTATCCCAGGGTTTACGGCAGTCGATGGAAGAACACAATGAGTTGGTCCTTATGGGACAGGACATTGCGGAATATGGGGGAGTGTTTAAAATAACGGAAGGTTTTGTAAAGGAATTTGGTAGAAATAGGGTTCGGAATACCCCTATTTGCGAATCCGTTATTGTGTCCGCGGCAATGGGCCTCTCCATCAACTCCATGAAGGCGGTAGTGGAAATGCAATTCGCCGATTTCGTAAGCAGTGGGTTTAACCCCATTGTCAACTACTTGGCAAAAATTCATTACCGTTGGGGACAAAATGCAGATGTGGTCATACGAATGCCGTGTGGCGGAGGGGTGGGTGCCGGACCCTTCCATTCCCAGACCAATGAAGCTTGGTTTACCAAAACCCCTGGACTTAAAGTGGTGTATCCCGCATTTCCTGCGGATGCCAAGGGACTGTTGACCGCCAGTATCAACGATCCCAATCCGGTACTGTTCTTTGAACACAAGGGACTTTACCGCAGTATTTCCGGTGATGTACCAAAGGCGTATTACACCTTGCCACTGGGTAAGGCCTCGCTTTTGAAGGAGGGAAATGATGTTTCAATCGTTACCTTTGGTGCTGGCGTACATTGGGCTTTGGAAACCTTGGAACGGCATTCCAATATATCAGCGGATTTAATTGACTTACGAACTTTGGCTCCATTGGACACCGAAACAATATACCAATCGGTTCAAAAAACGGGCAAACTTATCATACTCCAGGAAGATACGCTTTTTGGAGGGGTGGCAAGTGACATTTCCGCAATGGTTACGGAACACTGCTTTGAATATTTGGATGGCCCGATCAAAAGGGTGGCAAGTTTGGATACTCCGGTTCCTTTTGCCAAAAGTTTGGAGGAGGGTTTTTTGCCTAAAAAACGTTTTGAGGATGACTTATTGGAACTCCTGGCCTATTAGTTTTTTAGAAGTGCCTTTTTTCGACAAATTGATGTGATATGGAAAACCATTGCTGCAGTTTTTGCGTATGTACCAATAGTATAATCCAAACGATATGATAAGAAAAACAAGTATTTTGCTAGGAGTGTTTACGATTTTGTTGGGGTCCTGTACCACCACCAAGTCTGTGCGTTCCCAACGCAATTTGTTCAGTGGCACGTGGTCCCTGGACAATATTAGGTATGAAAACAACACCGGAAACTTTCAGGCCGTTCTATTTGATGATGCCAAGGACATTTGTTTTGAGGGGAGCGAATGGTTTTTTAGGGACAATAACAGTACTGGGCGATATACCATAAAAGGCGGATCCCTATGTCAAGGAGGGGATAGGTACATTCGTTGGTCCGTTATTGAGCCTGCACAAAACTACAGTAGTCAGTTACAGTTCAAATTCATTGATGAGAAGTATAAGGACATTTCTGGCGGAGTAGGGTACCGATTGAATATTACCAGTCTGGACGAACAACAAATGGTATTAAAGTCTAATGCAAATGTTGATGGTGAATTGGTCACCATTGTTTACGAATTTTCAAAAAAATAAAAAATGAACATCAAGCTTAAAAAAGGAATCTCATACGGAATGATCGTGCTACTATTGGTTAGTTGTAGTGCCGTAAAAAATGCCAATAAAGCACAGAAAGGTGGTGCCATTGGTGCAGCAGGTGGTGCGGTAATTGGAGGAATCATTGGGAACAATGTCGGAAAGGGAAATACGGTCCTTGGCGCGATTATTGGTGCCGCCGTAGGCGGTGCCGCAGGTGGCTATATTGGAAGTAGGATGGATCGCCAGGCAGAGCGGATCGAGGAAGAAATACCGGGTGCGGAAGTACAGCGTGTTGGTGAAGGGATCAACGTAACCTTTACCCAGGATGCCGGTGTTTTCTTTGACACCAACAAATCCGATGTCAAAGGAAGCTCCGCGGAAACACTCAATAAGTTGGCTGACATTTTTAGGGAATACCCAAAGTCCAATATTTTGGTCGAAGGGCACACGGACAGTGCCGGTTCCGAAGAATACAATCTTGGACTGTCACAAAAAAGGGCAGAGTCCGTTACCCAGTATTTGATAGCACAAGGCATCAGTTCATCCCGACTTACCACCAAATGGTATGGCGAAACGCAACCCAGGGAAAGCAATGAAACGGCAGCGGGCAAGGCCAAAAACCGTAGGGTGGAACTGGCCATTGTAGCCAGTGACTCATTAAAAGAGGAAGCCTACGAGAATACCAAAGGATAAGATCATATTATAGAACTCGTCTTGAGTTTGTATTGATAAAAGAAATCCCGGATTTTTTCCGGGATTTTTCTTTTTTAAAGTATCTTTTGGCTACATGCAGCAAAACGTAATTATTGTGGGCGGTGGTCTAGCGGGGCTTACCGCATCCATTTTGCTCTCCAAGGCCGGTATTGGGGTATTGGTCATTGAGAAAAATCCGTACCCCAACCATAAAGTCTGTGGGGAATATGTCTCCAATGAGGTCCGGCCCTTATTGGAGGGTTTGGGCCTTGATGTAAAGGCGTTGGGGGCTTTGGATATCAAGTTATTTTCCTTGAGTACACTTACGGGCAAATGCATTGATGTTAAATTGCCCTTGGGCGGTTTTGGGGTAAGCCGTTATGCATTGGACAATGCCTTGTACCATTTGGCACTCGAAAATGGGGTGGAGTTTGCCTTTGAAACGGTAACCGACATTGTTTTTGAAGATGATCTTTTTAACATAACATCGGATAACGGTCACTATCAGGCATCCGTGGTCCTCGGTTGTTACGGAAAACGTTCAAATTTGGACAAAAAACTAAATCGGGGTTTTTTAAAACAGCAATCGCCCTGGCTTGGTGTCAAATGCCATTATCGTTTGGCTGACTTTCCTTCGGATAAGGTAGAACTGCACAGCTTTTATGGGGGTTATGGAGGACTGTCCAAAACGGAACAAGGTCTGGTGAACTTTTGTTATTTGGCCAATTACGCAAGCTTTAAAAAATACCGAAACATAGCGGAGTTCAACCGAAACATTGTTTCACAAAACCGTTATCTAAAACAGTTTTTGGAAAACGCGGAACCTGTTTTTGAAAAGCCTTTGAGCATTGCCCAAATATCATTTGCCTCAAAAACCATTGTGGAAAACCATGTTTTGTACTGTGGGGATAGTGCAGGCTTAATACATCCGCTGTGCGGCAATGGGATGGCGATGGCCATTCATGCCGGACAAATTGCGTCGTCCTATGCCATTCGGTTCTTTGCCGAGAAGGGGTATGGGAGAGTGGATATGGAGCATGATTATATCAATTTATGGAAAGCGACCTTTGCGAAACGTTTACGGTATGGCCGGTATATTCAAAAGCTTTTATTAAATCCTAAACTAGCGGATGTGATTTTTTCAATTATCCCAAAATCCCAAAGAATTATCAATCCGATTATCCAACGAACCCATGGAAAGCCTATCTTAGTGTAATGGATATTTCCATTAGAAGTTCGGAGGTAGAGCTCATGGATCGGCCAGGACTGGATAAAAAGTCCCTTACCAACGCGCTAAAAGACATCAATTTTTGCAACACTTGGCTTGGTGGTTACCGTTTGACCATAAATGCCGTCCTGGATTTGATCAAATCGGATAGGGGAAAATCGTATACGATTTTGGATGTAGGCTGCGGGGACGGGGAAATGCTGCGAAAACTATCAAAAACACTCCATGACAAAGGAATTTCCCACCGCCTTGTGGGGATCGATATCAATAAGACCATTTTAGGGATTGCAGAAGAGAAATCCCAGGATTTTTTGGATATTGGATACCGATATAGCGATATTTTGACCGATGATTCCCTGGACTGTGACATTTTATTGTGCACGTTGACCCTGCACCATCTTAAGCAGAAGGAGATTCCCCTTTTTTTAAATCGATTTGTTGCCATTGCCCGTGTTGGAGTGGTCATCAACGATTTGCAACGGAGTAGGGTCGCCCATTTTTTGTTCAAAATCTTCCGAGCCGTCTTTTTAAAATCCAAAATTGCCAAGAATGATGGTTTGGTATCCATTAGGCGAGCTTTTAAAAAGGAAGAACTCTTAAGAATGTCAAAACGGATAACTGGGGCCTCACATCGGATTTCGTGGAAATGGGCCTTTCGCTATGTTTGGATACTTAAACCACAATTGCAGGGATAACGACGTATGGGTGAAGCAAAAATTATTGGAGTGTCCAAAGCACTTCCCAAATATTCGAGGACTACCAAGGAGATCATCCCTTTTGTCAATCTATGGCTTGGCGACCAAGAAGAGCGTTTTCGGAGAAAGGTGGTCAAAATTTTTGAAGGGGCCGGTGTGGGCAAACGATATGGTATCATGTCCATAGAAAAGGTTTTTACTGCCACATCTTTTGAGGATAAAAACAATGTTTATGCCCAAGCAGCAAAGGAATTGGGAACAAAGGCCCTGCAATCCGCCCTAGAGGATTCCAATTGGGAGCCGGACTCCCTGGATTACATCATTACGGTAAGCTGCACGGGCATTATGATCCCTTCATTGGATGCCTACCTGGTGAATGCGCTACAATTGCGCCAGGATATCGTAAGGCTTCCGGTTACTGAAATGGGTTGTGCGGCCGGAGTCTCCGGAATGATCTATGCCGCAAATTTTTTACGGTCCAATCCTGGTAAACGCGCAGCAATAATCGCGCTGGAAAGCCCAACAGCGACCTTTCAACTCAATGATTATTCCATGGCCAATATGGTCAGTGCCGCAATTTTTGGTGATGGAGCGGCCTGTGTTCTGTTATCATCCAGAGTGTCGGATAAGGGGCCAAAAATAGTGGGTGAAGGCATGTACCATTTTTATGATGCCATTGGGATGATGGGTTTTGATTTGACCAATACCGGTCTTAAAATGATTCTGGATCCAAAGGTTCCCGAGACTATTGAAGAACATTTTCCACTTTTGACCAATCCGTTTTTGGAAGGACTGGGCTCAACAATTGAAAGGGTAAACCATCTTATTTTTCATCCCGGAGGAAGAAAGATTGTGCAAACCGTTGAAGAACTGTTTGGAAAATTGGGCAAGAATATAGATTTGACACGGAAGGTCCTCAGGGAGTACGGGAACATGAGCAGTGCAACCGTACTCTATGTACTGGAGGAATTTATGAAAAAGGATGTACCAAAAGGGGAACAGGGGTTGATTTTAAGTTTTGGGCCCGGTTTTTCCGCCCAGCGTGTTTTAATTGAATGGTAATGGCAACAATCACCAAGGGGCATCCATGGGCATTGATTTTGGGGGGCAGTACCGGACTGGGACTGGCCACTGCCAAAAAGTTGGGCTCCAAGGGCTTTAATATTATAATTATACACAGGGACAGAAAGTCTGATTTAGAGAAAATTAACTCCTCTTTTCAAGAGATTACTTTAAATAAGGTGCAATGTGTAAGCTTTAATATGGATGCCACCAACCCAGAGAGACAAAAGAGCCTGGTACAAGAGATTACGGCTGTTTTAAAAGACGATAAAGTAAAGGTTTTGGTCCATAGTATTGCGAAGGGAAATGTAAAGCCGATGTATGCCGCTGGAACGGGTGAATTGGAAGGTCAGGATTTTCAATTGACCATTCAAGCCATGGCCACAAGTTTGTACGATTGGACCAAACTGCTGGTGAAGAATCAAGTCTTTTCCAGAGATGCAAGGATCATTGCCTTTACCAGCGAGGGAAGTACAAAGGCTTGGCCCAACTACGCAGCCGTCTCCGCGGCAAAGGCCGCTATTGAAGCAATAGTTCGGAGTATTGCATTGGAATTTGCGCCTTTGGGGCTAAAGGCCAATTGTATACAGGCAGGTGTTACCGATACCAAATCCTTACGATTGATTCCTGGCAGTGATCAATTGATTCGGGAAACCCTTCGTCGAAATCCAAATAAAAGGTTGACCACTCCGGAAGATGTGGCCAATGTGGTATATTTATTAAGCACTCCCGAAGCTTCCTGGATTACGGGTACCGTAATTAAGGTGGACGGCGGGGAAAGCCTTCAATAATGACAGCAGAGGAAATCATTGGCCATTTGCCGTACGACTATCCTTTTCTTTTTGTGGATGTCTTGAACAAGGTTGATGGGGCAGGTTGTGAGGGGCAATATACCTTCCGGTCGGATCTGCCCTTTTACCAAGGGCACTTCAAGACCCTTCCCGTAACTCCCGGGGTTATTTTAACGGAATGCTGTGCACAGATCGGTTTGGTGTGTTTGGGAATCCATCTCATGGGAAAAGAACTGGATACTTCCGTTCAAATAGCGCTTTCAAGTACTCAGATGGATTTTCTGCTACCGGTGTTCCCCGACGAAACCGTAACGGTTTTCTCCGAAAAAATCTATTTTCGATTCCATAAACTAAAGTGTAAGGTGTCCATGCGAAACAGTGCTGGAAAGATGGTCTGCAGAGGCGTTCTTTCCGGAATGTTCAAAATCAAGGCAACATGAGGAATAGGGTGGTAGTGACTGGGATGGGGGTATGTGCCCCCAATGGAATAGGATTGCCTGCCTTTGGGGAATCGCTCTCCACAGGGAAGTCCGGAATTGCATGGATTGACGAACTAAAAAGACTAAAATTCTCATGCCAAATAGCTGGCTTGCCTAATATTGGTGTGATAAATTTGAATGATTACTTCACCAGTGTTCAATTAAAAGGGTTAAACTCCAATGGACTTGTCTATGGGGTTATTGCCGGAATGGATGCCTGGCAAGATGCCGGTTTACGAATTGCTGATGCTCCGGACTGGGACAGTGGAACCGTTTTTGGAACGGGTATCCTGGGAGTGGATAAATTTAGGGAAGCCATTTATAAGGTCGATGCCGGTGAGGTAAGGCGCTTGGGAAGCACTACCGTTGTACAGACCATGGCCAGTGGCATTAGCGCCTTTTTGGGAGGAAAATTGGGATTGGGGAATCAAGTTACGACCAATTCGTCGGCATGTACCACAGGTACGGAAGCCGTATTGATGGGTTATGATACCATTGCAAACGGAAAGGCAAAACGGATGCTGGTAGGGAGTTGTAGTGATAGTGGACCTTATGTTTGGGGTGGTTTTGATGCGATGCGTATTTTGCCCACAAAATTCAATGATACCCCTACCAAGGCCAGTAGGCCAATGAGTGCCACAGCTTCGGGATTTGTGCCCGGAAGTGGTGCCGGAGCCTTGGTTTTGGAGTCCCTTGACAGTGCATTGCAGCGCAAGGCCAAAATTTATGCAGAAATTATGGGGGGTGCCGTAAACAGTGGTGGTCATCGTAATGGGGGAAGTATTACGGCAGCCAATCCCGTTGGGGTACAAAAATGTATTTCAATGGCCATTGAAAATTCTGGGATCAATGGAAAAGATGTGGATGCCATTAATGGCCATTTAACGGCTACAACGAAAGATCCGGATGAAATTGGTAATTGGAGCATGGCCTTGGGAAGATCGGGGCTCGATTTTCCTTACATCAATAGTTTTAAAGGGCATTTTGGACACTGTTTGGCGGCTTCGGGGAGTATTGAGTGCGTGGGTACGGTACTGCAATTTAAGGCCAAGCAATTGTTTGGGACCTTGAATTGTGAAGATGTTCATCCTAAAATATTGGAGGTCGCGGACCAATCCAAAATAGTGGCACAAACCCTAGCGTATCAACCAAAAATTATTGCCAAAGCAAGTTTTGGTTTTGGGGACGTTAATGCCTGTGTTATTTTTAAGGCCTATTTGCAATAAATGTTATGAAAAAGGAAATAAAGGAACGCTATGACCTGCTCAAAGGTATTGTGGAGCAGTATTTGCCCGATGATGTTGAGGCCTCAACCATTACTATGGAAAGCCACTTCATCCAAGAGTTGAACATCAATTCTGCCAATCTGGTGGATATTGTACTGGATGTGGAGGACGCTTTTGATATCATGCTCGAAAATGATGATATGGATGGAATGCAGACCGTTTCGGATGCATTGGGAATCATTGATCGGAAGATTTCGGAAAAATAGTATTCCATGAGCAACAAAAGAAAATGGTTATTCACTGGAGGTTTGGGCGCCTCACTTTTTGGATTTGGGGTTTGCGCTGTGTTGGAAAGTGCCTTTTTAAAGCACTCAGGGGCCCTGTGGTATGTTTGGACGGTATTGGGGACACTTTCCCTTGCTTCCATGGTCCTGGGCATTGTGCTGCTCATTAAGGCAGGTTTTATGGAGAAGGATATTAAAAAGGGCAGTCAATGAATCAGTTCTGGACATGGGCAAGGCCCAAATTGACCGTGGATAAAAGATTGCTATTCACCTACTGCGTAGTATACTTCATTTGGGGCATGGCCATGAACTGGGTCGGGCAACAATTGGAAATTGCACGTTTTACGTATTGGTGGCAGGTAATTACGTGCTACATCCTTTACATGGTGCCCATATCGCTATTGCTCCGGGGGTTGCCATTTCATATGCAGTATGCTTACGGCCTGATTGCTATGGGATTATTGGAGTTCGGGGGGTACGCATTGGAAACTTCCTATGCGTATCCCAACAATCTTCTTGACCAAGTTTTTAACGAGCGAAACTTTAGTTTGGGAATGGCCCTGTTTTTTGCCCTTTATTTTCCCCTGGGAAATAAGCTCGTTTCCAAAATGTATAACGTGCTCTTTGGATAAACGACTTCGTATTCATCGGGAAAATCGAAAGCTCATCGAAACATCCATAGGCTTGGGCCAGTTCAGGTATCGACCAAATGTACCTTATTATAGATGAGAAACCGCAAAACCATGGTTTTCTGGTTTTTAACTAAGGTCACCTTACTTTTGGGTTGAGAACACTATATTTAAATGGGAAAATACTTTTTTACCTGTGCCATGATGGTATTGGGTATGCATTTGGGCTATGCACAGCATACCAAAAAGGCGGAAATGTTAGAACAGCGAAAAGCGTTCAGTGATCGAACCATGTTCCAACGTTTTGAACGTGAAATGGTGCCCACCGCAGCGGAGCGTACAAGAAAAAGGGAAAAAATCAAGGCAAGGCGGGATGTACTACTTACAATCATAGATACTTCCCAAATACGGCCTGAATTGAAATTGAGACTGAAAAACGACGTGTTGGACGACCCGTTTTCCAATAGGCTGCGCAAGTTTATGGAGAAACACAAGCTTAAAGAGATTGTTTTAGCGCACTAAATCGAACTTAAAATAGACCAAGACCAAGTTATCTTTCTGTTTTTTCTTGATGTTGATGTCAAACTCGGAACTATAAAGACTTGCTTTTCCCGTTAAACCCTTGGAAGACTTTTTCATGGTAATTACAAAAGGTTTTGTAATGCCCTTTATCGTAAGATTGCCACTTACCAGATATTGGTCTCCCTGTTTTTGGATACTGGAACTTTTAAAACGGATTCTTGGATGGTCCTTGGCGTTGAAATAGCGGGAGCTTCTTAAGGACCAATTTCTCAAGCCGTTATTGGTATCCAGCGTGGAAACGGCTACCGAACCTTCAAAGAATGAATTCTCCAGGTCGCCCCAGTCAATTTTGGAGGAGGATGTAAAACCGGCAATACTTCCCTTTACCTTTTTTGCAGGAAATTCAAATGTAATGCTGGCCGTTTCAATTTTTGCCTCTTGGGCCTGAGGCCCAAGTATTGGAAAACCAATTGCTATGAGATAAAACAGAACCGATAAACGCTTCATGAATGGATTTTTGGTACTTAGTCCCAAAAGGCAATTTAAAACTTACAGGCTAATGTGACTTCATTTTTTCCTTTTTTTTGGAGAGTTGCCTTTCCAAATCGTTAATGGATTCCTGGATGGATGCTTCAAAACTTTTGGTGTTGGCTTCTGCAAAAAGTAGAGGCCCTGGAACACTTAGTTGAATTTTACAAATTTTACCACTCATTGGCGAACTGGTATTCTGAATTCTCAAAAAAACATGGGCCTGAACGATAAAATCATATTTAGACTCCATTTTGTTTAACTTTTTCACAATTAAGGCTTCCAATCGTTCGCTCGCTTTTACTCCATCATATTCAAAAGTGATGTTCATATACCTAAAAATTTAAAAGGTTAATTCAAAATCAGGAAAACACTATAAAGGCTGAATTACCCTATGGTTAAGTTTCCATTAAGTCAAAACTAGGGGATGTTAAAGTTTAAAAAGATGACATTGGTCATGTTCATTCGCTATAGGATAATTCGTAAATTAGATAGGGAAAATGTGATCAAACCTAATTTTAGTAAATGACAACAGACAACATAGCCACTAACCTGGACGAACTCACTATGAAGTTGGAGCGAAACCATAGACAGGTATTGCACCTGATCAAAAAGTTGTGTTCCTATCGCTACGAACCGAAAAACTACGATTGCTATATAAAGCTACGGGATTTACAAAAGGGATTCAAGGATTTGGCAAGTGACCAAATGCAACTTTTTGATAAAATTCAGCAACACGGTGTAAATGCAACCGAAGCAAAACAGCTTATGGATGAGGCCGCGACCAGGTTCATTGTTTTGGAAAAGTTAATGGCACAGTACATATTGGACATCAACGGGTACTAATTTTTTTACTATAAATAAAAGTAATGCTATTGATAAAGAAAGTTTTATATTCATTAATGCGGTAATTACCTATATTTGAAAAAAATTGAGATGGTACACTCTAAAATTCTTTTACTCACCAATCTTGAGCCCGAATCGGCCTCACTAATGAAGATGGCCATTGGGATGTCCAATGAAAAGGGCTCAAAACTATCCATCCTGCACGTAAAGACGCCTTTGTCCGTAGTGAATATGGAAAACCAATTAACGGCAAAGCGGGCCATCTATGATGATCATCGCACTACACTGAAGAAATTGGAGGAGTTATTATCACCGATCCCACTGCATCGGAATGTAACTTTGGAGGTTAGGTATGGACATTTAAAGAGTACCGTTAAAGAGTATGCCAAGGAATATGGTCCAGATATTATTATTGTAGGGTCAAAAAAACCCAAAAGATTGGCCTTTATGGGTGACGGACTGGTCAACTGGTTGACCAAAAAATTCAAAAACATCATTGTGGCCAACCCGGACGAATCTTTGCGCCTGCAGATCAAACAGTTGGTCATCCAATAATTTTCAAAACTTTCCGTGTTGGAATTATTGTATTTTTAGCATTTTTAAATAAATGCTATGACTGCAAAGTGTTCCTGTTTTCTGTTCTGTTTTTCTGCCTTTTTGCTTTTGTTTACGGGCTCTTGTAAGCATCCGAATAAAAATTCAACGGCCGAGGAAGTATTCCAAAGCGGGGCAGTAGGCGATACCAGCCTAAAACTGAATACCCTTAGATTACCGGAAGGTTTTCAAATAACCACTTTTGCCGAGCGCATAGATGGCGCACGTTCTATGGCACTGGGAGACAAGGGCACCCTTTTTGTCGGTTCCAGAACGGAAAATACCCTCTATGCCGTTATTGATGGTGATTCGGATCATAAGGCGGACCAAATTATGGTATTGGATACTACCCTTAACACCCCCAATGGAGTTGCTTTTAAGGATGGATCCCTATATGTTGCCGAGGTCAATAGGCTATTGCGCTATGATGCCATTGAAGAAAATTTGGACCAGCTTCCCGAACCCGTGGTGATTTATGATGACTATCCGGATGAATTTCATCACGGTTGGAAATATATTGCTTTTGGACCTGATGAAAAGCTCTATGTTCCTGTTGGCGCTCCCTGCAATATTTGTGATAGCGCTGTTGTGGACAAGCGTTTTGCCTCCATAACCCGCATGGACCCCGATGGCGGTAATCGGGAGATTGTTGCCCACGGGGTTCGAAATACGGTAGGATTTACCTGGCACCCCCAAACCAAGGAATTATGGTTTACGGATAATGGTCGGGACATGATGGGGATGACGTTCCGCCCTGTGAGTTGAACCGGTTGGGGGAAACAGGGCAACATTTTGGATATCCCTTTTGCCATGGAAGCTCCGTAGTGGATCCGGAATTTGGAAATGATAAAAGTTGTGAAGACTATGTGCCTCCGATCCAGGACCTTGGGGCGCACGTGGCCCCATTGTCCGTGAAGTTCTATGAGGGTACCATGTTTCCGGAGTCGTATAAAAAATATGCCTTTATTGCGGAACATGGTTCCTGGAACCGGTCCAAAAAGGTGGGATATCGCATTTCATTGGTAGAATTGGATGGAAATACGGCTGTTGGATATACCACTTTTATCGATGGCTGGTTGGATGAAGAAAGTCAAGAACGATGGGGCAGGCCCGTGGATATCCTATTTCTGGAAGATGGATCAATGCTGATTTCCGACGATTTTGGTGATGCCATTTATAGGGTAACCTACAAGGACAATTCCATAGCTATGGTGGAATAGCCCACACTCCATTTCGGAAGCGTTATCCATGCCAACCTATGGTCATGGCATGACGCTTCAATATGAAGTAGTATCGATGGCCTTGTTCTTTTAAAAAATAAGATGCCCTCTTGCCCAATTAATAGCTTCATAGTTAGGGGCTTACTTTTTTGAAATAGTACAATATATGGGAAGGGGATTATTTTCCTCTTACAGCGGTAATCCGTAGGTGGTATTTTTTCGTACATCCAACAATCATCGACCAGAATTTTAGTTTTTTTGCGAAATGGTATCAAGTTGGATAAGGAAGCCTATTTTTTGGGGTATTGTTTTTAGCATTTTGAGTACAGGGATTTCCCTTGGGCAGGACAAAGAGATTTATCAGGGAACTTATCGTGTTGGCAATCTTAGTGGCGATGCGAACTTTGGATACCTCTTGTCCGGTACGGACACTATTTTAGATGGTGGTTTTAGTCTGAAAAGTTCCAGTTTGGAAGCCTTGCTGAAAGAGAACGACAGCTCATTTTCCATTCTGGGAAACTTTGCCTATGGAGTTCCGCAGGGAAAGTGGCTATTTCAATTTGGCGAGTTCCAAACAGATAGTACCAGCCAGGTGGTGGGCTACCAATACCGTGTCAATGTCAATGGAAACCAGGAGGAAATCGAAGGTTCCCTTGAGAATGGTAGGCCCCAGGGCATCTGGAAAATAAACTCCAAAAGAATTGAGGACTCCCAAATCGCCGATACCCTTTTCCATAGCGAAATCCTTTTTGAGGGAGGCGTGCCACAGCAAAGCTTCCGTATAGCAACCAGTGAAAGTACGCTGGTGGGCCGGTTTCTCCGCAATGGATTGGCCCATGACAGTTGGTCCCTTTTCTCCAATGATGAGGACGCTACGGAGAATTGGATTTTTAATGAAGGCCGATTGACAAGAATTGAACGGGAGGATGACGGGGAAGTGATCAGCTCCGAAATATTTCCCAACTCCTTTTCGGCATCCAAAACCATCCATGTGGATGCTGGGTTTTCCACCTTGGTGTCGTTGTACCAATCCAAAGTGTCGGGTACCTGGGATACATCAAAAGGAATCAGTGGACTTCTATTGGAAAATGGACGTTATTACGCAAAAATAGATACCCTATTGGGCATGTTCGGAAATACCGGTTTTCGTCCGGAATTTAACGTTGTAGTGCCTTTTTATCCTTTAAATGAGACGGAGAAACAGCAGTTGGATAGCATTTTGATGCTGACAAAGGAATCCAAACAAATCACGACTTCACTTTTGGCAAGTACCCAACTCAATTTGTTGAAGCGTTCGGACGACGAAGCCAATTACCTTCATAGAGTTCTTGCACGCATACAGCAGGAATATGAAATGCCTTTGTTGCAATTGGTCCGTTTCAACGAACTGGACATTGTTGACTGTTTAAACCGTAAAAAATTGGTTGAAACACTTTTCCCTGCAGGAACACCTTCCATTTCAATAAAAGTTACTCCAGACGATGGGGAAGCACCGGTTTTTTTAGGTCCCGATCATGGGCAATTCAATTTTTCGGGCCAGGATTTGGAATCCATCCATCAAATAGCTTCTTATATGCACAAGAGCGTAGAACAGGTTGCCAATCAACTGAATGGAAAATTGGCCTTTGACAAAAAACAACAGGAATTTGTGGATTTGGAAGAAACCCTTATTGCCAAAGCAAATCGTTTGAACCAATATCCCGATTCCGTGTTGGGTAAGTTAACCAGGGCACAGTCAAGGGCATTGAAGCATCTACGCCATACTTCGGAACAGTTGCTCGCTTCCTATTCCAAAATGGAAGTAAATCAGGAAAAGTTGCGGCGCGCCCATATTTTAATTTCATGTTTGGAGGACTTGGATAGCCTTTCGGGGCAGATCCTGCTGCTTCCCAGGAATGCCGTTGAAATTGAAGAGAAGTACAAAGATGCGGTTTTCAATCCCTTCACGGCCACCATTATGGAGGAGGCCGTGAAAAGAAGAATTACATCGACCTACAAAACCGTACTCCTTCCTTATTTGCTCGATGCCGTTGAAGCCCAAGTGAATTGTGACAATGCCAAGGAAATGACCTCGCTTTTCAGGGATTTGCACCTTCGGATGCTTGCGCTTCGGGAGGAGGACACCAAAAAACTGGAACGAAAACTAAGAAAGGTTCAGGACCCCATAGCGGTATTGGCACTTTTTGATTTGAAACCATTGGAAAAGTAGGATCGTCTTATGCAGAATACCAATACACATCGCTTTAAGATCCTGCCCCTGTTCCTTTTCCTGGCGGCAATACAAATAAAGGCCCAAAACGGGGAGGTACTTCCCGAAGAATCGGATTTTAAAGAGCCCGTTACCCGGGTGTGGTACAATACCTATGGAATTATCCGAATCAGTAATCGATTGTACTGGGATGCCCAAACCCATTTCCGCTTTGTGGAAACGGAAAGTACGCCTTTTATGGGGCAGATCGGGCAAATTTACAATCGCCATGCCATCGGATATATTTATTCCAAATACATCAACTTCAGTCTTGGAGGGGTCTTGCGGGTCAATTTCAATACCGACGAATCTTCGGATGACCGTAATGTGGTTCCTGAATGGCGTATTTGGCACCAATATCAGTTTGCACAACCCGTATATAGCGCAATGATTTACCACAGAATTCGTATAGAACACCGTTGGACACAAGGCTTTGCGGAGAATAGTGATTATATTTTCAGAAATCGATGGCGGTATATGTTTCGGGCCAAAGTACCATTGAACAGCAATAAACTGGAACCAAGGACCATTTATGTCTCCCCAGAGGCAGAGGTGATCATGCAAAGTGGTAAGGAGGTAGTGGGCAGTGTCATGGAAGATCTAAGGTTGACCACAACGTTGGGCTATATCATAAATCCACGATTGAAAGTAGCGGCAGGTCTTATGTATTCCCATGGACAAACCTTGGAAAACCCTGGAATTTTTAGACAAAATTGGACCATGCGGTTCCATGTCTACTTTTCCCCGGACATTAGAAAAATAAAAAATAAGCTACCCGCCATCCATTTTACGGATTAGGTACGTATATGGAATTGTACAATGCTTTTTTAAGATGAAAAACCGTAAACCCCAATTCATTTTATTCCTTTCCTTAATCATTGCAATTACTGCACTGCTCTATGTTTTGAACACCAACATACAGCAACAACGCCAATTGCGCCTACAAGGTGAGCATTTGGTTGAATTGCAAGGTCAGCTAAAAGTCCAGCATGAGTTATTACGGGTGGATACCTTATTGGTGGAGGGGAAGTATGAAGATGCCCTGGAACAGTATGGGAATGAGGAACTCCGTATCGTTGCCGATGGTGCGCATGGAATAGGTTTGCGCGTGGCCATCGCAGAACGTTTTTTGGAACTTCAGGAGAATACGGTGGAACGTTATGAGGAACCTGTGGATTCGGTTGGATTGGAATCCGATGAAATTGAAAATGATATCCTCGCAGCTGAGGTCAACCAAATGGATTCCCTGTCCTTTGTGCTGGAAAAAACCAAAGTGCAGTTGACACGATTAAAAAAACAACTCCAACAGAAGTCCTTTGGGGAGTATATCACTTTTACCAATAGTAAAGGAAGTCTGGTACATTATGTTGGCCAAGTACGAAAGGGAAAGGCCCATGGGTACGGTGTGGCCATCCTAAGCACGGGCAGCCGCTACATTGGGGAATGGAAGGATAACCATCGTCATGGCGTGGGCACGTACCATTGGAAAGATGGGGCCTATTATGAAGGGGAGTACAAAAATGACAAAAGGAACGGTCAGGGGACCTATTACTGGCCCAATGGTGAAAAATTTGTAGGACTTTGGGAAGATGATGAGCGGACAGGAGAAGGCATTTTTTATGGAAAAAACAGTGATGTTGTTGCCAGTGGCCTTTGGGAGGACGATGAACTGGTCAAAGCGGACAAGAACTCTGGGCGCTAAACTGTAGCTTATTCCCCCAAAAGCTGAAAAAATTCATTGGCATCCTTAATATCCTCCAATCCCAGGATATAGCATATTTCAGAAAGATCGGAAAAATCCAGCCCGCCTGATGCAATGGAGGTGTTTACATACCTTCCTTCCTTTCCGTTGTACGAATTGCCAATGGAAATGGCCATTTCCCAAACTTTGACAAGATTAGGGGTATCCCTTAGAAAGGGCTTCCAGTCAATATGTTGATCGGAACGAAATCCCGGAGTTCCATTTCCCATGGCATTGCCATCCGGAATCTTATGGTAGTCGATCGTTTCCTTAACGTATTTGAGTAATTCGGGGTCCGTAACCTCTTCGTTCCAA
The DNA here is from genome assembly GCF_023016285.1 of Muricauda sp. SCSIO 64092. Taxonomy (GTDB): domain Bacteria; phylum Bacteroidota; class Bacteroidia; order Flavobacteriales; family Flavobacteriaceae; genus Croceivirga. Next base: position 5,154,257 of record NZ_CP095413.1, read on the forward strand.
TCGCTATGTTGCACAATGTGAATCCGTTCCCTGACCTTTACTTTGGGTTGCCCTTTTAGGAGAAGTTTTATCCATTTTGCGGAGAAGTCGGACTGTCCGGCATCGGCCACCCAGATATCCCCACCTTGATTTAGGGATCGCTCCACTTTTTCCAGTACTTCTTTCAATGCTTTTTCATGATTTCCATGGGCATCGGACCAGTTGGCACCAAAAGCAAGCTCAAAAAGTTCCTCTGCGGGTACATACAGTCCTTCTTGTATCCCATAGGTACCGGCCACCGCATGGTATTTGATATTCCCAAAATCCGGATGCCACAATAATGTGGACAAGGCCGCTACCGTATGGAGATCATCCACATCCGTCTTACAATCAAATTGGGCCAGCAAAAGATCTTTGTCGGGATGAAACCTTGGACTTTGGGCACGGGAAGGTGCAATGATCAACAAACACAACAGTATAAATCCAATCCTATATTTCATGGCCAAAAGGTAGTTAATTATTGGTAATAGGGGTTGTCGATAGCACCAAGGAGATTGCGTACAATGGTCAAGGGGAAAACCCATGGCGCTTAAAAGAAATGAAATAAATGGTGTGGTATACAAATATTAGCCCCACCTTTGCAATCAATTTTAGTAACTAATAACAGTAAAATGAGTAAAGGAACAGTAAAATTCTTCAACGACACCAAAGGATTTGGATTTATTAATGAAGAGGGTGCCGATAAAGAACACTTTGTACATGTTTCTGGATTGATTGACGAAATTCGCGAAGGCGACCAAGTTGAATTTGATTTGGAACAAGGAAAGAAAGGCTTAAATGCAGTTAATGTAAGGGTTATATAAGACATTGTACCAGTGAATGAAAAGGTCCATCAATCTGTGGTGGGCCTTTTTTATTTGTTGGAATTGTCCGTCATGCAATATAAAAGTCCTAACTTGTAGGAAGAACACATTTTATGGCAAAATCACAACAAACTTTTGGTAAACGCGAAAAAGAAAAAAAACGCTTAAAGAAAAGGGAAGAAAAACAAAAGAAAAAAGAAGCCCGCAAAGCCGAGGCCAAAGAGAGTGGGGGAGGTATCCCCTTTGCTTATGTTGACCAATATGGCAATTTAACGGACACGCCTCCAGATCCATCGGAAAAAATCAAAGTGGAAGCTGAGGACATTGTTTTGGGCATTCCGCAAAAGGAGGATACCGAAGAGGAATTTGATCCCATCAGAAAAGGAAAGGTGGCTTTCTTTGACCATTCCAAAGGATTTGGTTTCATCGTGGATTCGGAAACCCAGGAAAAATACTTCTGCCACGTGAGCGGTCTGAATGATGAAATCAACGAGAACGACAACGTCACTTTTGAACTGGAAAAGGGACAGCGTGGAATGAATGCCGTTCGGGTAAGTTTACAGGAAAAATAGACGCGGATTAGCGTTCTTCACCTTGGTAGGACGAAAACCAACCGTACTACCTGCATTGTATGCCGCTATAACAATCCCCATGTTAAAAAATAGTTGACTTCAGCATTTCGACTACACTTATAAATCGCCGAAAAGCGTAGCTTATTCTAACGCGAGCGGAAGGGCAACAGCATGTCACAAACCTTTTAAATTTCTGCTATGCCAAGATGCTTTCATGTCCGGAATCCTTGACGAACAAACAAGAGCTTTGTGTTTTTGCGGACATATCTTCCACAAATCCAAATCTAAGGTCTTCGTCCATCCCAAAAATATTCAGGTCGGCAGAAGGAGCATTGCGGACCACCGAATTAAAATCACCAATATGGACTTCCGTAAGTGTTTCGGGCAGCCGTGCCAGATTGATCAATAAATTCAAAAACTTTTTGGCATTCTCTTCTTCTTTCGGGTCACTGATGACAGTGATTATGCGAATACGCGCACCCCAGTTCATCTTAAGCTTGTAGGCCACAAGAATGGAAAGATCCAAATTGCCAATGTCCCAGCCCAAATCCCAATTGGTTCTTCGATCGCTTACCCAAACGTTAATGGTGTTGCGCTGCCCCAGTAGCGCAGTGGGGTGCGATAAATACAGCAGTACACCGATCTCCAATCGTATGGATTCCTTCATTACCGGCCGCAATTCGGTTTCGTAATCGTCATGGTTCTGCAGATTCAAAAAGACAATATTGGGCCTGAAAAAGGCGCCTTGCAAAGCTTGGTTTCCATAATTGATGCCCTTGGCAAATTCCTCGGTATGGATTACCGATGAGGACGAAAAAACATCTTTCTGCCGAAATGAGGTGGAAATCGCCTCCAACTCTCCCGCCAGGGTACTGGATTCCGAATAGGACTCGATGCCCAGGAGTTTTATGGAGCCTTTGGGTTTGGCTATATTTCTTAGAAATTCAAAAGTTCCCTTTAAACCATTGATATCCCGTACAGGAACCATTAAATTGGCTTTCCACGCACGTTGTTGCATTTTTTTCATACCCCAGGTATGTTTCGCCGCCCATTCTGCAAAAGAAAAGAATAGGCCGGAGCGTACATCTTCAAAAGGGGTCTCCAAATTCTGTCTTGATAAGTACCAGTAGACCATCAAAACAATCAAAATGGAAAACAAACTAACGATCGGGTTAATGATGAACATGGCAAAGACTGATGATACCAGTCCAAACCAGGGAACCCACCTATGAATTTTAAAGATGGGCCGATAGCTTATGAGACCAAGGTTTTGCTCAATAATGACCACAATGTTGATCATGGCGTAGGTAATCAAGAAGAACAAGGTCACCAAGGGGGCAACGGCATTGATGTTTCGTAGCAGGAGTGTGGTGAAAATAAGTATTCCCGTGACCAGCATGGCATTTCTCGGTTGGCCATTGGCACTTTGCCCGGCCAAAAAATCGGAAAAGGGGAGTACCTTATGTTCCCCCATGGCAAATAAGATTCGCGAAGAACCTACTATGGAAGCCAAAGCCGATGAAAACGTTGCCCCCAATATCCCGGCAAGGATCAAGGGACCTATATAGGCCTTTTCCACCATGATATAATAGTTGTTCAGTAATTCGGCTTCCGAGGCACTCCTTGAAATCCAGAAGGCCATTAGCATATAGATTATAAAGCTCACCCCAATGGCCCAAAGTGTCCCTGTTGGGATACTGCGTTTAGGGTCCTTCAATTCCCCCGACATATTTGCGCCCGCCATGATTCCAGTTGCCGCAGGAAAAAACACCGCAAAAACAAGCCAGAAATTGCTCCCACTAAAATTGTTTTCAATGGAACCTTTAAAAGTACCCCAGCGCAGGGCGTCACTAGTGGGTATGGTCATGGAACCTTCGTAGGCGGCAATGATGATTGAAATGAAGGACAGCGCAATAATTCCCATGATGATGAACTGTGTTTTAATGGCGAGATTCGCGCTTATATAGGCAATGGTAATGAGCAAGGCAAAAACAATGATGTCCACCAGGAAGGCATTATGACCTGGAAAAATACCCAGCCAACCTTCACGGAAACCAAAAATATACATGGTAACCGCCAATCCCTGTGAAATGTATCGGGGAATTCCCAAACTACCACCAACTTCCAGGCCCAAAGCTTGGGAAACAATGGCATAAGCCCCACCGGCACCAATGCGGATGTTTGTGGTAATGGCAGACATGGAAAGGGCCGTACATAGGGTAATTAAAAAGGAAATGCCAATGATCAACCACGTGCCCAACAGCCCGGCATTGCCCACGACCCAACCCAATCGCAAATACATGATGACCCCCAGGATGGTCAACAGGGTAGGGGTGAATACCCCACCAAAAGTTCCGAACTTTTTAAGGCTTTTGGGTGGTTCTTCCATAGATGGGCATGCGTCAATTTTCGGTATTAAAATAGTGATTAATTGATTTTAAATGGTATTTAAAGTGCCAATCCATTATGTTCATGATTTGAATCATTTATTCACAGCCCAAACTTGACTAGGTTTAGCCATTGTACTTTTAAGTTTTAGCCTGTTATGGAAGAAGCCCCATTGAAAATAGTGGCAGTTACGCCGGAAAATGTGCAAACGGAAACGCTTTTTTGTATTAGGACCGTCAAAAATCCAGATTTTGAGAGTAAAAGGAAGTGGTATGAAAGAAGGTATGCGGAAGGACTTCGTTTGCATATCTTGAAAGATAGCGAGGGCCGAATGCTTGGTTTTATAGAATTTGTACCTGCAGATTTTGCATGGAGACCTGTAGGTGCCTATAATTTTATGTTCATCCATTGCATGTATGTCCAATCCAAAAAAGACCGAAATCAAGGTTTGGGTTCAATGCTTATTGCCCATGCCGAAGCAGCGGCTAGGACAGAACGTATGGCGGGCTTGTGCGTTATGGCCAGCAAGGGAACCTGGATAGCCAACAAAAGCATTTTTTTGAGAAATGGTTTCATTCAGGTAGATCAAAAAGGCCGATTTGAGTTGTTGTCCAAAAAATGGAATAAAAAAGCACCGGATCCAAAACTTCTTGATTGGGAACGAAACCAGAAAAAATATATGGGTTGGCATCTATTGTATGCCGAACAATGCCCTTGGCATACTAAGTCGGTTTCGGCCATTAAAGCCATAGCGGAAGAGCATGCCATAGATCTCTGTGTTACAAAGTTGGAAACCGCCGAAGAGGCCAAACAGGCACCTTCCGGTTATGGGGTATTTAGCCTTTTGCACAATGGCAAATTATTGGAAGACCATTATTTGAGTGCCACGCGATTCAAAAAGATCTTAAAAAAGGAGCTTAGCAATTCCAGCAGGGTGTGAAAACCCTTTGGATCACTTTCTTTTCCATCCCGGATGTTCTGGGATAATCGATTCAGATAGAGTAGTGTTAAAATGTAGATTCCTGACTTGGGTTTTTGAGTTAAAAATAGTATGTTTGAACATATAAACATAATACCCATGCAAATCGATCATTCCAGTTCCGTTCCCTTGCACTATCAGGTAGAAGAACTTCTGCGGAAACTCATCAAGGAGGAGCGCTATATCAACGGAGAACCTTTGCCGAAGGAGGTCGATTTGTCCAAACTACTGGGAGTGGCCCGAAATACGGTCCGACAGGCTACCAATAAATTGGTGTATGAAAATGCCATTGTACGGAAAAAGGGGGTCGGTTCTTTTGTCGCACCCAATAGTTTGAGCACAAAGCTGGACAAATGGTCAAGTTTTACCGAAGAGATGACCCAACTTGGCGTGCAGTTAAAAAACTATGGGATTAAGGTCTCCTTGGTCAAAGCCGATTCTGATTTGGCCAGGACCTTGAACATCAAAGAAGGCAAGGAAGTGCTTGAATTGGTTCGTTTGCGTGGCGATGAAGAGGGCCCTTTTGTGTTGTTTTACTCGTATTTTCATCCCAGGGTGGGCCTGACCACTGATGAAGATTTTAGTGAACCCCTGTACAAAATCCTGGAATCCAAATATGCCACTCGCGCCGTTACTTCGCAAGAGGAAATAAAGGCCATAGTGGCGGACGACCATTTGGCGAAAAAACTACGGACGCCCGTTAATTCCCCATTGCTTTCAAGGGTGAGGCGGGTGCTTGATCCCGGCAATCGTATCATAGAATACAATTTGTGCTATTACCGAAGTGATAAGTTTACCTATACCATCGACATCCATAGAAATCAATGACCCCTCAAAGAAGAAAAACCACCCAAATCCTTCTGCCCAATGCCATACGGCCCACGGCCAAAGGAATCTATGACGTATATCCCCATTTTGGCGTGCACGGTGGTCATATCCATGAGGGTTACGAATCACTCGTGGAATACATTGCCCAACATAGAACTGTTGTTGTAGATGGTTATGTAGGGGTGTTCTGGGAAGATTTTCGGAATGGGCTTACCGCGGAATTCAAGAAGAAGGGGATACACGCCACTTTTATTAATGTTGCCATTGCTCAGAAGAAGGCTCGGGAAATAGATGCGCTTATAGCTCCTTTTTTAGGTGGGGACGATGCTATTTTTGGAACAAGGACCACGCTGGATATCCATGACTTTTTTGATGTAAAAACACTGGAAACGTTACAGCCCGATCCCAACGCAGCGGTTTGTATTCTGTATGGTCTTGGATCTGCTTTATGCCAATGGAAAGCCCCGTTGATCTATATCGACCTTCCCAAGAACGAACTTCAATTTAGGATGCGGGCGAAAGCTATTGCCAACCTAGGAGCGGACAAACCATTGGACAATCCCAAGGAAATGTACAAACGATTCTATTTTGTGGATTGGGTCGTGCTGAACAAACATAAGCAGCAACTTAGTGGGAATATCGCCATTATAGTGGATGACCAAAGGCCACAGCGACCTTATTGGACGACCGGGGCATGCCTGCGAACCTCCCTAAAAGTCATGAGTGAAAACTTCTTTAGGGTTAGACCGTGGTTTGAACCTGGTCCCTGGGGAGGTACTTGGATCAAGGAAAACTTTCAACAATTAAGTCAGGAAGTTCCCAATTACGCTTGGTCTTTTGAGTTGATCACACCGGAAAATGGATTGCTATTGGAAGACCAGGGGAAGGTGATGGAAGTTTCCTTTGACTTTTTGATGTATCAGGATTTTGAAAATGTACTTGGGGATGCGGCCCCATACTTTGGATATGAATTTCCTATCAGGTTTGATTACCTCGATACTTTTGATGGAGGGAATCTTTCCATCCAGGTGCACTCCCAACAGGACTATTTTGTTGGGGAATTTGGGGAAAACTTCACCCAGGATGAATGCTATTATATTCTTGATGCGAAGGACGATGCCAAAGTTTATCTGGGTTTTAAGGAAGGGGTTGACGCTAAGAAGTTCAAGGGCGAATTGCAAAAAAGCCAACAACATGCCACCGCTGTGGAAGTGGACCACTATGTGCACGCCCTAACGGCAAAAAAGCACGATTTATTCTTGATCCCCAGTGGCACGATCCATGGTTCCGGAAAGAACAATCTTGTATTGGAAATTAGCGCGACCCCTTATATTTTTACCTTTAAACTATACGATTGGTTGCGGCTGGATTTGGATGGAAAACCCAGGCCCATCAATATAGAAAGGGGTTTTGAAAATTTGGATTTCACCCGAACGGAATCGGTAATTGAAAAGGATTTCATTGCCAAGCCTACGGTGCTCAACCAAGGGAAGAACTGGAAAATAGTCCATTTGCCCACGCACAAACAACATTTTTACGAGGTACACAGGTATGAATTTGAGGACGCACTGGAGGTAGCTACGGACAATCAGTGCCATGTGCTTATGGTTGTGGAAGGCGAATCCGTTAGGCTAACGACCAAGGAGGGAGTACAACAACGTTTCAATTTTGCGGAAACCTTTGTCATTCCCGCTGCCTGTGAATCCTATACATTGACCAATGAGGGGGAATCGCTTTGTAAAGTGGTCAAAGCCTTCGTGGACATAGAAAAAATCCGGTTTTGAAAATCAACAATAACAACATAAAACACTTTGGAATGGAAAGGGATAGCTCTAATTTAAAAGGATGGGGGGTCGTGGTATTGGCCTTGGCCGTAAGTGGTTTGGGGATGGCCCAAAAGCGATATTTTGCTGGATATCAAAAGTCCCTGGCGGGCCAAAATTTTGCCTACCATTCGCCAAACTCCTCCAATGATGAATGCTTATTGGTCCGGGCGGATAAAAACTTCGATCCCTTGGAATGGGAGACGGAAAAAATTCCGGTTGATTATAACCAAAAAACGATTTCCTTTATCTGGCTCTACGCCCTTAGCGTGCGCCCGGATGGAAAGACCTTCAAATTATCGGTACAGGGAGAAGAGTTGCTCTCGTTTTCAAACCCCAGCAATAATGATGCGGAAGTCATTGAGATCAACGGAACGAACAAAAGCAAACTTTTGTTTCGGAAAACGATGGAAGACCGGCACGGCGATCAAATGGGATATGCCATTCTTACGCTGCCCACAAAAACAATAAAAAAGGGAGAACCCATCACTATTAAAGTTAGCCCTTCAGATGCGCAGAGCGTTGCTTGGTATATGACCTATAAGGTGGAATTAAATGATAAGTTTTCTGTATTTCAGTTAAATACGGTAAGCAAAGAGAAAGGTCGTTTGTACAATACTATCCGTTTTAACATTGTCCATCTTGGAGATCCCTCAAATGTTGATGTGACGCTAAATGGGGAACAAAAACGGTTTTCACTGAAACCTGGTTTAAATGAATTGGATTTTTTGGTGCCAAAAGTTGAGCAAGAAACCACAATGGTGGCAAAGATTACAAGAGAGGGTAGAACGGAGGAAAAAGTCATCAATTTAAAACCGGTGAAGGAATGGACCGTTCATTTGGTACAACATAGTCACACAGATATTGGATATACCCGGCAACAATCAGAAATTTTAGCGGAACATCTAAGATATATTGATGATGCCCTTGATTTTTGTGACCAGACGGATGATTATCCGGATAATGCAAAGTTTAGGTGGACTTGTGAAGCGGCATGGACGGTAAGGGAGTACTTAAATAGCCGTCCCCCACAACAAATTGAGCGATTGCTACAGCGTATCCGTGAGGGTAGGATAGAGGTCACCGGCATGTTCTTCAACTTCTCCGAAATTGTGGATGAAACCGCCTTGGCCATTCAAATGCAGACCTTAAACCAATTTAAGGAACAGGGGATCGATGTTACTACGGCCATGCAGAACGATGTGAACGGTATTGGTTGGTGCATGATTGATTTCTACCATAATACGGGGGTTAAATACCTTACCATGGGACAGCACGGGCATCGGGCACATGTGCCTTTTGATAAACCTACCTCTTTTTGGTGGGAGTCCCCCTCGGGGAAAAAACTACTTGCCTTTAGAAGTGAACACTATATGCATGGAAATGCATTGGCACTTACTTCCGGAAATATGGACGTCTTTCGGAACAATCTGTCCGAATATCTGATTGATTTGGAATCCAAGGACTATCCTTTGAATCGAATGGCCCTTCAGTTTTCCGGATACCTCACGGACAATTCACCACCATCCACAAAAGCCTGTGACATTGTGAAGGAATGGAACGAGAAATACGAATGGCCCAAACTTAAACTTTCGTTGGACAGTGAATTTATGGTGTATCTGGAGCAGAACCATGGAGAACAATTGGACCGTAGAAAAGTGGCTTGGCCGGATTGGTGGACGGACGGATTTGGTTCTTCCATGCATGAAACCAAAACCGCTAGAAATACCCATACCAATATGATTGCCACTATGGGATTGATGACCATGGCACAGGCCTCAGGAGCTAAAATACCTGAGGAAATGATGGATGATGTGCGTGAATGCTATGATAATTTACTTTTCTATGATGAGCACACCTTTGGAGCGGATGAAAGCATTTCCAATCCTACCAGTGAAAATATCATAAATCAGTGGCATCAAAAGTTGTCCTATGTCTGGTCTGCCAATCAGCAATCCAATTTACTTCGGGAAAAAGCCATAGGTCTGATTCAGCCCTATGGTAAAAAATCAAAGGAACCTACGGTAATGGTCTACAATACCATGAACTGGAAGCGGTCCGGAACGGTTGAAGTGTACATTGATCATGATAAATTACCATTGGATCGCGAAGCCCAAATTGTGGACAAAGATGGAAACAAAGTACCGGCTCAGTTATTAAAAAGTAGAAGCGATGGAAGTTATTGGTCCTTATGGGTAAAGGATGTTCCTGCATTGGGGTATTCCACTTATAAAATTCTGGTAAGTAATCGTCCGCTCATGACTAAAACACAGGATTTGAAGAGGGCCAACCTTTTTGAAAATGCACATTATAGGGTAGTGGTAGACCCTTCCCAAAACGGAATTACCTCCCTTTACGATAAGGAGCTCCAAAAAGAATTGATTGATGAAAATAGTACCTATAAACTGGGCACCTTGATTTACGAATTATTGGAAGACCGTCGGGAAATGGAAAGGCTGACCAATCAATTACGGGATACGGTATACAAGCCGCTAAACAAGGAAGTCCTGTCCTTATCGAATGTAAAGATTACCGGGGCGAAAAATGGTAGTATCTGGAAAAGTCTCTTTTTGAATGGTAAAATTCCACAGTGTGCGGATGAAAACGGATTGGACATTGAGTTACGATTGTATCACCACACCAAAAAGATGGAACTGCTCTATAGGATGAACAAACTGGAAAACACGGATGCAGAAGGTGTTTTCATTGCATTTCCTTTTTCTTCCGAGGAACAGGGGAAATTATTATTTGAGGTACAGGGAGGCGTGGTTTATCCTGGAGTAAACCAGTTGGAGGGCACGGCCTCCGATTGGAATACCATTCAAAACTTTGCGTCCGTTAAAAGCAAAAATGCGCAGGTAGTATTCTGCAGTGGAGATGTTCCATTGGTGCATTTTGGAGGCATCAATACCGGGAGATATTACTACAAAAGACAACCCCCGAACAGTCATATCTACTCATGGGTATTGAACAATTACTGGGTGACCAATTTTAGGGCAAGCCAGAAAGGGGAATTGACATGGAAGTATCAAATTACATCCTCAAGGGACAATTCCATCTCCTTTGCCGCTCGATTTGGAATAGAAAATCGCGTACCTATGATTGCGAGGGCTTATTCGGGAAGTACGGAAAAATCATCCGTGCCAATGGCCAGTTCCATTCTCGATTTGAACTCGCCCAAGAATCTTTTATTGGTCAATTCCAGACCTTCCAATACGGGCAAGGAGATACTATTACACCTGCGCGAAACCGAAGGGGACCATGCCGTATTGGATATTACCAAAATCCTTGGCAATACCAACATTACCGCGGTAAAGGAGGTGAATGGCCTTGGAGAGACCATTCGCGAACTGGATAGCCCGTTACTAATTGAGCATTTTGAGACAAAATTCATTTTATTGGAGCTAAAACCCCAGTAAGCCCTTTGTACATTACAGGTCAACACTGTAGTATTTTGTATGGGGAGTAAGGATTGGACCGGTAGGCTGTCCTTACTTCCCTGTTCCAGAACCATTTGATCAAAAAATGGAATAGGGGACAAATGGTCAACCGCATGAAATAGAAGGAAAACCCCAGAAAATATAAGGTCAACCTGCAATCGTTTTCCTTTGGGAATCTGTATATTTATGAGATACTTAATTTAGTATGCCAGCTTCTTCCCCCGAGGCAAGGAATGACCCATTTCCGGGTATTCCCTTTAGTTCTCCCATGAAATAGTTACTTCATAAAATTCAACGATATGAAAACGGAAGTTTTTAGGTGTTCCTTGTTCATTTTTATTTTGTTGGGAACGTTTTTGCTCAATTCCTGTTATTCGGTTCGCCTGCGGAGCGTTGAAGGAACCCCTGAGCCGGCATTTCCCATGGTTAGGGATGATTATTATCGAACGATGCAGGTAATCGAATTGGATACTGTGATCACTATTGGGGCTTTGGACAAGGATTTTACGTATTTGATCAAAAGATCGGACCTATGCCCCAGTGGCAAACTCCATACGGTTGAATACCGCAATACCTTCGGGGCCGTTTTGTTGAGCGGTATTACGTTTGGCCGCAAACGCAAGGTAAAGATCAAATATGTGTGCATGAAATCCAATTAAAAAGAGAAAGTTATGGCCAGAACAACCAAATTATCACTGGACGAGTGGGATACGTTACACAATAATGGACCCTGGGACCTAAAGTTCCTTTATAAGACCAAATTGGAAGCCTCTAGCCTTATGCCCTCCAATTTGGATCGCTATAATGACGCGGCCCGGGAAATTCAAAAGCTTTTAAAAGAGGCGAAAAACAAAAACGAAGGATTTAGGGCCTATGGTTCCGCCTGGTCCCTGTCGCATATTGCGCACCAAAAGGACAGAATGCATTTTAATGCCCATATGAACGAATATTTTTCGTTTAAAGATCAAGACCTCCATCACCTCTCGGGCTACGATGCGGATGACATTTTTATGTTTCAATGCGGTAACGTGATCAAGGAGATATCGGAAAAACTTGCAGGTCATGGCAAATCCCTAAAATCCTCTGGGGCCAGTAATGGCCAAACCATAGCGGGATGCATTTCCACGGGTGTGCACGGATCGGGAATTAAGGTGGGTTCAGTTCAGGATTATGTCGTAGGATTGAATTTGATTGTTGGTCCAAATCCAGGTGACATTGTTTATCTGGAAAGGCATAGCAAACCGGTTTTAAACGACGTATTTGTACAAAAGATAAGGTCCAGGGTAATTCGGAACGATGGGCTTTTTAACGCGGCCCTGGTAGGTTTGGGCTCCTTTGGATTTATCCACGGCGTTGTTATTGAAAGTCAAAATTTGTTTTTGTTGAAGCGTTATGTAAAGTCCATTAAAAAGGAGTTGGCCCTTGAATTGGCGGAATCGTTGAACTTTGAAAACTTTACGGAAATACCGGAAGAAATGGTTGGTGGAAAAGGGAGGGAACCGTACCACTATAAAGTATTTATCAATCAATATCAAAAGGATGATAGTGACTATATCGTAGAATTGATGTACAAAAAAGACTTTAAACTCAACTATCCCGATCCTTTTCCAGTAATCAAAAAATCCATTTATCGCGATTTGATCCAGGTAGCGGTTTCCCTTGGGGCCCAGTTTACCGGTTTGATTCCAAAATTTGTAAATGCCTTGGAATCCACCATACTGCCCAAAGTTGATGAGGTTTCAATAGGTACTTTGGCCGAAACCTTTTGGGATGCACCCTATCAAGGCCCCGCCTTTGCCATTTCCTTTGGGGTGCCTCAAGACCTTTCGGCAAAAACATTGGAAATTCTTTCCGAGATAGCCAGAAAGAAAAGAACCCCCGGGATTTTTGCCATGCGGTTTATAAAAAAATCCGAGGCAACCCTCTCCTTCGCGCGTTTTGACAAAACCTGTATGATTGAAATTGATGGGGTGCTTTGGAATGAGAAAAAGAACCTGGGCTCCCTTAATGGCCTCAGTAGGGAAATGATGGTCGCCCTGCACAAAAACAACATCCCGTTTACCATTCATTGGGGTAAAAATGCGGACTGGGCCTTTGTTGGCAATGATTGGCAGGCTTCTTCCTTGGCGGACTATATGTATGGGGAAGATGCCAAAAAATGGAGGGAGTACCGCTCATCATTATTAGCTCCCGATATGCAAAAACTGTTCTCCAATCGATTTTTAAAGGAATGTGGACTCGACCGTAGTGAATCCGTTCAAAACCCTTCGGATTTGGTAGCCTCCTTGGTATAAATCGAACATACAAAAAGCGGGAAAGTATAGGGTGGTTTCCTTTTTTGGAGGTGACCGGCACCGGTAAATGGAATACGCAAACGTAAGGGGGTTACGAATTGCACGACCGAGATCGATGTAATGACGGGAATCATTCAAACTCCATCCAAAACAGCCGTCCTTAATTTTACGCTTTCCCCCAAGGAAACAAAAATTGAAGTCCGTTCAGATGTGTTCAATCTGTTCAATACCGTAAATTTGAGTGGTTTCAACACTAATGCCACACAAAGCAACCAAATACACAAGGGGAGATTAAACGGATGATACTAAAGAAATCAAAAAGGGCAATACTCCTTCTGATACTTGTGTTGACCTCGACTGAATTTGTAGCGCAAAATGCCACTGCAAAGCAGGCATTGATCATAGATGCGGACACGGCCAATGAGGTGGACGATCTTTTTGCACTTGTACGGGCCATAGGGGCACCGGAATTCGATTTGTTGGGGATTACTTCGGCCCAGTTCCACACCTCTCCCTTGGCCAGCGACAGTACCGTGGCCGAAAGCCAACGTATCAACGAGGAAATCGTGCGCTTGCTTGGCAGAAAGGACATTCCTTTGCCATTGGGGAGCAACGGACCCTTGACAAAGGCAGACCAACCCCAACCCTCCGAAGCGGCAAGCTTTATCATTACGAAAGCACATCAAATGCAAGAGGGTAAAAAGTTGCAATTGGTGATTTTAGGTTCCTGCACCAATGTGGCGTCGGCCATTTTACTGGATTCCACCATCGTCCCAAAAATACAGGTACATTATCTTGGTTTTTGGCACGATACGGATACCAACACCTATAATAAGGAAGAGTTTAATTCTGGTAATGACGTTATCGCGGTCAATGTCCTTTTGGATTATCCTACATTGGACCTAAGTGTGATGACAGCGACTACCAGCCAACATCTGGTCTTTACCAAACAAACAGTGGACCAAAGACTTAAAGGAAAAGGAGGAATTGCGGATTACCTGGTCAATCGGTGGGAGACGTACCAGCGATGGTGGACAAAGGAAGATCCCCTGAAAAAGGAATGGATCATGTGGGACGTGGCCATTATCCAGGCTTTGGCACATCCTGAATGGACTACAACGAAAGAATTCCTTACCCCAACTGAGAATACCCAAAGACACATCAAAATCCATACGGCCATAGCGGTCGAAAAGATGGAAGCCGATTTTTGGCGGCATTTGGACACCCTTTTAAACTGATTTACCATGCAACTCACAACAGCTATCGATATTGCCCTTTTTACCGATTTTCTAAGTGAAAAAGGGATGTTGAACCCAAATGAAAAAATAGAAAAGGTCGAAATACCCGGAGAAGGAAATATGAATGTTGTACTTCGGGTGATTACGGGACATCGTTCGTTTATCGCCAAACAATCAAGGCCTTTTGTTCAAAAATATCAGAACATTCCCGCCCCAATAGACCGCATTGGTGTAGAGCATAGCTTCTATAAAACGGTTCAGGGTTCCGGTATCGATGCCCACCTACCAGGATTGCTGGGCTTTCTTCCCGAGCATTACATGCTGTTTCTGGAGGATTTGGGGCAAAGTGAGGACATGTCCTTCATTTACAGAAAAAGGAGTATTTCCGATATCCATTTTAATCAATTGGTCTCCATTGCCAAAGGAATACATTCAAGTCCCATTACGGTGGATTATCCCAAAAATCTGGAACTACGGAAATTGAACCATCAACATATTTTTGTACTGCCGTTTTTGGAAGATAACGGTTTTTCCCTGGACGGTATCCAAGTAGGTCTGGACGCCCTGTCCCTTCCTTTCAAAACAGCTAAGGCCCTCAAGGAAAAAGTGGAGGAGTTGGGCGTTTTATACCTCACTACGGATGGGGTGCTTCTTCATGGGGATTACTATCCAGGTAGCTGGATGGCAAAAGCAGATGATGTATATGTCCTGGATCCCGAATTTAGTTACCAAGGTCCCCTTGAATTTGATTTGGGGGTTCTCGTGGCCCATCTTTGCATGGCCATAGGGGATACCGGTTTTTTTGATAAGGTGATTGGACGCTATGACGGACGGCCCAATGTTCAATTGGTCCGTGAGTTCGCCGGAATTGAAATTATTAGGCGTTTGATAGGTTTGGCACAACTGCCCCTCGATCGAACAATTGGGGAAAAGGAACAATTGCTCCATTTAGCTGAAAGGTGGGTTAGGGGCAATTGAACAGAAACGGTCAAGAACAGCTAGCCGATGCGAACGGAAGACGAAATAAAAGTATTGTCCAACAAAATGCTCAATTCGTTACTGTTGGATTAACGGAACAAAACAGGATACGGAAATACACTATGAACTCATTTAGACTTTTTCAAATGGCTAAAAAATTGTTCTTTTGTACCCATTTTCCGTCTTTTTTTCCTTCCGTAGCCCAACTATGCAACTCAAAAAAGCCAAAAAAGAGGCACAAAAACCCTAATTTTCGCTTCATTCCAAAAAGTCTAAATGAGTTCCATAAAAAATAAATGAAACATAAATTTGTAAAATTCTTAAGGCGAATGTTACTGGGAATCGGAATAGGTATTGGACTTGTGGTAACTACAATACTACTGTTTGTTGGTTTAAGCCCCCAATTTGGAGGAAAGGCTACTGAAGCGCAAAAGGCTACATACGAACTATCGGATAACTACAGGGACGGGAGGTTTGTAAATAGTAATGCCGTGCAACTGGATATGAGCTTTGGGGATATGTTAAAAAGCATAGTCGGCTTTTTAAGATCGCAACCCAATACCACCCCCAGGGAAAACCTTCCCGTACGGAAAATGGACTCCATGGCCATCGCTAGTTATCAGGGGGAAGCACGATTGTTTTGGTTTGGGCACTCGGCTTTTCTGCTACAGATGAACAACAGGAATATCCTTATCGACCCCATGTTCGGAGAAGTTCCGGCCCCACATCCCTTGCTTGGGGGGAAGCGGTTTAGTAAAGAACTGCCCATTGAGGTCGATAAAATTCCTGAAATAGATGCCGTACTCCTCTCCCATGATCACTACGATCATTTGGATTACGGTACCATCCAAAAACTAAAGCATAAGGTCAACATGTTCTATACCCCCCTGGGGGTGGGCGTCCATTTACAAAAATGGGGGATAGCCAAAAAACAGATTGTCGAATTGGATTGGTGGGAGGAAAACCGTTTAGGGGAATTGCGATTGGTATGTACGCCAGCACAACATTTTTCAGGTCGAGGAATTTCGGACAGGACAAAAACTTTATGGAGTTCATGGGTAATCCAGTCGGATAATGAAAATATCTTCTTTAGTGGGGATAGTGGTTATGCCGATCATTTTAAGGAAATCGGCACCAAATATGGACCATTTGATTTTGCCATGATAGAGTGTGGACAGTACAATGAAATGTGGCCCGATATCCATATGTTTCCCGAGGAAACAGCACAAGCGGGACTCGATGTGGGAGCCAAAAAAATAATGCCCATCCATTGGGGAGCGTTCAAACTGGCCATGCATACGTGGACAGATCCCATAGAACGGGTCACCAAAAAGGCAAAGGAACTCAATGTGGCCCTAGTGGCGCCCACTATAGGAGAGCCCATCGTTGTAAAAGAAAGGGGTGCCATCAAAGAGCAATGGTGGAATACCTTTTAGACCCTATCTCCAGTTTTTAGATAAGCAATCCTGGGCATCGCACCGACTTTGGCAGGAACATCTTAACCGTTGATTGCAAGCGTCTAGGACCTATTCATTCTGCATAAAACATGTCCATGGATAGACACCCCATTCCAAGATAAAATCAACGGGTGCCCTGAAATTTAAGGGGTGTGGAGAATATACAACAATTCATGGGCGATTTATATGGGAAAATGTCATGTTTTTAAAACAATGAAACGGGTATTTTTAGTAAATTTTAGTGCATTATAACTCCTTAACTCTCCAACAGATGAAAATATATGACGAAAAACACATTAAAAATGTAGTGTTTGTGGGTGCCCACGGCTGTGGCATGACCACATTATCTGAGACTATGCTTTTTGAAGCAGGACTTCTGAACAGAAGGGGAACCGTGGAAAACAAAAATACGGTCTCCGATTATCATACCATTGAACATGAAAGGGGCACCACCGTATTTGCAACACCACTACATACCGAGTGGCGCAACTATAAGATAAACATCATAGATACCCCCGGACTTGATGATTTTGTAGGGGAAATTATGTCTTCAATTCGGGTGGCTGATACCGTGGTTACCATTATCAATGCAAGGAACGGCGTTGAGATTGGTACCGAAATCATATGGAACTATGTGGACACCTACCAAAAACCCACACTTTTTGTCATCAATCAGATAGACCATCCGAAGGCCAATTTTGAGGACAGTTTCAATGATATCAAAGCTTTGGTGGGCAATAGTGCGGTTAAGGTACAGTACCCGTTACAGTTGGATGGCGCCCAGTGCATCATTGATGTCCTTAAAATGAAAATGTACAAATTCCCTCCTCAGGGAGGCAAGCCTGAAAAACACCCTATTCCGGATGACCAAAAGGAATTGGCGGACCAATTGCACAACGAATTGGTTGAAAAAGCTGCAGAAAACGATGAGGATTTGATGGAACTTTTCTTTGAGAAGGGGACGTTAAATGAGGATGAAATGCGGCAGGGTATCAAAGCGGGGATGCTTAACCACGAGGTGTTTCCAGTGTTCTGTGTATCGGCCCTACAGGATATGGGCAGTGGCCGACTAATGGGCTTTATTGATAATGTGACGCCCGCTGCGGCAGATTTAAAACCGGAACAAAGTGTGGAGGGATTGAGTATTCCCCCCAAGGCAGACGCCCCAACCACCTTGTTCGTGTTCAAAACCGTTAATTTGCCCAATGTGGGCCAATTGACCTTCTTCAAAGTAAAATCAGGTACGGTTACGGTCAATGATAAGCTGATCAATTCCAGAACGGAGGAAACCGAAGTGTTGAACCAGTTGTTCATTATGGATGGTAAAAAGCGTGAACCGGTATCCAAACTGGTCGTAGGTGATATTGGGGCCACCCTAAAGCTAAAAGGTACGGAGACCAATGACACCTTGCATCAAGAAGGGCACAAAATGACCATTAAACCGATCAAGTATCCGCAGTCAAGATTGACCAAGGCGGTTTCGGCAGTATCACAGCATGAGGAAGAAAAACTAACCGAGGCCTTGCGGAAAATCCAAAGCCAGGATCCGACGGTTGTAGTGAGCTATTCCAATGAATTAAAGCAACAACTGGTTGGTTGTCAAGGTGAATTGCATTTGGCCACGGTCAAATGGATCTTGGAAAACACCTACGGGGTACAACCAAAATTTGAACAGCCTAAAATTGCCTATCGCGAAACCATAAAACGTTCCGCCAGGGCAAGTTATCGCCATAAAAAACAATCAGGAGGTGCAGGGCAGTTTGCCGAGGTGCATTTAAAGATAGAACCATGGCATGAGGGTATGCCCGAACCGGAAGGATTCAATATCCGTGGAAAGGAAGAAGTGGATTTGCCCTGGGGAGGCAAACTGGTCTTTTACAATTGTATTGTAGGAGGTGTGATCGACCTGAGATATTTACCGTCCATCAAGAAAGGAATTTTGGAGGTTATGGAATCCGGCCCATTGACTGGCTCCTATGTTCGGGATGTTCGTGTGTTGGTATATGATGGAAAGATGCATTCCGTGGATTCAAACGATATTGCCTTTAAGATTGCCGGGGCACATGCCTTTAAAGAAGCGTTTTTAAACGCAAAACCCCAATTAATGGAACCCTTACGGGAACTTACGGTTAGGGTGCCCGAAGAAATGCTGGGCAATGTGATGACCGATCTACAGTCGCGCAGATCGGTGATTTTAGGTTTTGATACCGTGGAACAGTATCAGATTTTGAAGTGTACCACTCCGGAAGCGGAACTTGGGGGCTATTCCACCAACTTACGTTCCCTAACGCAAGGTAAGGCAACCTTCACTTCTGAATTTGCATCCTTTGAATCCGTTCCTGAAAACGTACAAAAAGAGCTGATCAAAGCGTAAACTATATTACGGCAGTAACCATAAGAATTACATGGTTGCTGCCGTATTTTTTGGGTATCGGAGCAGACGACAATTGCACCAATTTAGGGAGCTACCATGAACTTGGCGTTCTTTCAGCAAGGATTGGGACGACCTTACACTTGGTATGCCATTAAACTTCATTTGCAATCTGCTATGGTAAGTAATCTGCTACCAATTGTAATGAATAGCGATTGTCCGATTTAACACCTTGAACGTCCTAAGGGAATCATCATTTGTTTGGTACGGGAACGGTCTATTCCATTTTTCTGGTGGCCAACCAAAAACGGCTGTTGAATGGCATAATTGTTGGTAACTAAGTAAAGGATACCAGGGGTGGACGAAGCTTTGTACACTGCTCTGAAATCCAGATTTCATAAATGACCAATGTGAGTTCAAACCAAATTTTTACTATTAATTAATCAAAAAAGTGCGTAATGAGAGATGTATTTATGTTAAGCATTGCAGCTATGCTATTGTTTTCAAGCTGTGCAGTTATTCGACCGGGTGAAGCTGGGGTAAAGCAGACCTTGGGGAAGTTTGACGATCAGGTGGCCACCGAGGGCACCGTTTTTTTTAATCCCTTTACAAGTAAGGTGATTAAGGAATCAACACAAACGAATAACATTAAACTTATTTTGACCCTCCCCAGTAAGGAAGGGCTTAGTGTAGAATCGGAAATTTCAATTTTATACCGATTGCAACGAGAGAAGATTCCCAGTGTCCTACAAAATCTAGGGCGCGATTACGAATCCATAATTACCAGTGTGTTCCGTTCCGCCTCTTCCGATGTCTGTGCAAAATTCTATGCCAAGGACATGCACTCAGGGATGCGTTCCAATATCGAGGAAGAAATCAAAGTAAAAATGAATGAAAATCTGAAAAAGCAAGCTGATGGGATTGAATTGATTGCCGTTTTGATGAAAAGCATCCAATTGCCCCCAGGGTTGGCAAATTCCATTGAGCGAAAACTGCAGGCAGAACAGGACGCCATGCGTATGGAATTTGTAATCCAACAGGCCAAGCTTGAGGCGAACCGTAAAATTATTGATGCTGAAGGGGAACGCGATGCACAGAAAATCCTTTCCGAGGGTTTGACCGAAGAAATCATCAAGATCAGGAGCATTGAAGCATTCAATAGGCTTTCGACCTCACCAAACACCAAAATCATCCTTACGGATGGCAAGACCCCCATGCTCATCGATGCCAACGAATAAGGCAAGGGAAGGCATAATGATAGGAAAGGCATGAAATCAATTTCATGCCTTTTTAGTTGATGGCCATTCCATCCAATAACTTTTTCTGACGGAATTATCATTTAAACAAGATGTACGGGTGTCTTGGTGTTATTTAGCCGAGGATTTCAAATACGTTGTTATGTTTAAAAAATATCGAATCCTTAAATGGATATCCCTCGTTTTAGGTAGTCTCATTGTCGTCATTGTTTCTTTTGGATTTTGGTTCAGAAGTTTAATTCCCCCTGGGGACATCACTATTGAATCCACTACAATTGAAGACTTACCGTATTTATCGGACAACGTTATCCCAATGAGGGGTAAAATACTGGCCGTGGTAACAAGTACGGATGTCATGGGCAATAGTGGAAAAGGTACAGGTTATGAATTATCGGAACTGGCGCGCGCCTATTATACCTTTACGGCAAATGGTTTTGAAGTGGATATTGCGAGTCCAAAAGGAGGGAAGCCACCCGTAGTAATTGATGATGAAGATATGGGAGCCTATGATTTTGCATTTTTAAATGATTCCATCGCACAGTACAAAACAAGCAATACGCTCAAAATAGAAGATTGTATTGGCGAACCGTATAAGGCCATTTTTTTCGTTGGAGGAAAAGGGGCGATGTTCGACTTTCCAAATAACGAGGCAATTCAACATATTGTAAAGGATTATTATGAAAGCAATAAAGTCATTGGTGCCGTTTGCCATGGTCCTGCCGCTTTGGTCAATGTAACGTTATCCAATGGACGTCCACTTCTGGAAAATAAGGAAGTGACTGGATTTACAAATCGGGAGGAACTACTTTTAATATCCGATGCCCGGAAAATATTTCCCTTTTTATTACAGGACAAGATGATGGAGAAGGGTGCCCATTTTAAGGAAGGTGCCATGTACTTGGAAAAAATTGGCCATGATGGTAATTTACTTACGGGACAAAACCCATGGTCGACCTGGAGTGTTGCTGAACAAATGATCATACAATTGGGCCATGAACCAAAACATAGGGAGATTACCGATGTAGAAAATGCGGTAAAGGTGTTATTGGCCTACAAAACCCATGGGAAACAGGAAGCAAAAAAAATGATCGGGGCCATGCTACTGAACGGGAACAAGCCCGTAAATAGGGTTTTAATTGCGAAACATGGTATAATTTCAGCGATGCAGGGTAAACTAGGTGATTTTTCAAATATGATGTCCCTAGTAGCTTTTGCGAAGAAATGTGAATCCAAAAGAAAGGACATAGCACTAAATTAGCAGAAAAATAGTGGGTTGGGTTTTTTGGATATATTTCTCATCATTTTAGCCAGTGCAGGACTTTTACATGGGGTAACATTTGCCGCCTACCTGTTTTTTTTCAAAAAGAAAAGAATGGTAGCCAACTATCTATTGGCCCTTATCCTTGTTTTCATGGCCTTTCGGATAGGTAAATCCGTCCTATTGTATTTTGGTAATGATCTGGAACCTGTCTTCATTTTTGTAGGATTGACTTTTCTATTGTTGATAGGTCCCTTATTGCGGTGGTACGTTGCTGGAATGACCACTCCAAATTATAAACTGCCACGTTACTATTTTGTGGCACTGATCCCATTTACAGCATTGTTTTTTTCCAGCTTTTTTGTCACCAGAAATTGGTTTGAGAGCAATACCCAAGAGGTTCTTATTGTATTTGCCAGCCTTCTTGTTTTTATCTATTTGCATTTTGCCTTTTACATTTTTAGTGCCCATAGGGTATTGCAAAAAATTAAAAAAAGCTACCCTAAAGCACTGCGTACAAAATCCCAGAATGCAATTATTGCCTGGTTGAATCTAGTTGTGGTCGGTTTTGTCCTGATATGGGTATCTTATTTTTTAAATATCATAGAAGATACCGTTCCCTATATTATAGGACCAATCATCTATTCCGTAGTAGTCTATTTTTTAAGCTTTAAGGCTTTTCAACTTAAAGCAACCGATATGGATGGAAGTGTTTTTAAAAAGAATGATGATACACAGTTATTTGCCCAGATCGTCAAATTGATTTTAGACGAAAAACGACATCTGGAACCCAACGTGTCCCTGGCAAGTATAAGTAAGTCCGTTCACAAAACCACCCAGAAAACCTCCGAGGTCATTAACCAATACGCAAAACAAAACTTCAATGATTTTATAAATTATTACAGAATTCAGGAGGCAAAAGAAAGGCTTAAGGGGGAGGATGGCAAAGACCTTACTATATCTGCCATTGCTTTTGATTCAGGGTTTAGCAGTTTGTCGTCCTTCAATAGCGCCTTTAAAAAGTTTGAAGGTATGACCCCTTCTGGTTACAGGAAAGCTAATACGGTATGAATTCGTTTGGAACCAACCGCTTGGAGAAATGATCATAAGGTTTGTTGAAATGTTGATCTTTTTTAACAATGATCCCTGGATTTTTGTGTTTAGTTGAGAAGGCCTGGATTAAAAAAAGTACAGAACAAAGCGCTAAAATCAATGTCTTTGAGTACTTTCCTTCCTGCAAAATGACCTAGACAGCCATATAAAAATATCACATGAGATTTGAACCGGACCATTTAATTGGAGTAAGAACAAGGGATGACCTAGTTCACACAGCAAAAGAAAACAATATTCCAATTGCCAAAACACTGGACAAATTAAAGTATGAAGTTGAACTAAGAAAATTACAGTCCGAATTTGTAAATCTTCAGAAATGGATTGCCGAAAAGAAAATGAGGGTCGCCATTGTTTTCGAAGGAAGGGATGCTGCGGGAAAAGGTGGGTCGATCAAACGATTTAAAGAACATTTGAATCCAAGAACATCTAGGGTGGTGGCCTTGACCAAACCCACTGAAGTCGAAAAAGGACAATGGTATTTTAGGCGATACATCAAAGTGCTACCAAATCCAGGGGAAATTGTTTTTTTTGATAGAAGTTGGTACAATCGTGCGGTTGTTGAACCAGTTATGGGCTTTTGTACAAAAAAGCAATATGATCAGTTCATGGTTCAAGTCTCGGAGTTTGAACATTTACTTTACGAGGATAATTTGAAAATCATCAAGTTTTGGTTTTCCATTTCTAAAGAAGAACAGAAGAAAAGGTTTGATGCCCGTTTAAGTAACCCTCTTAAACGTTGGAAATTTAGCCCTGTTGATATGAAGGGGCAAGAGTTATGGGATAGCTATACGCACTATAAAGAACAAATGTTCAGTAAAACCCACACCAATTTTAGCCCTTGGATCATTGTAAAAACAAACAATAAAAAACAAGCTCGATTGGAAAGTATGCGGTATGTATTATCGCAATTTGATTATGATGAAAAGGGGGACTCAAACATTTCCCTTTTACCGGATCCAAATGTAATTATGAAATATCATAGAAGTGCTGTTCAAATAGATATTTAAGACATGAAGAATAGAGCATATACGGAAGAAGAAATAGAACTGCTTAATTCAAAGATAGGTTTGCATACGCTTTTTAAGAATAAAAAAGTCAAAATGGACAAAGTCCTTGAAGAAGTTAAATATCTGACCGAGGTAAGAAAGCAGCAGGAAAAACTGATAAAACTTCAAAATTGGGTCATACAAAACGATAAGAAAGTAGTAATTCTTTTCGAGGGGAGGGACGCCGCAGGTAAAGGTGGGGCAATAAGACGAATCACGGAATATATTAACCCAAGGCACTTTAGAACGGTGGCTTTGAACATTCCTTCGGAGGATGAAAAAAGGCAATGGTTTTTCCAACGGTATATCAATCAATTGCCCAAACCTGGAGAAATGGTATTTTTTGATAGAAGTTGGTACAACAGGGCAGTGGTGGAACCAGTTAACGGTTTTTGTACCGAAAAGGAATATAGGGTTTTCATGTCCCAGGTCAATGATTTTGAAAAGATGCTTGTACAGTCAGATACGTATCTGATCAAATTGTATTTTTCAATCACTAAAAAAGAGCAAGCCCATAGATTCATGGAAATAAAGAATAATCCCCTGAAACGTTGGAAGATAACCCCAGTTGATGAAAAAGCGCAGGCTTTGTGGGACGATTATACCTTTTATAAAACCAAAATGTTTGAAGCTACAAACACAGAAACCGCACCTTGGTTAATTATTGATGCAAACAAAAAATCAAATGCCAGATTGAAAGCAATTTCACATATTCTTACGGTCATACCGTATGAGTAATGGCTCAAATGGCACAATGTTTTTTGTTTAACAGTAAAATATGTGAGGTCTACAGGCCTATTTTATCTGCATCTTGCCTTAGGCTGGTATCGATATGCAGTATTTTCATCGTCCTTAATTTTTAATGTTTCGTAAGCTGGGTTGGCCCAACCCTTGAATGGTCCGGTCCGCGGATAACCGGCCCCCGCCAAGTACCATCAGGGCAGTACAGATACTTAGGACCAATAAATGGTACTCATAGCCTTCCATGCCCGCGTCATACTGTCCGTTCCAGTTCATTTGGAATCCAATGGCACCGTGTACGGTGACGATCATTCCAACGAAAAGGCCGAACATGGCCATGGCATTGATTCGGGTTGCAAACCCAAGGATGAGCATCACCGATCCCGTAGTCTCAATAAAGGCAGTGGCATAGGCCACAATTGCCGGAAGTCCCATATATTCAGTAATAAAGCCTTCAAACCCGGCAAAACCGCTTCCCAGTTTTGTGGTCCCATGGATAAGGATGATGATTCCCAGGGCCACTCGTAAAATAAGTGAGGCCCAATTATTGTCTGTGTTGAATACGAGGTTTTTCATATTGGAATTTTTATAGTTTTTACTTTTTTAATGGTACACCGGATTCCCCTGTTTTAGTGTTATGGGTCAGAATTCAAGGCGTACAAAAATCCCTGGATCGGCCTCAAAGTCCCCATCGTTACCAAACTGGTAGGTAGTAAGCCCCAGTCCAAACTGCAATGTTTTCATACTAAGGCCGACCCTTAGGCGCTGGAACGAAAAAAGGTGCCCATTGCCATCAAAATTTGTTGAGTTCTGGAATTGACCAAAGAAGCCCAGCTTTTGGTTCAAAGGAAATCGGTATTGGGTCAGGAGGTACCACTCATAAAGCGGCGCATCGCGGACCTCGCTCGTAATATTGGTCGTGATTAGGAACCCTTCTCCCGCCTTGTTCCATTGGATACCTGCCAGGGCGCTGGTGCGACCATCAAAAACGCGCCCGCCCAGGACAGGTCCAAAACCCTTCCAGGCATCATAGCCCAAAACGGTGTAGGAAACGAATTCCGCCGTTTCGCTATCGTAATCGATAACGGCATCGTTTAAACTGAATATGGTGAATTTGTAGTCTTCGGTAAGTGGTTTGAAAAACCATGCTTCAATAATCATCCCATCGGTATCGGAAAAGGTCTCGATAGTGGTTTGGGCCTGGTTTTTCGTAACCATGGCTACAAGCAATAGTACAAAGATAAAAGGGTGACGCTTCATGGCGTTTTAATTTGTCACCCCAAAAGTAGGTTGCGGTAAACCGCTTTTTTATATCATTTAATGGGTAAAAAGGGTAAATATTAAGGTAGTTTGCGATAAGTTCCGGGCGTAATGCCCGTATTTTTCTTGAAGTATTTGTTGAAATTGGTCGCTTCCGTAAAACCCAGGGATTCCGCAATCGTCCCGATTGGACTATCCGTCTGCTTTAAAAGGCTCTTGGCTTTCAGGATTACGTATTCTTGGAGGATACTGATGGCCGTCTTGCCGGTGACTTTCTTTACGGCTTCCGAAAGATAGGGGGTACTAATATGCAGTTGTTCCGCAAAATGGGGAATTTTTTGGTCGTATCGGGCCTGATCCTTCAAAAGGACCTCAAACCGAAAGGCAATTTCCTGGATTCTACTGGCAAATCCCAAATTTGCCGGGGTCTGGAACAATCCCTTTATCTTCTCCAGGATAATGGTCAAATAGGATGCTAAGATGGTTTCATGTCCTTTTTGTTCCGCATTATTGTACTCCAAAAGTAATGTATGCATCAAATCAACAATGGTGGTTTGTTGTTCGTCGTCCAAAAAGAGCATTGGCGCAGTATGCAAGTTGAGAAAGGGATAGGTTTTGTAAAAATCAATTTTATCCAGGGTAGCGCCCAGAAGTTGGGGCCTGAAAAGGATCATATAGCCCAATGAATCCTTGTGGAAACGGTAAAGCGTCCAGGAAGTGATCTGATAAGGGGGCGTAAAGGAAATGGAGGCTTGAATGGAATTGAACCGGGATGCCCCTATGGTGATGTCCGCATCATGCCCAATACCGAAGGTCAATTCAAAAAAATCCTGTTGGTAGGGGCCAAAGGCCAGGGGTTTGTCCTCAAAATAATCCTCAATCCGGAAAATATGGATATTCCCATTGTTGGGTTTTGAATGGATGCCCCAATCCAAAAGAAGGTCCCGTATGTTATGGTAGATTTTCAAAAAGGTGTGGACCCTATCACGGACCCATTTACAATAATCACTATCCCTAAAGATAATCCTTATTTGAAGGTGGTAAAAACTTTAGTGCGATCGTTAGGGCTGGAATTACCCCATCACTTATTTTTTCAGTGAAGCACTTATGCATTGCTTTTTGTCCATATTCCCGCCTTGGGCTAGTTTGATTTTCTTTGTTTCAAAGTAAGATCTTATAGACTATGAAAATGAACGTAAGACACCAATTCACGGTTTAACCAAAAACTGCCCCAAATGATACAAAAAATGAGTTTGGGTGCGGTAATCATTGGCTTAATGGCCAATGAAAGCATTGCCCAACATCCAGTAGATAGTGTATTTGTGGATGACAACTGGGAATACCTGGCACAATCAAAAACGGACAAGACCATTTTTTATCCTAATGAACCCAATATGGATAATATCTTTTTCTTCAAATCGGATTCCATCTTTACGTTTGAGCCAAAAAAGGTCATTGATATAAGAAGGTATATTTGGAGCTGCCCATTTTATCAAACAAAGACCTATTTAAAGATATCTACCGGATTTATGAAACATTTCGATAATACAAGATTGTTCTTAAAGCAAGATAATGGGTTTGTGGAGTTAATCCCTGGCGTAGTTTTTGACTAGACCATGGATTTGTTGAATACGTAAAGGCTGGGATAGTGGGTGCCGATATAAAATGTAAACATTCCCAACCGAAGTATAAGCTTCCGATAAACGAAATGCCGTTGACGACAAAATCTTGGGGAATTAAAACGCATACCGCTATCTTAATTCCCTAAAGTTTTGTTTTTCCGGCGTACAAAAACTTTATTGACAACCGCCATACTCATCAACAATGGTTTTTAGATTTTCGAAATTGCTTAAATCAAATTCCTGGTTTTTCAGATCATTGGAAAGTGATTTACAATTGTCGACAAATCCGGCCAGTGCATTGGATACTTTTTCATTCTCGCGATTATCGATCATAAACCCTAATTTTTTATCGGCGAATTTTAAGACCAATGTATTGGGTTCACCGGGTTTGGAGAGTACACTGTGGTCTGAATTGGTATACGCCACTTCGTAGAAATACGAATTGTCAAAACCAAGGTTCGCTGCATTTGAAAACTTTTTCATAGCGTTTCCTTTGGTCTTCATACCGTGGAATACCTTTTCCTTACCTTCATGAGTTGCACCAAATACAATATTGTTTCTTGCGGCAAAACGCTTGGTACGTAGTCGTCCTTTTTCGTTTTTGTATTTGATACTTACGAACTTCCCGAATTTGTCTATGGAATTCATATCATAGAGGTCGCTTTCTTGCTGGGAGGGGTCCAACTGCAATTTTTCAAAAACGGCATAGATGGTCCCTTCATAGGTGGTACCGTCTTCGTCAATAACATAGCCGGGGACCCCATAAAGATTAACACTGTTTTCTTTGGCAACCTTTACTTTTTCGTTGTGCAGGCTTTTTTTATAGGCAGTCGCTTCACGGCCAAGTTTGTAATCCCTTCCCAATAGTTCCTCCACAAAAACTTGTGCGAACGATCTTGAAAAACGTCCGGTCATCATGGTCTTGGAACCATAATCGAACTCAAAATCCTCATCGGTGAAGGTCTTGGCCTTTACGGTAGTGCAGGTAGCACATCCCGTAGCGGTGCCAATAGTGATTCCATCCAGATCGGTAACGGTATAGGTATTGGTTCCATGGGTCACGCGCCCCATAATCCTGGTACCGGTCGCCCCTCCAAGAACAATGGTCCCATCATCCTTTACAAAGGGTTTATAACGCCCAACTTTTGCCTGGCGTTCCATTTGGTCATTTTTGGCCTCCATTACCGTTTTTGCATACTTGTCACTCAATACTTCCCGTTCCGTTGCAAAAAACGCAGCAACGGTCCCGCTATCAATGCCTTCTGTGGTAATCAGTCCATACTTGGCACTTAAGAGTTTAACGATCAATTTGGTCTGGTTCAAGGATGTCATTAAGATTTCATAAGGAATCTCTGTTTTTTCGCCATTGGCCGAAGTCAGTTCCAACCACTGAAACCCTTCGATATTAGAGGCCGACATACCTTTAAACACAACATCAAATGCCTTTTCCCCGGACATGGTGGAGAAAAGAAAGTTGTCCCGCAATTCGGTATTGACTTTGGCAACCTCCTTTCCATCGAACGTAATGACTTCTTTTTTGATTTTGATTTTTTGTGCATTGGTCCATAGGGGAACAGTAGTCAATGCAATTAAAATGAGTTGTTTAAAGGTTAGGTTCATGATCAAGGTGGGGATTAGTTATCAATAGGCTGTTAGGATTGGTTTTCAAGGGAATCTTGACATTAATAATAGTGTACAATTCTCCCTGGATTAATTCAAAACGAACTAACCCTGGTTTTGGTATGTTAAAATGAAGTTTTGTAAGTAGACATGAAATTGACGATTACCAACCAACCCAACAGCGTGTGATTGGTTTCCCACAAATAACCAATGAAAAAGGATTTACATGACCTTACAAAAGGAGGAAAGTGCTTTATGCTTGGAACGGATGGTGGCGGTTTTCCGCTGCCTGGTAAGGGTCAAAAGTGGACTTTTGACAATTCAACGGGCCGTAACGATGGTTCAGCAAAAAAACCTTCCCGACAATCGATTGAAAATTGATTTTTGACCTGTGTTAAACCATAAACCAAACCACAATGACAACAGCAGAAGTTTTTTCAATAGCCAATACCATGGCAATGCCTATGTGGCTTTTGATGATCATACTTCCCAAATGGAAGGTGACCCGATTTTTAATTGATTATAAGTTGGTACCCATTCTACTATCCCTTTTTTACGTGTACTACATGACGGTACACATCCAGACCGGTGAAGGCTTGGATTTTGGGAGTTTATCCTCCGTGATGTCCTTGTTTACTTTGGAAAATGCCGTAATGGCGGGTTGGGTCCATTATTTGGCTTTTGATCTTTTAGTGGGGATGTGGATGTTGAACCAAAACCAAAAATTGGGTATCCACCAGCTATTGATGGTCCCTTGTCTTTTGGCCACCTTTATGCTCGGACCTGTAGGCTTTTTGCTCTTTATGCTGATAAGAACGTTAAAAATTTCCAGATCATGAGGCACCTAAAATATGTATTGCAAACCGTTAGGAGGGAAAGCCCCATTTTGTATGGAATCGCTATGTTTCATTTTATGCTTGTTGCCTTATGTTTTGTAGGGTGGATGGTGGACGATCGTATGCTGACCGGTCTCAATATTTGGGTCAAACCAATGAAATTTTCACTTTCGGGGGGCATCTATGTGCTCACTTCGGGATTTTTGATTACCCTTTATCCCTTTTCCAGAAGAAAGAAGAACATCGTCAATAACATCATTTCCTGGACCATGGCATTGGAAATCTGTATTGTGGTCTTTCAGGCGGCCCGTGGAGTGCGGTCGCACTACAATCAATCCAGTTTGTTCGATGGCATTCTATTTGGCAGTATGGGTGTTCTTATCAGTATCATTGTGCTCACCATGGTGTTTTTTATTGTAGAGACCATAAGGCTAAGGCTAAACACCTCCAGACCGGTGCAGTGGGGCATCCTATTGGGCTGGCTTGTGGTATTGTTTGGAAGTTGGGTAGGAGGGCAAATGATTGGTCAAATGTCCCATAATGTCGGTGTTCCCGATGGGGGCGAGGGGTTACCCTTGATCAATTGGAGTACCATTGCCGGTGATTTGCGTGTTGCCCATTTTTTTGGATTGCACGGCATTCAAATTATTCCTTTATTCGCAGTACTGCTTACCAAGAAATGGAGCGGCCCTAAGCTGGCTAAAAACCTGGGCGTCCTGTTTTTTGGACTATTGTATGCCGCATGGATCGGATTTACCTTTTATCAAGCAAAACAGGGAATGCCTTTGATAAGGCTATAAACCATTTGGGGTATGGGGCTTTTCAATAAGGCGAAACGCATCAAATATTTGGGGTTCAACGATGTCTGGTTCATGTTGGTGGGCATTGTTTTGCTCAGTTTTGTGGCCGATTTCATTATTTCCCGGGGTTCGTTCAGTCGTCTACCCTTTGTTGAGGCCACTATCAATTGGAGCGTTTCCTTACTGTTTTCCACGGTCAATTGGTTGGTAATGCGCACCATTTTAATAGCACTGCGCAAAAAGTATCCCAGTTTAAGGAGCAACAAAAAGCGCATTCCATTATTTTTTCTGTCCATTGTCATTACGGTGTTGTGTGTGGATTATATTGGGAATATCCTACTGGGGTATATTTTTGATCAAAGTTATAATCACCCACTTCGATCCAAGATCGTACTTCCCGTAATTTTGATCAGTACCATGACCATGGCCATTTACGAAGCGCTATACTACTACATTCGCTTAAAGGAGTCCATACGGGAAGAGGAGCAGGCCAAGCGCGCCATTGTACAGGCACAATTGGATACCCTTCGCAATCAGGCGCAGCCCCACTTTTTTTTCAACACGTTAAATACGCTACGCGATATTATTGACCAAAATACCAGGGAGGAAGCCAAGGAATTTGTGAATCGATTGTCCGAAGTGTATCGTTTCATTCTGGAATCGGGCAATGCAAACCTAATTGCGTTACGGGAAGAGTTAAAATTTGCCAAGGCCTATGTCCACATACAGAAAGAACGATTTGGCGATAATCTCACGGTAGATTGGAAGGTATCCAAAAATGACAACGACTGGTTGATCATCCCCATGAGCCTTCAACTCCTATTGGAAAATGCGGTCAAACACAACGTCATCTCCAAAGCAAAACCCTTGCATGTGGACGTAGCCGTTGAAAATGGACAGTTGGTGGTCCGTAACAGGCTACAACCTAAAACCACCCAATTGCCCACCACAAAACTGGGCCTAAAAAATATAGAACGGCGGTATGCGCTGATTTCGGATAAACAAGTGGTCATCACTACGGATAATGGGCATTTTAGGGTGAAATTACCCTTACTGACCATAGCCGACCAAAAACATTCGTATGCAGATACTCATCATTGAAGACGAAGCCCGGGCAGCCAATCAATTGCAACGCCTGTTGCAAACTTTGGAATTTGAATATAGGTTATTGGGTATCCTGGACACGGTTGAGGAAAGTGTGGATTGGTTTCAAAACAACCAGGACCCTGATTTGGTGTTCATGGACATTCAACTGGCAGATGGGCTAAGCTTTGAAATATTCCAAAACGTACGGTTGCAATGCCCGATCATATTTACCACCGCTTTTGACCAGTATGCCATACGCGCTTTTAAGGTGAACAGTGTTGACTATCTTTTAAAGCCCGTTCAACTGGAGGATTTGCAACACGCATTGGAAAAATTTAATCGTTCCAAACAACGGCTTACGCTAAACCCTGAAACCCTTCAACGTTTTTTGGACGACATGCAGACCACAGAGCGGCGAGAAGGTATTTTGGTAAAAGAAGGGAATGGTTTTGTACAATTGCGCATTTCGGATCTGTTGTATGTATACTCCGAAGACAGCATCACATTTGGGGTCACTGGGGACAAACGGGTCATCATAGATGAAACCCTGGACCAGCTTTATCCGTCATTGGACCCGAACCAATTCTATCGAATTAATCGCAGCCAGATTGTAGCAAAATTGGCCATTGTAAAAATTGGGAAATACTTTAATCACCGTTTGAAATTGACCCTAACAAAAGCCAGGGACATGGAATTTATTGTAAGCCGGCCAAAGACCAACGATTTTAAAAGCTGGATGAATCGATAAGATGCCCCAGTCACCATGCTGGGATAACAAGTGGGCCGTTGTGCTTAAAGATTCTTCGTTTAGCGTTTTCCAGTAAAACCACATTTTGTAAGAAAAAAAGGTATGCTTTTGATAGTGGTAACCCAATTGTGTAGGTAAATGGGCATGAAATGGTATAAAACCCATAGAAAGAATAAGGTTTTTGTGTAGTTGATTTTACCGGACAATTGTTATTTTCAAAGACCTCAATATCCGAACCGGCCTTAGTTTACATCCCCCACAAATTACATGTGCCAATGGGCGTCAATGAATAACCAGGGTACCTATACTTTGGGGATTCTACAGCATATATCGGATGGATTAATTTTTAACACTTTTGTCATGGAAAATAAAAAATGGTACCAATTGGGCGAGGCTGCCAATAGAAACAGACTGGCCACTATAATAATCTGGTTCACTTTTGTGGCTATCATTGTACTGGCACTCTTGTACTATCTCCTATCCAAAAAGGGTGCTGATACCATGGGGGACATCTTTGACACATTGATTCCTTTGTTCGCCACCTGGGTCGGGACCGTACTGGCGTTTTATTTCGGAAAGGAGAATTTTGATATTGCCACCAAACGCTACAATAAATTGATTGATAAACTAAGCCCGGATGTTTTGGATGACATCAATGTCACCCAGATCATGATTTCCAAACAGACCATGGTCTACAAAGATTTAATGGAAGTACAAGGGAAAAAAGTACAGGAAATCATAGACTTCCTTTCGGAGGTAAAAAAATCAAGGCTTCCCATCCTTGATAATGACAAAATTAAATATGTGATCCATAAAGCCACCTTTCTGGACGCACTGAATGAATTGGGAAATACGGTTCCTGCAGCCAACTATGATTTCAAAGCGTTTATCTCCAATGCAAAATACCAAAAATTGGCCAGCAGCTTTTTAACATTTGACGAAGCTGTAATACTGGAGAAAATTCGATTGGCGCTGACCAAAGACCCAAGTGTGAAGGATGTGTTTATTATTGATAAAAATAAAAGCGTGGTAGGTTGGTTGACCGATACCTTGATTCTGAGGTATCTTTCTGGGGGAAACGAAGCCTTGGATTCCTAAAGCGGTTGCAGTGATTGTTTTCAAATTTCATATTACCCGCCCAATATTGGTGGCCAAATTACCTGGGATGGAGCAATAATTATATAGTCTGGAAGTGGATAAGAAAAAAAAGATAATACAGGTTTTAAATGTTTTTGAGACTGGGGTGGCCGAAGGAAAATATCATTTGATTTCCGTTTACCAAGACGGACCGATTGATAAAAACACGGGACGTAACATTTATCAAATCACCTATGGTAGAAGCCAAACCACCGAATTTGGGAACTTAAAGCGCCTTATTGAGGTATACATGGAAATGGATGGGAAGTTTTCAAATTCTTTCCAAAACTACGTGAATAGAATTGGCCGGAGGCCATCTTTAAGAAAGAACAAGGAATTTATCAAGCTACTTAAACGGGCCGCTTTGGAGGACGTGGTAATGAAAAATGCCCAAGATGTCTTTTTTGATCGCTATTATTACAAACCCGCCCATGCATGGTTTACGGGACATGGTTTCACACTTCCGTTGAGCTTACTGGTCATTTATGACAGCTTTATACATTCTGGACGGATCTTGGGAAAATTGAGGCAAAGATTTGCGGAAGTACCCCCGGTAGAAGGAGGGGATGAAAAAAAATGGATCACCAACTATGTCAATGCAAGACACGATTGGTTATTGTCATTTCAATATCATTCCAATCCAAAGCGAAGGGTATTGGCAAAAACCGTCTATAGGACGCAGTGTTTTAAAGATTTAATAGCGGCAAATAACTGGGAACTGGAAGGTACTATAAACGCCAATGGCGTGCTTATTCCATGAACCATACTCAAATAGGTATTGCAATAATTTAATTTTTACGAACTATATGGCAACAAAATGGCAATCACTGGAAGAAGTAAATGTCCAATTGCTGGATACTGCGCTCAAGACCAGGGTGAACGAACTAAAGAGTGAAAGTGTCAATCTTTCCGATCCCGACATTAAGCTTTCGGAGTTTAGGGTGTATCAAAAACAGGTTAACCGAAATGTTTCCTCCTCAATCAGCGTAGCGCCTTATTTTAAGGGGGATGGGGAGTACGATGATTTGGAATTCCGTTATTTTGCCGGTGCTTTTTCCGATCGGCATCGGTTTACAAAGGGAACTGATACTTCGATCATTGCCGAACGTTTTGGCCTGGGCATCCAAATAGACCTTAAGGTAACCCAGATAAAAAGTGCCATCAATTTGGGGTTTGGTATGATTGCCGCAGCTGTGGAAATGGGCCTGGCGGAAGCCAATTATTCCTATAAAATATATGCATTGCCCTCGGGAGAATTCCATGATACCTTGCCTAAGGTTGGAAGATTCAACCAACAATCCATTAAACAGTTTCAAAAGCTTGTGAACAAGCTTAAGGAATTGTATTCCAAAAGCTTAACCAATTTGGAACTGTCCGCTATTGGGGTTTTAACATCGGATTCCATTAAAGAGGACGGAACGGAAAATGCCCCATCGTATTACTTTGCTGCCAGACGGATCATTGAAGCAATGTCCTTAAGGGATGCCATAAAGTTGTCCAGAAGGCGATCGGAACCCTATAATGAAGACGCTATCCAATATCTCTACGGCAGATGTGGCATTACCGGTTTAGAGGAAAAACCCATAAGCAGTAATATTTCCAAAGCAAAGAAAATAATCCTTGAATAAACTATCTGGAAAATGGCATTAATCAATATTCCTGTAAATCCTTCATTAAATGAGAAAGGGGAATTTGCAACACTGGACAACTTTCTTTCCACACCCTTAAAACCGGTCCCGTTTAAAAACGCTGATAAGGCAAGAAATGAATTTGGACAAGAATACAAATTTAACCTGTCCACTTCCTCCAAGTTGGAGATTGCCGCAATTGGAGGCATCGAAAACAACCATAACACTACGGTATTTATTCATGATTCCATAATATACAGGCTTGCAAGGAGCAAGGATACCGACCCTAAAAACATTATCAAGGGAACATGGTGGGGGTACGGTCTTCGTATAAAAATAATGGTCAAGAATACGCAATTTGGTGTCGATATCAACTGGGGCGCAGTTTCCGCTGCCGCCCAATTGGGATATGCCGATGCAGAATTTGAAATTGCAGGTATTGGAATTACAAATTCCGATATCTTTAAATTATTGCCATCCCCCACAGATTTAAATCTGGACAGTTATGGTGAGGTTTTGGAAATAGGAAATTCAATTCGAAATTATCTTGGTAGTGCAGACCCTACGGGAGTTGAATATAAACCTTTGAGAATTGAGGTTGATGAATCTTCCATTCTCGCCATTGATCCCATTGAAAATGACCGGCACTTGATTTTTACCTATCAAAAGGTGAATCAGAGAAAACGCATACGTGACATACGGAAGGAAGCCATTGAAAAAGGACTTAACCCTGATTTGGTCAAGACGTACTACAACGAGGTTTTTCAAATTTCGGATGAGGACAAAAAACCCTCAACTTCAGATAGGAGGGAAGCAAAGGCATGGCTTGATCGCTAAAGGGATGGATGGTCAATGGTCACATTCGCATGGCTATTTGATGATATCTAAGAATGTTTCAGAAAAAAGACCCCTATGAAGCTATGGAATCGTCCCTAATGGATTATTGAAATTCCACATTCCATACTATTTTTGTTTTGATTTAATGTAAGTTCTATCTAAGAAAATTACGTCATTTTGAGTGTTTTTGCGATAGCAAAAGTGTATCGAAAAAAGAGTAATTTTCTTATGTCGAACCCACTTTAAATATGCCAGCCGCATACAATGTCCACAAGGGCGATACCCTAAATTTTGGGCTTCCGTTTCATCCTTAAAGAATACCCTGTTCTGTTTTTTCATTCGTTTCCCGGAACCACAGTTCAGTCGGCCATAAATCTTGAGTTTTTTGTTTCCGCCGAAGGTCACGCTGCCATCCTTTATTTTTTGGCGAAGCGCTTCTGGGGATAGATGGGTATGGGACCACATCAGCTTTTGGCGTCATGGAATATGATCCCCAGGGCATATCTTTCCCCACTTTTTAGTTCACTCACGCCATGCCGCATCTTGGCCCGATAATAGCCCCTAGTTCCGAGGACAGGTCTAAAATTGGTGGCGAAGACCACCATATCGCCCTTTTGTGGATTGAGCACCGTGGCTTTTGACTGTGCCCTGGGCACCTGTTGGGTAAGTACGAATTCACCCCCAGTGAAATCGATGTCGGGCGCGGTCAGATTGAAAACGGCCTGAATGGGAAAATAATGATTGCCATAAAGGTCCTGGTGCAAAGTGTTGAATCCCCCTATGCCATATTTTAGCAATAGGGGCGTGGCCTCTTTTTGCCCATTTTCATGGCATCGTTGCCGCAGCCTTTCATGTGCTTCCGGGTATCTGACGTCAATTTTCAGGGCTTGCATCCATGCATTGGCGATTTTGGTCAGTGGCGTGTACAGTGCTTCCCGCAGTTGTTGGATTATAGTGGGGAGCGGATAGGTAAAATATTTGTACTCCCCCTTTCCAAAACGGTGGCGTTCCATGACCACCTTTTTTCGAAACAGATCATCCTGATCATAGCGTTCGGTTATGTCGCTGCATTGCGCTTCTGTCAGCACATTGGGCACCAGGGCATAACCCTTGGTGTGCAATGCTTCCACAATGGCATTCCAGTCAAGGGCCAGGATGCTGTTTTCAACAGTCTCAGCTTTCATGTTACTTGTATTTTATGGGTAAAGGGGTCCTATTCGGGCCTTTTAGGCAAATCCCTGAATTACGCCCTTCAGTTTTAAGATTTAGCTAACTAATGGATGACCTTGATTTACCGGACGGCCTCCCAACCGATCATCGCCGTTTTTCGGGTACTGCCCCAGGCATAGCCCCCAATGGTTCCGGATGCCTTGATCACACGGTGACAGGGAATCAAGTAAGCCACCGGATTGTTGCCTATGGCGGTGCCTACTGCCCTTGAAGCCTTGGGCGCATTAATGCGTTTGGCAATGGCCCCATAGGTGGTCAACTGTCCATGCGGTATTTTCAACAGGGCCTCCCAAACCTTTAATTGAAAAGGGGTGGCATTTAAGTGAAGCTTGATCTGGTTGAGTTTACTCCAGTCGTTCTGAAATATGAACAGTGCATCCTGTTGTAAAGTATCGACCACCTGCCGATAGGTGGCATTGGCAAAACGTGTTTTGAGTTCCCGCATGGCTTTTTCCTCATCGTTGCTAAATGCCATATGGCATATCCCTTTTGGTGTGGAGGCGACAATAAGATTGCCGAACGGACTTTCGGCAAAGCTAAAATTGATGGAAAGGTTTTCCCCTGCATTTTTATACTCCCCAGGGGTCATGCCCTCAATATTGATAAAAAGGTCATGCAACCTGCCCGTTCCCGAAAGTCCCGTTTCATGTGCCACATCAAACAAAGTGGCCTGCTGTTCCTTTAACAATTGCTTGGCATACGCCACGCTAATATGCTGCATGAACTTTTTTGGACTCACGCCCGCCCATTCACTGAACAAGCGTTGAAAATGGTACGGACTCAGATGTACACTTTCGGCAATGGCGTTCAAAGAAGGCTGCTCCTTAAAGTTTTTCCGGATATAGCGGATGGCCGCGGCCACTCGATCGTAATTTAATTGCTGTTGCGTATTCATGTGTTTTAAATTTACAACCAAAAGTAGGAGATGGGCAAGCCGCTAAAAACCCGATTCTTGCGCACTTGTGTCAACCTTTTGAAAAAGCACTTTCTTGGGCAATTCAAAAAGTATGGATAAGTTCAGTTTTCTTCCCTTAGGAAATCGCTGATCAACCTTATAGCGGATACAACGTTCTGCACCTCCCTACGTTCAAAAGTATCTTCCTCCAAATAGAAAAGCATCTCGATTCCCCGATCCAGATATTTCGCCAATTTTTCTGGCGAACCATGACTTTCCTTAATTCGTTCCAATAAACAAGCGCTTTGTCTGTTACCGAAGGCTTTTAAATACTTTTCATCCCTTATTTTCGTCATGAAACTAAAGTCGCAAGTATTGTCCAGACTTATAGTCCTATATATCGGTCTAAATAAGGTTTTAAAAAAAGAGACAAATTCAGAACTCAAAAGAATAGCTCCACCTATGACCTTTCCTATGAATCAAACGTCTCCCGAAGCCAAATAAACGCCATAGAAAGAGGAGACATCAATACGACCGTATGTACGCTAAAGGCCATAGCCGATGCATTGGGATTAAAAATGAAAGATTTGGTCGATTTCTGAAGTAACGCGAGTTTCGATATAGTTTTTTATCAATCAAAATCCGTCAAATTGAGTGGTTTTTCGTAATGAAATGAAGAAAAATTGTATCGAAATTAGGATTTTGCAAGAAAATTACTTGCCTGCCCTGCAGCCGGCAGGCAGGTTTTTCGATACATTTTTGCTAGCGCAAAAACACTCAAAATGACGTAATTTTCTTATACCGAGTCAAAACAGTTTTTACCGATAAGGGCTATTATTTACTCGTATAATTACCGGGCAAGTAGTTGCAATTCGTTAACTTCAAATTAGAAAAGATTAACATACTGTTGTGTGTAATGTATTGAAATACACTTTTTGAGATAAAATTTTCGTTTTGAAATTATATTTGTGCTAACTTTGAGTATATGGCAAGCAAAAGAACTCATACGGACAAAAGAAAGATTACTTTTTGGAAGTCAGACCCACCTCTGACCAGTAAAAGGGTGAGTATTATTTTAAGTAATCGAAAAGATTCAGAAAAACTTGCCAAAGCAGTACGTGCATTAAGGCATGACGGTAAGGCTTCTTTTAAATTATCAGTTGAAACAGAAAGGAAAATAGAAGAGGCCGAAAAACTACAAAGCGCATAAATGAATATTGCGTTATCCACGCTAGTTTTATTCTTTTTCTTAATTCCTGGAATTGTATTTAGAAGGTTTTATTACTCAGAAGAATTTTCTCGGGAATATTTCAGGGAGACATTCTTTGCAGTTTTCATCGCTACAATTCTGCCCAGTTTATTTTTTCAAATCTTATGGTTTTACCTTGTCAAACTGTTTGGTGAAAATGTTGACTTATTTGTTTTTGGAGACATTGTTTCCGCCAAGCCCAGCAGAGCATCCTTCATCAACATTGAACAAAATGCAGTTAAAATTCTGATTTACAACGCAACGATGTTTATTACAGCCGGATTTACTGGATTTCTAACCAAACAAATCGTAAGGAATCAAAAATGGGATAGGACTCGCAAGTTTTTTAGATTTCAAAATTCATGGCACTATATTCTAAAAGGGGAGTTCTTTGATTTTCCAAGGGCAGATATAACATTAGAAAGGGATACTGTCGAGGATATTGAATTTGTCTTTGTAGACGCAGTTATTGAAATCAATAATGCATCCTACATTTACGATGGAATTTTAGTTGACTACGAATTAAGTCAAGACGGAGGCTTGGATACGATAAGCTTAACTAACGCGCAAAGAAGAAATCTAAAAGATGACGCTGAAGTATCTGACGAGGGAAAAACAAAAGAAAACCTTTCAAATTATTATCCAATTGATGGACATATTCTTGTTCTGAAATACAGCGAAATAAAAAATTTAAATTTTACGTATTATACTTTGGAATTTGTTCTGGAAAATGAAGAATTTATCCCAAGGATAGTTGAGTAAAAAACACCACGCGCAATAAGGGCTATTATTTACTCGTATAATTGCCGGGCAAGTAGTTGCAATTCGTTAACTTCAAATTAGAAACGATTCACGGCTGGATTCCTGCCTGCCGTCAACCCAAAAGATAGCAACATGAAAAACTATATCGATGGCTTTGTGCTTCCAGTTCCCAGCATCCATTTGGACGAATACAAAAAGGTGGCTAAAAAAGTAGCTGAGATTTGGAAAGAATACGGGGCGTTGGCGTACTTTGAATTTGTTGGTGACGATTTATTTTTGGAAGGCACCAAGTCCTTTATCGAAAGCGTAGCGGCAAAAGATGATGAGGAAATTGTATTTGGTTGGGTGGTGTTTCCTTCCAAAGCGGTACGCGACCTGGCCAACAAAAAGGTTCCCCTGGACCCAAGAATGACAACCTTGGTTGCCCCATTGACCGACCCTAAAAAGCTAATATTTGATGGCAGTAGAATGGTATATGGAGGGTTTCGATCCCTTGTGGCATCCGAATGAACGGTCCGATCCTATGCGTACATTATTCCTCAGTATCCTTTTTTTATTCGTTACCCTTATTGACGTATCTGCTCAAATAGCTGTTGAAGGGAAGGTCTATTTTGACCAAAAACCAATGCCCAATGTCACGGTATTTCTCAATAACACTACGGTGGGAACCATTACAAACAGCGATGGGGAGTTCAAGCTTCATATGCCCGATGGAGTTTATGAATTGGTCATTTCCCACATAGGCTTTAAAACCGTAAAATATGATTTGGACACCTCAACGTATACCGATTCCCTTTTTTTCCCACTTTCCGAGGAAAAGCTGGCTTTGGATGAAGTGGTTGTAGTGGGGCGGCAGAATGATGAGGAATGGAACCATAACTTTGCTGTTTTTGTTAAGGAATTTCTGGGGACCAGTGAATTTTCAACTTCCTGTACCATTCTTAACCCTAATGTGTTGTTTTTTGAATTTGATCCGGAAAAAAATAGCCTTACTGCACAGGCCACGAAGACCCTGCGAATCAAAAATGAAGCCCTGGGCTATGAAATACGCTATGATCTGGAACATTTTTCAATAGAAAATAAGCTTACAACATATGCTGGGTATGCCTATTTCAAGGAATTATCAGGGCGAAAAAACAAACATAGGAAATGGGAAAAAAATAGATTGCGGGCGTATAAAGGTTCCCAACTACATTTTTACAGAAGTGTGCGCAACCATACGGCCCAGGAAGAAGGGTTTGTCATCCATCAGTTTGCAAGAAAGAAGAATCCGAAAAGACCAACTGAGGAGGAATTGACAAAAGCACGAAAAATAGTGGCGTCATCCAATGTCAGGGTAAACATTTCAAAAAAAATAGGTCCCCCCAAAAACGCACTGGATTCTGCCGTACTTACGTTAAACAAAGCAAGGCTCCCAAAATATGTGGATTACTTGTACAAGTCGGATTTGGCTTCATCGGATATAGTTCAGGAAATGGATGCCAAAACCTATCTAAAGTTTGATGATAATTTGAGGATCACCTACCTCCATGAAAAGGAAGAAGAGGGCTATATTTTAAGAAACCCCTTTAGCAAGCCCCGAAAGGCACTGCCGCAAACTTCGAACATCATTCCACTGGCCGATAAAATTTTGATCTACAATGAAGGTATTTTGGCAGAACCCTTGAATGTACTTTATGAAGAATACTGGTCCTATGAAAAATTCGCACATGCCTTACCTTTGGACTATGAACCGGAACTTCAGGAATAGCAAGGGTTACCATATTATAGATATTCTGTATTACCTGGTGCTGTGTTGTATGTAATTTAACTAAACCAAAATGCAAGAATCGAAAAGAATGATTTTTTTAAAATCGTATCTTAAGTTATACGGAGTCGAAAGAATTGAATTGATTAACGAGACAGTTGATTCCATAAGCGGAATTGCAATTTATGATGAAAGTGACCCTGAGGAACGACAAGAATTTATTTGGCACAAAACTGAACATGGTGTTCCTTCACCCGAATTGAATATGCTGATTGAAAAAATTGTGAAGGAAAAATGGCATAGGGGAGATAAAATTGTAAAAGATATTGAGGAAATTGAGTTTAAACAATTTGATAGGGAAACCAAAAGGAGATTGGAATTTGAACTATTTAATGTTGAAATTAGAATGGTGGACGACGGGGAGGAAACGGCATCTTATTGGGTACATTACTGATTAGAAAAATGAATGTAAAAAACAGCTACATAGGCTTTTCCGTGCCATAGATCAGGACGAACGTTACGAAAATGAACCCCATAGTGACCAAATATTTTAGGCATAGAAAGGAGTGGAGAAAGTGGCTCGAAGAAAATTTTGAGACCAGGGATGATATTTGGTTGGAATATCCCTTAAAAAAGACCGGGAAGCAACGCATAGTGTACAATGACGCCGTTGAAGAAGCACTCTGTTTTGGATGGATCGATAGTACCGTTAAATCACTGAACAAAGAGACCACCATTCAGCGATTTTGTAGGAGAAGGAAGCAATCGTCTTTTTCACAACCCAACATAGAACGCTTGAAATGGCTCTTTGAAAACAACTTGATCCACAGTTCAATTACAAAGGAAGTAGCGGAAATAATTGAACAAGAATTCGTTTTTCCGGAAGATATCATAGCGCAGTTAAAACAGGATCAAACGGTGTGGGAGCATTATCAAAATTTCTCAGCGCCCTATAAACGAATTAGAATTGCCTATATTGATAGTGCAAGGAAAAGAGGCGATGAATTTACCAAACGCTTGAACAACTTTATGGAAAGGACAAAAGAGAACAAGAAGATCAAAGGGTTTGGTGGAATCGATAAATACTATTAAGATAA
Source organism: Muricauda sp. SCSIO 64092 (assembly GCF_023016285.1). Classification (GTDB taxonomy): domain Bacteria; phylum Bacteroidota; class Bacteroidia; order Flavobacteriales; family Flavobacteriaceae; genus Croceivirga. The sequence continues at coordinate 5,197,435 of NZ_CP095413.1, forward strand.
ATAACAAGCACTACTAAGCTCAGGGTTGATATTGGTGCGAAAATGAACTATATTGCACCAAAATGTATTGCGTGGAAACGGTTCGAAAATCTATCACTTTTACAAATCAACAGGACAATTGGATAAAACTGAGGGTTCAAAATGGTGACTTCACCAATGACAGTGAGTATATCCGTGATTTGGTCAGACAGGACCAACAGCAACATATGAAGCTGGTTGAACTCAAAAATGCGATAGACGAAGGATTACAAAGTGGGAAAAGTTCATTGAAGATCAGTGATATCATTGAACAAGTGGATAATGGCAAATTATAATTTATCCACCAGGGCCCAATATGATGTAGTAGGCATTTATAAATATGGCATCAAATACTTTGGTCGATTGCAGGCAGCCAGTTACTTATTGGAACTGGAGAATTTTCTGATCGAACTTTCCCAAAGGCCGGAACTGGCCAAAGATGCTTCCTCCATTTCCAATGCCTTAGAATTTTACAATTTTAAGGCGCACGTTATTTTTTATGAGTTCGATGCTGAAAATGAAATATATGTGGTAAGGGTTTTGGGCAAACGGATGAATTTTGTGGAACACCTATAAAGTTCAAATACACAATCAATGAAAAATGCCTTTCTTATACTGTTACTTTTGTGCTTCCTAACCGGGTGCAACCATCAGAAACCAACCCATCAAGAGACCGTCACTGCCTATTACAACGCCTTTGATTCGGGGGATTATACGGCAATAAGGGCATTGATCCATGATACCCTTACCGTTACTGCCGGAGATTATGTCACCCCATATACCCATGAAAGTTTTTATACGTTTTTTAAGTGGGATTCCATATTCAAAACCTCCTATACCATAGTTGAATTAGAGGAAAAAAGTGATCATATCATGGCCACCGTGGCCTCCAAGTCCTTGCGTTATGCGTTTTTAAAAAACAACCCGCTGACCTGCCGGTTTACGATCACTTTTAATTCCGGTAAGATTTCGAGAATTGAATCCGGGGAATGCCCGGGTGCCGATTGGAGCATTTGGGAAAAGGAAAGGGATTCCTTGGTGGGTTGGATTAAAAAGAACCACCCCGACCTGGATGGTTTTATCTATGATATGACCATGGATGGGGCAATACACTATCTTAAGGCGATTGAATTGTATAAGATGGACAAAACTGTTTTTCAACAACCCCAAATACACTGATTTGATCGGCCTTCTACCTTGGACTTTGATCGCTACACCTATGGGAATGCGTTCAGCTAAATTTCTAATTGGTATTTTATTACTTTTTACAGGTTGTGAATGTGAGCAGGATAGTCTTGAGGATTTTGATGGTATTGGTGGTATTTCATTTGAGATTGATGGTTCTCGACCGGATTCCATCTTTAGAAAGCGATTGGTTCGCTTCCAGGACAATCCCGATTCCGGAAACTTACTCTTTCAGATAAGTTATGATGGTGCCGTAGATGGGGAAAGTGTTTTTATAGGACTGGACATCGCACCTGTAAATCAAGATGAATTCCAAGGGAAGACCTTTGAATTGACTGAATTTGATACGGAACGCTGGACTACCGCCGAAGGTAGCCTTAGAAGAAAAAGTACGCGTTTTACCACTACGGATATGCATCGGGGTGAGGTGACGATTTTATTTTTTGATTCTGTGGAAGGCATAGTGTCTGGAACATTCTGGTTTGATGCCGAGGATTTTGAAGGTAATATGGTCCAAGTTCGGGATGGTTTCTTTGATGTTACCTATAACACAGGAAATTCTTCATCCGAAATGCTAAATAAGTAATGCCATGACGTTTAAAAAACAATATCACCTATGAAGCTTGCTGTAATTTCCGATATCCACGATAACATTTGGAACCTTCAAAAAGCCTTGACCATGCCTCAGCTGCAGGCTACGGAAGCCATGCTCTGTTGTGGTGACCTTTGTTCCCCGTTTATCATACATCTATTGGGTAAGGCATATACCAAACCCATTCATATGGTTTTGGGCAATAACGATGGGGATGTTGCGGCAATCATAGGCAATTCCATGAAGTATTCCAATGTTCATATTCATGGGGAATATTTTAAAAGTACCTTGGGTGGCCGTACCCTAGCGATGAACCACTATCCGAACAAAGCCAGGGCAATTGCCAATAATGGTGGATTCGATATTGTGTGCTATGGACATAACCATACTATGGTAAACGATGAAATGGTGGATAATACCCTGTTGATCAATCCCGGGGCCATTATGGGGTACCATGGAGGGGATTTAAGGGATATCACTGCAACATGGTTGCTACTGGACACGGCGCAATTAAAAGCGGAAGTGTATCGCATCCAAACAGCTTACTAACTTTTGAAATCGGTTACCAAGGTTTAAATAAAGGATTTAATAAAGATGTATGGATAAAAAACAACAGAATGCCCCAAAGACGGGTTTGATTATAGGTGTGTGCGGTTTTATTGCTGGGATTTTTTTAATTTTTTCCAATCAGATCATCATTGGTATTGCGGGTTCATTCGCCAGTGCAGGAATAGCCATTAAGGGTTATATGGATTTAAAAAAGTTGAAATAAACGATGGATCAGGAAATCCTTGTTTTACAAGCTTCCCCCAGGATTGAAATAGTGTTCTATGAACACGTATTTAAGGTGGGAAAATCAGGTGCGGTATTAATTGATGAAACCGAATATGCCCAATTAAAAAGTGTTAGGTTTATAAAGGGTAGAATACCATGGATTACTGGAATATTAACAGCCGTGCTTGATTTGATAATTGGACATGGCGTTGGTCACTGGAAAAGGGGCAGGGGACAACTGGAATTGGTTACCAATACTCAGACTTATTCCATAGCACTTGTAAACTATGACAGGGGACAAACCCCAATTGCCGTGAATATGTTGAAAGAAAAGTCTCAATAAACGATTCCTCCAATGCGCAAATACCATTCTTCTTCGAGATTTTACATTACAGATTCGGTGATATCAGTTGTAATGATAATCGGTTTTGGTTTTATTGGGGCAACTGCAACTGAAAATATCGCTGCTCAAATAAGTGTAGTAATGGTGACTACTCTCATTTCACTTTGGTTTGTTATTCGCACTCGGGACAGGGTAATCGATGTTGAATTCAAAGAGCAATTCATGGTTGTCAATCACATCTTTAAAAGTACTAAAGCAAGGATTCAATATGAGGACATTGTGGCACTGGAATTCATATCGGTCCATAGGAGGCCCACAATAAATAAGATCAAATTCCACTTTATGGGGAAAATAGAATCGATAAGATTCAGAACGGTGGCCTATGGGCCCGAGTTCATTGACTTTGTAAAATGGCTCAAATCCAAAAATGATAATATAAAGGTATCAGTTCATCCCCCAGATGATTACATGAATCATAGGCTTCAAGAGGAGTATGGATTCAACTATAGAAAAGTTCCCAAAATTGATTGATGAAAACTAAAGCTATTCAATTTTAAAGTTCAAATAAACGATTGGCAAATGCACAATCAACCCCTTCCAATTTATCTTAACTTCTTTATTTCGTGAATGCGTCAATGACCTGTTGCCCGACTTGATAGCCTACTTCCAATCCCACTTGATTATCGGTACGGAAATGCACCCCTCCTTCAAAGCGGGATTCCGAACACTCTTTCGCGAGCTCGTGAAACAACGGTTCATCCCTGGGAAACAGGTAAGCCAGCACTTTGGCAATGGATCCAGCGACGGTGGTATGTCCAGCGGGATAACCCGGAAAATTGGGGGTGTCGATCAAAATGGGTTGGAAAGAAGGATCGTACTGAAAAGGTCGGATGCCCCAGTAATGGTATTTCCCATCCCAGGCGGCAATAATACCGTCGAAGCATGCCGTGTGAAAAACTGCATTCGCAAAGGCAGCCTCCAGGGAATCCAGGTTATATTCCAGAATCTTACGTTCGATTAGTCAATCCCAGATCGGTTCGCTTTTCCACTTCCAGGTGGGCAAGCAAGAGGGTGAACCTGTACTGACTCCTAAAAATAAAAACGCATTAAGAAATTGGGAGTAAACCCCAAGGTCAACTGCTCCAATTGATCAATTTCCTGTAGTCCGGTCTCAGGATTTTCATCAACACGGTAAAATACCGAGAGGGGTACTTGGCGCGAATAGATATTTTGTAGGGCTACCCCCAAGGTTCCTCGATGACTTTTTCGGGAAGACCATTTAAATTGGTACTGCGCGGAAACATCCAGACGATGGTAATTGGGAAGACGTTGACTATTGATAGCGCCAAATTCAATATCGCCCTCAACGGAATTGAACCCAGATACCGGAGTAAAAGGGGCACCTGTCCTGAAATTCCATCCCATTGAAAAGCGCCAGTTTCCCTTTTCATAAGTGTTTGAAAGGGTTACATTATGGGTGATGTCGTTATTTCCAGGAAACGCACCATTGGCCAACTCATCAAAGCGATAGTCCACTGAATTATAGGTGTATCCCAGCCAAATACGATAATTCGCCCATTGTTTTTTGATCAAAAGATCCACACCAAGAACATCACTGGTACCTTGTGAATATTCTTCGGAAGCGCTGGTGAACCCATTGGTAAAAGAGGTAAGTCCCGCAATCCTTTTCAAATAGCCGTCCAAATCAATGGTCCACCCTTTGGAGTCCAACAAAATCCCTGCAGAAAACTGCTCACTCTCCAACAATGGAAATTCATCGTTGTCGGTCAATGTCCATATGCCACTTTGAAGGCGCAAGCGCGTATCATCAAATTCCACCAATTGGCTAACGGTCTGGAATCTTTTTTCCCCGGTCAGCTTGAGTCGTATGGACTTACCTATGGGGTATTCGATATTTGCCCGAGGTTCAACATACCATCCATTTACTATGGAAAATGTGGTTGCACGAAGCCCAAGGCTGATAAAACCCTTGTTTTTTGTTCTACAGTAATAGGTGGCATACCATGAATTGGAGTTGTTTTTTCGGTCCGAGACTTCATTGAAATCACGTTCATCAGCAGATTCGACGCCTTCTTCGTCATTGTCATCGGGCGCTATGTCTTCCATTCCCAATTCGTCACGAAAGAGCTGATAGAAAACTTCGTTCCTCGAGATTTGATACCCCAGTTTTAGTGTATTCCCTTTGTTGAAATCATAAGCGAAGTTCACATCGAGTCCATAATCGGTCACTGAATTTCTCCGTAGGTTTTCCTCGGTCAAATCCTGTCCATCGAAAAACTGATTTCGATACCGACTATCGTAATAGGAATAATATCCACTAATGCCGTGATGCCATTTATGGGCCTTTACGCCCCTCCAATTAAAGCTCAAACCTTGGTTTTCGGTGGTCAGGGCATCTTGGGATTGATTCTCATCATCAAGCAGGCGAAAGTCAAGATCGTTATTGGTGAGCAGTCCGCTCACATAGATACTGTCGTTTTCGGAAGGCTTTACTATAAGCTTTAGATTTGCATCATAAAAAGAAAAGATTTCCTCACCATCAACCAGGGTTTCCCCATCCTCTTCACTGTCAATCACCTGACCCGTGGCATCACTCACCACTATAGTATTCTGAAAAACCTTTTCAGAAATAGCGTCAAAGGTAGGAGTGCCCAATCCTTCAATATCCGAATAGGAGCGCCGGCCCGAAAGGACCAAACCTACGGATTCGCTCAACCTGGTCTTGACAAAAGCGTCTGCCTGGGTGCCATTGACCCCCAAGCCTGCAGTTGTTTTTTGAGGCACTTGGGTTTCTCCTTGGATATCGATCACCCCGGATATGCGGTCGCCATATTCAGCACTGGCGCCTCCCTTAAAAATGGTGGCCCCAGTCGTGATATTGGGATTGAATATAGAAATCATACCAAAGAAATGACCCGTATTGTACATTTTAATCCCGTCATATAAAATAAGGTTTTGGTCGGCTGACCCCCCTCTGATCTGAATATCGGAAACGGTTTCGTTTATGCTCGTGATTCCCGGCACCCATTGTGAAGATTGAAAAATATCCGATTCGACCAGGCCGGGCAATAAGCCTTGTTGGCTTGGATTTAGGGCCAAAGACCCATCTGTATTTTTGTCGATACCTTGTATGAGATAGGACTTTACCACCACCTCCCTGAGGGATTCGGCCCTGGGATTCAAAAAGAAATTCGTACAACTGTTTTTGTTAAAGTCCGAAGGAAATAACAATTCACTGGTATACCCAATATATTGTAACAACACTCCCTTGGTCAGGTTTTCATTTTCTATGGCGAAATACCCGTTTTCGTTAGAAGTAAACCCCTTGGTGGTCCCTTTGATGATAATAGTGGCATAGGGGAGGGCTTTCTTGGTAATCCTATCGAACAAATAGCCGCAAACCGAAATACGATTGTTGGGCACGCTGACGATAACCTGGTTTTCCCCAATACGCTCAAAGCTGAGCAAGGTAGTCTTGCCCAAAAAAGTGAGCAGGTCATCAACTTTGATGGATTTGGCTTTTTTCGTAATGGATTTATCGGCTACGAGTTCATCCGAAAACGAAAAGAGCAATCCCGTCTTTTGTTCCAAATCCTGCAATACCAATTTCAGCGGGGTATCCCGATATGCTACTTGGACGGTCTGCTGAGCGGAGACCGTGAGTAAGGAAAATAACGAGAAAAATAAGGAAAGAAGCTTATTGCCGTTCGTGAACATGTAAAAAAACGGTTTTTTTGTCCTTACTGAGTTCATAGGTAATACCCATGGGAACGAAAACGGATTTAAGGGCAATTTCCAGATCATCGTGTACAAAGGTTCCCGTGAAATGGCCTTGAATCATCCCAGGCGTAAAATCAAACGAGATGTCATAGTAGGTGCCCAATTCTTTCATAACGATTGGAAGTTCGGTATTGGAAAAACGACTCATACCGTTTTGCCACAACGGACGGGTATCCCCATGCTTAAATTCCAACAAAATCTTCCCTTTTAACTGAACGGCATCTCCAGCACTTAAGTACGCTTCTTGTTGCTCGATATCATTTTCATATCGCACTTCTCCTTCATAACAGTACAATTCAAAGGACGAGGGCCTCGCCTTGACATTGAATTCTGTGCCAAGTACGTTAATGGTGCCAGATTCGGTATTGACACTGAAGCCTTCACCTTTGGTCACTTTAAAGAAGCCCTCTCCGTTCAGGCTTACTACTTTATTGTCCATCCAAAAGAAACGCCTATGGGATAATTTCGATTGTGCATTTAGACTTACTTTTGTGCCATCCGGTAAAGCAACCGTTATTTTTTCCCCTACAGTGGTAGTGTAGGTCACTTTGCTGAAAAAGAGACCAAAAAGCACCAAGATTGACGCCGCAATTCCTACGGCATAGTAGAACCCCCTTAATCGGATGACTTTGACGGGTTTTTGATTTTCAATTTCCTTCCAGGTGCGTTCACGAAGTGCCTCTTTATCAAAATCAGGCTTCTTGAAAGCCTTTAATCCCTTCGCCAGGCGCTGATATTCTTCATATTCAGATGATGCCTCAAACTCCGTACGCTCAGCTTCGGTCAACTCTCCGGAGAGCCAACGGGCCATTATGGTATCATCTTTTTCCTCAAACATAATTTTGTTGCATCTATCTAGGGAACAGGCTGTTCTTTTTTTACCCTACCCCCATATTAAATAGTTTTCATGGTCTTCCGCAGTTTCACCAATGCTTTGTGCATCCGTTTTTCCACTGCCTTTTGGGACACCCCCAAAAACCCGGCAATTTCCTTATAGGTCATTTGGTCCATTCGGTTCAACAAAAAAACCTCCCGTTGTCCTTCGGGCAAATCTGCTATGGCATTTTGCAATCGCTCCAGAAACTCTTTTTCCTCCAATTGAAATTCAGGGGTTTCCGTATTCAGGCCTTGCGTTGACTGCTTGGCATATTTCAACACCACCTTTTGGTGGTCCACTTGATTGTAAAATGCATTTTTGGCCACTTTAAAAAGAAAACCCCTGGCTTTCCCAAATAAAATCTTTTTGCAATTGTTCCACAATTTGATAAAAGCATCCTGCACCAAATCCTCCGCCTGTTGTAAGTCACCGCACTGATAGTAAAGGTAATTCCGAAGGGACTCCGAGTTCAAATCGAACAGTTCATTAAAAACCCTTTTGTCACAAACAGACTTTTCGCTTTGGTTCATGAAAAGATTTTTTTGTTAGGGGGGTGGGGTGAATTCAAAGTATCCTGTTCTACTATCAAAACTAAAAAAATCTTGGTAATGAATGTCCCAAAGCAATTTAAGTTCATCCTTGTTGGGTTAAGTCTAATGGCGTTGTTTTCCGTATTGTACAAAACCAATTTGTTGTCCAAACATGAAAATTCCTTTAAGGCCGATGAAAGCTACCACATTACCTATCGGTTTTTTTTAAGACTGATTCGGGGAGCACTTTTATCAAAGCCTATTTGCCAAAGAACAATGTCCGACAACAAATTAAGGGGCAGAAGAACATGCTGCCCAGGCATATACAGTTTACAACACTGGCCGAGGGTCCGAACCTTAGGGGCCACTGGTTGACCGAAGTTGAAAATACCTATGAAAGTGTTAGCTATTCCTTTTTGTTCAGGGGCAAGGGCCAAATTTTCGGATTGCCCCAAAACTTTAAACCCTATCCAAGTGGAATGGAATCCTATTTGGTCGCCACCAAGAACATTCAGGCTACAGCATCACAAATTAAGCAGTTGGCAAGAAATTTAAAGCAGGGCACCTCTTCGGACCGGGAAACCATTCAAGCATTATTCAACTATGTTCACCATATTCCCTCCGCGCCCATCATTACACTCACGGATGCACTGAGTGCCTTGGAGCGTAATGAGGCTTCCTGCAACGGCAAAAGTCGTTTATTGGTAGCGTTGGCCAGAAGTTTGGGATATCCGGCCCGCATTAAGGGAGGTATTATCTTAAAGGAATCGAATAAACGCACTTCCCATGCCTGGACGGAGCTTTTCATCAATGGCGTTTGGGTCCCTTTTGATGCCCTGAACGGACATTTTGCCTATTTGCCTGCCAATTACCTCGAGCTGTACCAAGGGGATGCTTTTTTAATTACCCACAGCCCAGGGATACAATTCGATTATTCCTATGAAATCAACAGACAGGAATCCTTACCAATGCTTAACGAGGAAGCTGAAGAGGTGAAAAAAGTGACGACGTTCTCCTTATGGGGTTTGGTCAAAAACAAATCCATTTCAAAAAAGAACCTGTTTTTATTACTGATGCTTCCCCTGGGAGGTTTGATGGTTGCCCTGCTTCGGAATATTGTGGGCATACGTACGTTTGGAGTGTTCCTGCCTGTTTTAATTGCCTTTTCCTTATTGGAAACAGGTCTTGTCACCGGGATGGCGCTATTTCTTTTTTTGATTCTATTTGTTGGGTTCATTACCCGTCCTTTTGATGCTTTAGGGTTGCTCCATACCCCAAAATTGGTCATTTCATTGACCCTTATGGTCCTGGTTATGGCCTTGGGAAATTACTTGGGCATTTCCTCTGGAATTGCCTGGTTGAGTTCCTTAACACTTTTCCCTACCATCATCTTGACCATATCAGCGGAACGGTTTTCAAAATTGATCGTGGAGGACGGATTTCAAAAAGCGACCGGCACCTTGGTACAGACCCTATTAGCGGTAGGTATTTGTTTTTTGCTCTTTTCAATAAAAGGATTGGATGCCATTCTGATCCTGTTCCCGGAACTTTTGTTGTTGGTCATCAGTGCTTGCATGGTATTGGGTCGGTATGTGGGCCTTAGATGGACCGAGCTTTTAAGATTTAAACCCTTATTAAATTCCAAAATCGCCTAGCTATGTTAAAGAAGATATTCCAGATCAACAACCCCAAGGGGGTGATTGGCCTCAATCGTCGCAATATTGAATTTATATACCCACATAATCAACGCAAACACTATGCGATGGCAGATGATAAGGTGAAGACCAAGATGATTCTGCACAAAAACCATATTGCCTGTGCCCGCACCTATGCGGTCATTGAGCGTATCAGCCAAATCAAGGCCATATGGGCAAGCTTGCAGTGCCAAGAAACTTTGGTTCTTAAACCGGCAAAAGGCTGTGGGGGCGGGGGCATCAAAATCCTAAGGAAGAACAAGGATGGTCAATGGCAGAGTAGTGGTAGGACCTTGACCGATTCGCAGATATTCCATCATATCACAAGTATTATTTCCGGCTTATTTTCCATGGCTTCCAACGATGTGTGTTTGATTGAGGAGTGTATTGTGCCACATCCGTTTTTTGCTGAGATATATGATAGGGGAGTGCCTGATTTCAGAATCATTACGCTAAAAGAAGAGCCTTTAATGGCCATGCTTCGCATGCCCACTTCTAAATCCGACGGAAAGGCCAATCTGCATCAAAAGGGTGTAGGTATTGGGGTTGACATGAAAAACGGCACCTTGACAAAAGTATATAACGGCAAATCGTATTCAGATCACCATCCGGATAATATAACCCAGGTGCATGGAAAAAGAATCCCTTACTGGTTTACCATGTTGCAACTCGCCAAAAAAACGGCCAAGGCCTTTCCCCTGGAGTATCTGGGTATCGATCTGGTCATTGATAAGGTCAAAGGACCCCAAATCATGGAAGTCAACGTGCGCCCTGGTTTAGGAATTCAGCTGGTCAATCAATGTGGATTACAATCGGCATCACAAAAAACCTATAAAATAAAGTTATGAAAAATGCAATTTCACTCATTCTGGTGCTGGCAAGTACCTTATGTTTCCCCCAAGAACGACATCGTTTTGAAGCAGGTAGCCAAACCGGCTACGAATACAACTATTTTAAGGGCCCCGACCAATTATTGGTCAATGGTTCCCTTTTAAATGAAGATGATCTGATTGCCAGTAGCGGTTATCTGGATGTCTTCTTTGATTATGATTACCGTTACAAGTGGAAGGGGCATCGTTTTCGTGCTTCGGTGACTCCCTTTGCCCGCATATTTCAGGAAAACAGTTCGGATAGTTATTGGAGTTTGGATGTAGCGATGAAATACGACTACAAGCTGTCCAAGAAAACGAAGCTTTTGGGTGAGGTCAATTTTCAGCGAATGAACCGAGAGGGATTGGACGGCGCACAGGATATTCTGGTGAACCCTTTGGGGTATAGCAATTACGGGGGCTCCGCAGGGATTGCCTTCGAGCCGCTACAAAAGAACAAAACAACGGTGGAGGGCTTTTATAACTTCAAGAATTTTGATGCGTATGGCATTCGCGACCTTCAATTTAATGCATATGGGCTGCGATTGGCCACCAAGCAGGAATTTAGGCCTGGACGTTATGAACATGCCTTTGGCTTTACCGCTTATTATAAAAAGAGGTTATATGACACGTTCAATGCGGAAGATACCCCACAAAATGGGCAGCGTAATTGGGACTATGCCAAGATTATGGCCTTTTATGAACTGCCCTTGGGCGGCAATCTGGAGCTTGAACCGCAAATGACCTATTATGGGCGCTTTGACCGACTCGAAAATCGGTCTGGTTTTAATCAATATGGTCCGGGATTGCGTTTACGCTTTGCTAACGACAAGACAAAGATCAGTGCAACGATCAAGCATTTTATACGGAACTATAGTGTTATTACTGCACCAGGGGCAGAAGGGGAGAGGCTACAATACAAATACACCGATATGTTCCTACGGTTTGAACATCAACTGCCCATAAAGGGGTTGTTGTTTACAGGTACGACTTACAGCCGTTTTCGGGAGACCAATACCGTTGATCTGGCCTCACGATCGTTTCGGGGCTATACCAACCAATACGCTGGAGTTGGGTTGCTATGGCAATTGTGATGTTTTCAGCGTACCTAAATTCCTCACTTTTGTCAAGGGTTGATACCTGCTTTCAATTTAGGGATTGCCTAAAGGCAAAGGGTGAAATATTCGTCTTGCTCTTGAACAATTTGGAAAATGACGTTGCGTGTTCAAAACCCAGTTCAAAGGCAATCTCACTTACATTGAGTTCCGTGGTGGACAATTTTTCCTTGGCAATCGCTATTAATTTATTGTGGATGTGCTGTTGGGTGCTCTGCCCACTCACCGCCTTCAATAATGCGCTCAGGTAGTTAGGGGAAAGATTCAGGTGCTCAGCAATCTCCGCAACTGTCGGGATTCCCTTAAAAAGCGTGTTTTCTTCCTTAAAATGACCGTTTAATACCTCCTCCAGTTTTGCCAGAACTTGGTGATTGGTTTTTTTACGGGTAAGGAATTGTCGTTCGTAAAAGCGTTCCGCATAATTGAGCAGCAACTCCATTTGGGAAACAATGATATTTTCACTGAACTTGTCCATATTGGATTGGTACTCCCTTTGGATGTTTCGCAACAGATCATCGATTATTCTTTCCTCTTTTTCGGAAAGAAAAAGCGCCTCATTAACAGCATAGCCGAAGAAATCATAGTTCTTGATGGTCTTTGCCAGGGAAGTGCCCCAAAAAAAATCTGGATGGACAAGCAGGAGCCAACCGGATGCCTCGGTCTTTATATTTTGGTCGACTTCCAGGGTAAGAACCTGTTGGGGAGCGACAAATGTCAATACCCCCTCGTTAAAATCATATACCTGTTGTCCATAATTGAACTTAGTGCTTACGTTTCGTTTGAGGCCAATGGAATAAAACTCCTGCACCCATTTAATTTGATGGTCCTCGACCGGATAAGCCACCTTTCCATAGTCCACCAAGCTGATCAATGGATGTTCCGGCATAGGTACATTGCCATATTGGTGAAACTCGCTTATGGTTTTGAATCGGTACATATTCATATTTTGCGGTGATGGACCACGGGAATAAAGTTCTAAAAACCCGTTGACGTACCCAAAACCTTGTTGTTCTCCATAGCTTTTTGAATGGCTTCTATTTTCATGCCGGCATATTGATAGGCATCTTCTCCCATAAAGAAATGTACGGGAGGGTTTTCCTGTTCACTCAAATGCATCAATACTTCTGCTGCCTTTTCAGGATCGTTGGGCTGGTTTCCATCTATATCGTTCAAATGGGCCTGTTCCATGTCGCGAGCAGCTTTGTACGTGTCGATGGGATTCGATGGTGTCTTTACCGAGCCCTTGGACAAAAAACTGGTCCTGAAATAACCGGGGTATACCAAAGTGGTGTGTACACCAAACGGTTTCATTTCCTCGGAAAGAGCCTCCGTTAGGCCCGCCACCGCAAACTTTGTGGAGCAATAGACACCGAAACCTGCAAAGTTCCCCACATAACCTCCTATGGACGAAATGTTAAAAATATGTCCTGATTGCTGTGCTCTCAGAAAAGGTGCCACATTACGAATCACGTTCAGGGCACCGAACACATTTACATCATAGTTGTTCCTTGCTTCCCGGTCCGTCAGTTCCTCCAATGTCCCGATCTGACTGTAGCCGGCATTGTTGACCACAACATCTATTGTCCCAAAATGAGCTATAGCCTCCTCGATGGACTGTTTGACACTGGTATTCTGAACCAGGTCCATTGCCATCGGCAAGAAATCTTCATTTTTCTTACCTACGCTTTCAATTAATGCCTGCTTGTTTCTGGAAGTAGCTGCAACCCAGTATCCACTGTCCAAAAGTTTTTTGACCAAGTGTAACCCCAGGCCCTGGGATGCCCCGGTGACGAACCATACTTTTTTTGAATCCATATTGTATTAAAGTTTAAAAATTACATCACAAAGATTATCGATTCCGGTGATCAAAATCTTTCCAAATCCTGGAAATGGATAGTCAAATCTACTTTGGGATGTATACCAACGGTCAATTGAAGGATTGCCTAAACTCGGAAGGAGTGAGGTTGGTTTTTGATTTAAAGAACTTACTGAACGACTGTGGATAATCAAATCCCAACTGGAATGCGATTTCACTGATAGAGGATTCCCTTATGGCCAATTTTTCCTTGGCCTGCTCTATGAGCTTGTCCTGTATATGTTGTTGGGTGCTTTTTCCGGTCAGCACTTTTAACAGACTGCTCAAATAATTTGGGGAGACGTTCAAGGAACCTGAAATGTCCAGAACCGTGGGCAAACCCTTGCTGGCCAAGTCTCCCTTGTTGAAATGATTACTCAGAATTTTTTCCAAGCGGACCAGGATTTGATGGTTTTCCTTTTCCCGCGTTAGGAATTGGCGATGGTAGAACCTATTGGCATAGTTCAGCAAGGTCTCAATACGTGAGATGATGACCGGTTTACTGAAATTATCAATGTTTGAGCGGCATTCTTCCCGGATGCCCCGTAATACCCCTACTATGGTTTCCTCCTCTTTTTCGGACAGATGGAGTGCCTCGTTCACCGCATACCCAAAGTATTCAAATTGCTTGATTTTGGATGATAGTTGCGTGTCCCAAAAGAGGTCGGGATGTATGAGCAAAAGCCACCCCGAATGGGTCAGGTCCCTTGTTCCTCGAATGGAATACACTTGGTTCGGCGCAATGAAAAACATACTGCCCTTGTCAAAATCATACTCCCGCTGCCCATAGACCAAGGTACCACTCGCATTTTTTTTCAGTGCGATGGAATAAAAGTCCTGTACGATATGCTCGGGCTCATCATCCCTGAGCTTGTTGATCTCCTCAATACGGAAGACACTGATCAATGGATGCGACGGTCCGGGAAGTCCCCGAAAGTTATGGTATTGGCCAATAGTTTTTATGCTATACGGTTGCATGGTACCTCTTATTTTTGATGGTAGACCACCGCGAACTCTTGGGCAAAATCCTTCATTTTGACACTGCCAAAGATATGGGGCCTGTGCAAGTTATAATCTTCATACAATAATCCACTGCGGATGGCAGCATACATTTCCACCATTCCCTGGGCAATTGCCGGTTGCATTCCCGCACTTTCCAGACTTTGCAACAACTGCCCATCCGTAATCATTACCCATTTTAGGTTTGGCTTGCCAACGGCTGCGCCCAATATGCCCGCCAATTCACCATAGGTCAACTCTTCACTGGCAATGTAACGAACCTTTCTTCCAGATGATACGACATTGATTTCTTCGGCAGTGCAAGCGGCGATATCCATAGGGGAAACCCATGCATTGACGTTATCTTCTTCCAGATTGCTTCCCATAATCCCATGTTCCTTTATCAAAGGCACGAACTGGAATAAGTTGTAATAGATCTCCGTAGGTCTTATATGGGTGACTGCCACGTCTTCGGGTAAACGGTCCAGGCGTTGCTCTACATGATAGGTACCTTTCAATATACCATTACCCTCATTCAAATGCGCACCTATACTACTGAGATTGACCACACGCTTGACATCGCTTTTTCGAACGGCTTCCGCAAAACTATTTCCAAGTTCTTTGAAATAGGCGGGCAAATTAAGGTCATGATCAAAATAATTCGCTGGAGGAGTCAACGTATATACCACATCCGCTCCTGTAAAACTGGAAGCCAAGAAATCGATATCCTGTAGTTTTCCAATGGCCGCCACTGCCCCCAATTCCGCTATTTCATTTCTTCTTGCAGGCGTACTGCTAATTACGGTAACATGATGTCCTTCTTTAATCAGTATTTGGGCCAAAGGTGTCCCAATTCGCCCCAAAGACCCTGTAAGTGTAATTTTCATGTGCTTTTGTTTTTAATACGTACAAAGTTCGGTTTGGGAAAGGAGTTTTATGTGCCGAAATATACGTTCATTGTGTTCAAATATTGGTTTTTGTATTCTTAGTGCAGGGAAGGATCGTAAAATACGCCATTGTTCAAAAAAGGGCCCTTTTAGGGAACTTTTGAAATAATCAATCCGTGTGCAATACTTCCAAAAAGTTTATTTCATCGTACGAATTAATTCATTTAATTTATGACATAAAATAAACTATTGTCATGGTTTTAAATATGCTAGGGTCACTACATCAGAACAAAAACCCTTCAAAAAATAATCTAATGGACAACAAAAAGAAAAAAAACTGGAGGGCCTTCGCCATCGGAATTTTGGTAGGGGTTATTTTATACCAATTGCTATTCAATGTGATTATTCCAAATCTGTTTTAAAACCGATAGTTCAAATAAACGATTAGTAGGAATCAAAAAAATGGAAAGAAATAATCTTAAATACACCCTACGGGAAATACTTATTGTAATAATTGGAATAACGATTGCCTTTAGCATGAACAAATGTTCCGATAATATCAAGAACAAACGTTTGCTTAAGGAATACATGAAGAACATTAGGAGCGATATCGCCATGGACAAGGAGCAGTTGGCAAAGAACAGTTTGGCAATTGAGACTAAAATTACAATCTGCAATCAAATGATACAGTTGTTGAATGCTGAATCCGAAGAAAACCTGGAGCTTTTGGGTATGGCCTTTGAGGTATTAAAGTATGAGTCATTCAATCCAGAGAATATCACCTACAGAACCTTGATCAATTCAGGGGATTTAAAGTTGCTTGATGATTTTGAGCTCAAAACTGCCATCCAGCGCCATTATGCAAATTATGAAACTGTTCAGGACATTTATCTGAAGCATCGAAGCTTGATTCGGGACTATTTGGGAAACTATATGATAAACTATGCCGACTATGATAAGTTCGCCAAGGGTGAGCTTCCCTTTCTGGATCGGTCAAGACTAAAGAATATCATCCGGGCGTTGCTAACGACTTTGAATGAAAAAAAAGAGGCCGCACAAATTGGCATGGATAGCTGTGAAGCGCTTTTGTTGGTTCTGGAGCAGTCCTTGGATTAAAGGGGAAATCAGTACAAAGTATATACTTTACGCACGTAATTTTTGTGTAACCCAAGTAATTCGGCCCTGATCATTATCATGTTCAAAACCAGGATTATACTCTATATTTGATGTAAAACGATACAAATGAAAACGGTGGAACACACCTCAAAAGCGTTACCATATATTGGGTTTTTAATTCTTTTATTTTTCTCCGTTGCCAATGCACAATCGCAGGACCAATTACGGGAAAATGTGATTTATTGGCACATCAAAGCCGTTCTCCCTGAAGCCAAATTGTTGGACATCAAGGCAATTGATGCAACTGGTACCTATCACGATGTAAAGGCCATACAAGACTCCTATGACACTAGCCTATTAAGTGTCAAAGCTTTGGTGAACGGACAGACCATACCCATAAAAATGATCGTAACCAAAAACGATACGTATTATCCTGTCAAAGCCATTGCTAATGACGGTACGATACTTGACGTGAAGGCGATTGGTGAAGAAGGGGAAATACTTGATGTTAAGGGAGTGAGTAGAATGGGTAATTTAATAGAAGTAAGGGCAATAGACAAGGCGCAAAGGCAGCATGATGTGATTTCCATTTCTCCACAAAAAGGCGTGAACCATGTTAAAGGGCTAAAAATGTTTAATGACGAAGTAGAGGCGGTCATCCATGGTATAAAAATATTTGCCCACGTAAAATCGCTTAAACAGTATTGACGGTTTTGTAAGGTCTTCGTTTGCTAATACATACGTGGCGCATAAAATCATTCGTAGGGGAGGGAAAAGGGTACGGAATGGGAAGCCCTGCTATTTGTCCTTTACATCATCCATATATCTCTTCATGACCAAGTGTGCTTTAAAAAGCAATGGTATACTTGCCAACCCAATACTTTATTTTGATAATTAACGTTACATTTTATGTAACTTTGAAATCATAACGTGTCTGTGATAATGTTAGGGGTGAACATAAATTTGTACAACACGTGCCAATAAACGCTCTTCACCAATTTAATATGGAAAATTATGGCCCCGACCACCTCAAATCAGTTTGCTGAAATAACTTTTAAATTTAAGGATACCTACAAATGGTTGAAAACAACAACCAAATTGATATTGTTGTTGCTTTTGTCCATACTGTTGAGCTGTAACAGTTCTATGGATCCCGAGCCTCCCGAAGAAGAAGTAATTGATCCCGAAGAAGAAGAAGTAATTGATCCCGGCAATGAAACCGTTGATTTGGCAAGAGCAGCGCTCAATTATCGAAATCACTGTGGAGGCTGTCATGGACAAAACCTGAGTTCATTTGTAGAACGGGAATGGACCTATGGCAATTCTTCCGAAGAAGTGGTGCAATCCATAACCAATGGATATACCAACAATGGTATGCCCGCATACGGGGCTACTTTTAGTGAACTGGAAATCCAGGAATTGACCGAATATATACTTTCCGAAATTGACGGGAAAACGCAAGCCATGTTGGAGGAGGAAAACCCTGATTTATCCGGATTGATTTCATCAGATGACCTTACTTTTCGATTGGAGACCCTAACGGATGAAATTCCCGGCATTCCTTGGGGGATGGCACAATTACCCAATGGTGAAATTTTGGTAACCGAGCGCGGGGGAAGGTTGTTCTTGGTGCGGAATGAGGGACAGTTGGCAGAAGTTACCAATCTTCCAGCTATTGTTTCCGAAGGGCAAGGTGGGCTATTGGATGTGATCATACACCCTGATTTTGAAAACAATTCTTTTGTTTATCTGTCCTATTCCAGGGCCAATCCCAATGATTCATCGGAATTGACCACTGCTGTGGCAAGGGGTGTACTCAATGGAAACAGCCTGAGCCAAGTGGAGATTATCTTTACGGCACTTCCCTATGTGGATAGCGGTACACACTTTGGCTCCAGATTGGTGTTTGATACTGATGGATACTTGTACGTTTCCGTGGGCGATCGCGGACGAAGGGACACCTACCCGCAGGCATTGGATAATGCCATCGGGAAAATACATCGGATTCATGACGATGGTCGAATTCCTACGGACAACCCATTTTATAATACGCCCGGAGCGATCAATTCAATTTTCACCTATGGCACACGTAACCCTCAAGGAATGAGTCTGCATCCAGAAACCGGAGCGGTTTGGGAAGGCGAACATGGACCCCGTGGCGGCGATGAAATCAATCTTTTGGAAGCAGGGGACAACAACGGATGGCCCATCATATCATACGGTATCAATTATGATGGAACCACTTTTACGGATTTAACCGAATTGGATGGAATGGAACAGCCCGTACATTACTGGACCCCTTCCATTGCGCCTTGTGGAATGACATTTGTCTCCGGCGATTTTTATGGAAATTGGAAAAATGATCTTTTCGTCGGCTCCCTTAAATTCGAATACCTCCATCGTTTAAAAATGAACGGCAACGAGGTTGTTGGCCATGAAACGCTATTGGATGGTATAGGCAGGGTACGTGACGCACAAATGGGTAGGGACGGCTATCTTTATATTGTAGTAGAGGGCCCTGGCCGACTTATACGCCTTGTACCTGAGCAATAATGCTGGGTTAGATGCTGTTTTAACTGCGGGTATCTAAACCCTGAAGATTAAATTACAATCTTACCGGGTCCAATTTTTTTAGGCCACTTTTCTTTTTTGCCCTGTCCCTTTTTGACAGTTCCAGAGCATCTGAGCCACCCCGACATTACCCCATCTAAGTAAGCTTGGGGAAAATTGGGGTTACTTATTGTAGCGCGATACAAGTCAATATCGTCGGACTGTCTTAACTCACAACCATTGTTATATCCTTGTTGTTGTAGATCTGCATCCGTTAATTTTGATTGTGCAGCACTAAAACCAATTGAAAAAAGTACCAAAACTATGGTTACATATAATTTCTTCATTTTAAATGATTTGTTAAGATACTTATGAGGAGAAGATATGAAATAATTTCCGAATTTACTTACAAAATTATAAACTACTGATGCAATACTTAAGAATTAACTGAAAAATAAATCAGAAAATACTTGTATTAATCAGTACGATAGCGGCTATAAAAATCTAAGTTTTCAAATTGACTTTATAGGGGTGCTATGGCCACATTATCGGTATCAATGACCTCCTGGGTTACGAAGGTATTTCCATCTTTCCTGATTTTATCTTCGGCCATCGGCTAAACCCGGAAATGCAAAATGTAAGAAAATAAAGTACGGTCTCTGTTGAAGCAATCAAGTAGCGTAAGCAAAAGCGTATGAAACAGCATAAAAACCCCAGAAAGTCTAAGTTTTTTGTGTAGTGTATTTTCATGGCCAATTTCTATATTGGAGTACTCCAAACCATTGACTTACTTTCTTCCGCTTTCTCCCCCAGAAAATACCTTTTAGTGGGTATTGAAATTAATTATCGAATAACGAAGTTTTGATAGTAATCTCTGTTTATATAGAAAAATTATGAAAACTAAAATTTTGATGGGCTTGATGCTTCTTTTGGGTTACGTTATCCAAGGACAAATCCAAAACAGTTTAGGCAATACAATTTTTTTTACTGATCGAGCTAAGCAGTTAAAATTTGAGACCACGGCTAATAACAAATCCAAAAGAATTGAAATCGGGGGCTCAGGGAAAATCGAAAAGCTTTTTTCAGATTATTGGAAATCTTATGAGTACTATTTTAACGATCCAGTTACAAATGAGAAAAGGGAAACTGTTTCTACCTCTCCAGGTTTGATAGGAAAACTTGCATTTGAATCAAATGAAGGACTTTTTAAAAGTGGAGGAAGGAATAAGTTTAGTGTTGAATTTGGATTTATCAAGGGTATCGACAAAATAAATAGATACAGTCAGAGGAAGTTGGCGTACACCTTTGGAGCATCTGCAAAATATAGTTATGAAAATAGAGCTGTTCTCTATGATACAATTTCGCTTACAAAAACAAGAGATTACCCGAGCACATTTTCGCTAAATTTTCATAGCGAACTATATCCTAGATGGTCCTTAAAAGGACTTGTCATAGGACTAACTTGGGGATATGCTTATGAGACTAACCTTTCAACACTTACTGGATTTCAAGATTTGCCCGTCCAGTTTCAAAATATAGAAATTTCTTCCTTGGGAGATGAAGATGGAAAAATAGGAGAACTAGAATATCTGAATAATTTTTACTTTGGAATTTCAACTCCCTTTTTTCCCTTTAAACAACAAGAAAATAAGCCAGGATTATTAAATATAGGGTTGAGTAAAGTTGGGTTTGTGCCTTATCTCCGCTATACCTTTGGTGGCAGTGATATTTTTAATCCGGGTATCACCATGACTATTATTGATGTTTCCCTTAACAAAGATGAATTTCAGGAACTATTCAAAAGTAGTTTTAATATTGGTGTAGATTGGCTACGCATTGACAATAAGTGGTCGGGACCAGTTGTATTTATTGGTGGTACTCTTTCAGCTTTGGAACTGTTTGATCATAAAAAGGAAGATATAGACGCAGAAAAAAATATTGATAGAAAAGCTTTCTAATTAGATATATTGTTTCTATGTAACCTTAGCTAGTTTGAAGATTATCATGCCGGTTATAGGCCTACTTAATATTTCCTTGTAAAGGTAACGAACACTCACTGTACAACCCGAGGTAGGAGGGTAGGGGAATGAGTGTGGAATGGGCTATTAGCCCAATTGTTCCTTAGCTTCTGCAATACGCTCCTTTATTTCATATGTATTTTCATCCAATTCAAGAGCTAAATTGAATTTTTCCAAAGCCCTAGCATAATCGCCTATATCGAAATAATAAACCCCGAGGTTCATATGTGCGTAGGAATTGGTCTTTATCCAAACTCATGGATTTATCAATATCCCTAAGACCTTCTTCGGTTTTTCCCAGTTTTATTTTTGCCAAACCTCGATGATTATAGGGATAAGCATGGTTAGGTTCTAATTCAATGGCCTTATCAAAATCGATGATTGCTTTCTCATATTCTCCCATCAAATTATAGGTATAACCCCTGTTATTAATGGCCAAAGAATTATCTGTATTGAGTTCCAATGACTTTTCATAATCTTTCAAACCTTCGGAAAAATCCTTTAGATATGATTTTGATAGCCCAGAATTATTGTAGTCGTTTGTATCAAAGTTCGCCTTGTCATTTTTTTTCTCGAATTCTTCGTTAACCAACTTGGCATTTTGATAATCATGTGCATTTAAATAAGCTGAAATTGCCAAACGATATATGTAATCCGGTTTATGGTTGGAAGCAATAAGTTCTTTTAGTATTGTTCCAGCTTTAAAGAACTCTTTGTCGTTATATAGATTAATAGCTTCACCATATTCTGGCGGGAGGTTTTTATATTTTATCAAATCCAATAGCAACTGACCGTCATTATAGGTAACAGTACCATCATACAATTCAATAGGTTTTCTTTTAGGAATGATGTTGGCGAAAAAATCAAAATACGTTGATATGCCGAAGAAGAACAGCAGAACCACAAAATTATCATTCAAATTGGCGAAAAACACATAATAAGTAACAACCAATGCTAATACCAAAGACATTATTGGCCCCATTAGGGTCACAAAAATCTGGTTGTTAATAGAAACTTTTTCATCATGCATTTTGCAAAGGCCAATTTTCCAATGAAAAGGATTCTTTCTGAAAAATACTTCCAACCTTTCAATATTGATTTTGATGCTGTCCTTTGGGTCGCCATAAGAACCCAAGTATAAGGTAACTTTGCCTTCGGTCAATAACAAAGCAGGAACCCCATGGCCAAGCTCATGAACAAGTGTGGAAATTGGTCTAAGAAAAACAACAAATACTAGTAGTAGAAAAAGGTAGGTATAAAACAATAATGATTGACTTTAGGTTATCGACTCAAATCTAACAAAAACTTATGCTTTCACTAATTGATTTAAATAAATCTCCATCACCGCCTCTTTAAGTTCCAATAAGGATATGACAGCTGTTTTGTCCTCAAATTGGGTATCGTTATAATGCCAAAGCATCAGAATTGATTGTATCAATGGTTGCTACTGCCCAACCCTTAATTGACGTGCTCTGATGCTGGTGCCATTACCATCGCCAGACCATGACCCCCAAGCGGCAAATAGAACGCCATCCGGTGCGGCGGCAATGGATGGAAAGACTTGAAAGCTGTCCGTGTTGGTATTCACTTTGAACATATCCCCGTTCAGTGTGCCCGTATTCAGCAAACGTCGCCCATATATTTCATCGCTACTATCATTTGATGAAGCATCGGCTTGCCAAATGGCAACAAACCCACCTCGGTAGTCATTGACAATTCCAAGATTTTGATTTCCACTGGTATTTTGGCTCAGTATAATTTCATCCGTCAGGGCAGTGCCATCACCGTTGTAGATTCGTGCCGCGATATCACTGGCCAAGGTTTGGGCGCTGCTACATTTCTCCGGATCTTCAAGATGTTCCCAGACAATGACAAACGTTCCATCGGCTTGTGTAGCGATATCCGGGTTTTTTTGATCACAGATTTGGCGCGTGTTAACTTGTTCTTCCATGGTCATTACTGCATTACCTTCACTGTCAAAGCGCTTAAAAACGATTGCGATTCTTTCGTTATCAATGTTTAGACTCTCCCAAACCACGATAAAACCACTGGGTACCGCTGCGATTCTAGCCGTATTTTGCCATCCATTGGTAACGGTATTGACGCGAAATTCACCGTTACTTATGTCATTGAAGTTATCATCGTAAACTCTAGCGTAGATTTCACCTGCCTGTCCATCCTGGTCTGCACTTTCCCAAATAACCATCAAGTTTCCATTACTGTGATACGCGGCATAAGCCTGATCTTGATCGGAGTTCGTTTCTTCGTTGATTCTAAATTCGCTACCAATGGTAGTGCCAGCGCTGTCATATCTTTGGGCGTACACCCCAAAACCACTACCATCTTGATTTTTGCTTCTCCATAAAATGATATGTGAACCATCATTGGCAACGGCAACCGTGGGTTGGCTTTGCGTCGACTCGGTTTCGGTGTTTACCACAAATTCATCGCCCCGTTTGGATCCATCCGAATTATATCGCTGGGCAGCCACTGCAAGGCCATCGTTATCTTGCCCATCGCTTTCCCAAACCACTATGGCCTTACCATCTGGAGCAACAGCAACTTTGGGGTAATTCTGATTCTTGTTTGTATAAGAATTGACTTGAAAGTCGTCACCAAGAAAAGAGAAAGTGTCACCACTTTCTTCCCCATTCATCGCATTATCCCCTTCATCATTGGTCGTATTATTGTTTTCATCAATCCCGTCACTATTGTTTTCATCAATCACCTCATTGGTGTCGTTGGAGCAGGAAGTGCATACAAAAACAAGGCAAAACAGTACAAAAGTTAGTCTTTTCATAGTTCTTTAACGTTAAATCTTAATGAAAACTATTCATGTCCGTGTGTCGTTCGTCGAAAAATCGAAAAGCGTGCTAAAATTCTTGCAGTTCATCGATGAATAGCACTTTGCTACATCGTATCCTTTATGTTATGCCTGCCCTGAGCGCAGTCGAAGGGTAACTTGAGCTTTGGTAAAGATTTGGTAGACCTTTTGAAGTAGGAGCGGGCTGGTGCGCTGGAAAAGTTTGTACGGTATTTCCCGAAAAATTTCTTCTCAAAAATTTCTTTTAAAAAAGGTAATGGAACACTGTTTTGCCGAACCCGCAGAGTAGGGGAGGTGAAAGTGTATGGAATGGTTACTTGTCAAAATGGACATGTCATCTTTTTTGTACAATTATTACAGGAAAATGATGTTTCTTTATGCTCCATTAAGGGAATTGATCAACTTTGATTTTTGAAGCGAATGAAATTGAAAAAGTGTTTTTATTACGTCATTCTGGTTTTAACTATTGGCTGTTCGAAAGACGATGAAAATAATATAGATCAAGGAAATATTGATAATTTTTACAGTGGGGCAGATCGTTCGGCATCCATAAATCAACTTGAAGGAATTTGGGCAATTTTTAGTGCTGAATTCGATGGAGAACGAACTGAGGTGCCGATAACCTATGCCGAATGTGAAAGGGATTTTTTCATTTATTCGGAAAATGGCACTTATAGAGAATATTTGTTTCAGAGTAGTGGATGCGACCCACAGATTAATGAACTTGACTGGGAACTAAACAATGGCGTTTTAACATTTACTAATTCCCTTGGTCAATCCGATGATTTGGTAATCATAAGATTGAATGATCAAGAATTTGTTTTTAAATCCAGATTCGATGTAGATGAAGATGGGCAATTGGACGTGTTGATATTGACTGCTAAAAAATATGAACCAGAGGAAATTGATTTTGTCTCTAGTACTTTTAAAAAGAACACGGATGATGCATTTGAAAACCTGATAAATTTCACTTGGGAAGAATATAATGGGTTCAACAGCTTTGAGCGATACGAAGTATATAGAAGTGCAGGTGAAAATTGTAGTAAGGCCAATTCAGAGCTTATCGCGACTATAACTGATGTCACAGAAAATGAATATACTGATTTGTCTCCACCTGCAGTCGAATCTTTATGTTACTATCTGAGGGTCTACACGGACAAAGGAATACTTGGAGAAAGTAATGTTTATGATATTACCCCAAGTTTTTTTATTCGTATGTCCGCTGTTTCCCAAAAGGACCCGGTAGTAACGGATAACAGTATTGAAATTTCATGGGAACCGTCAGATTCACCTTATTTCTCTCATTATGAAATTACTGTGTCAAATTATGGAGGCACAAGTGCTAATGGGGCTCAGGAATACACTCTTGCGGAAATTACCGATATAGATGAGACCAATTATATAGATAAGACTCCGCCATATCTAGAGAATCCATTTTATACAGTTTACGCCTATAACATTTTCGGCAATAAAAGCCCCTTGAGTGATAATCAAAATATTGGTGTACGAGAAGTGAATTTTAAAAGAAAAGAAGTTATTGAATATAAAAGCATTCTTTCTTTGACTGTTGACCCTGAAGCGCCTATAGTCTATCTCTTTGGGAAACCAAGTGGAAATGGAAATACGGGAATAGATATTCGTCGATACAATTATGAACGGCAAGAAACAGAGGCCGTTTCTGATATTTCGCCGCAAAGTTCAACTTATTCAGATATCAAGTTGTTTCTTTCACAGGCAAATGGAAAGGAATTGGTAATAAAACAAGGCATAGAGCTATACTTTTATAATGCAGATACCATGGAATTTAAATATGCTATTGTGCCGGAAGGTGTAAGCGGGTTTTGGGATTTCACATATGCCCCGGAATTGGATTTATGGTTGTTCATAACAGGAAGCGAAATATTTACCTTAAAAAGGGATAATACAAATCTTTCTCTAATTGACAGTACGCCACATTTTACCCAGCACCAAGGAAATACATTGCATAGACTTTTCATGTTAAATAATAACAGAGTATTGGTTGGCCATCCGAATGAACCAAACAGTATCGTAAAAAGTCTTGACCAGAACGGATTTATTGTCGGGTCAGAAATGGTAGATTTTGGCATCAGAGGTTTTAATAACGAGAAAACTCTGCACAACACCAACGCAATGTACATGTTAGATACAGAGGAAAATAGACTATATAGTACTGATACTTTCCAAGTCATTGAATCATTTGAGTTTCCGGCTTTTCCATCAGGCACAAGTATAGATGGCACACAGGTCTTTGGCAGTAACAATGACCGAGATTGGCAAGTTAATTCTGAGAGTCCACACCAAAAAGAGGCGGTAGTTTATGGTAGAAATCTGGGTCAAGCGAACAATATTCTAACCATAGGTTATCCCCATTTTATTTTTGAAGACTATAATGGCAACATTATTAGTGTTTCAACAGGATTTAAAAAACAAACATTGAATCAAAACTATAATGACAAGGCAGATATTTTTGTAGAGCGCTTAGATACTCCATAAGATTAAAATGGGATTAGGAATTTTTTAATTGTAGAAGTACTGGTTATCCAGGGAAAGTCGCAGGTTTGGCTTGCGGAACAACTTGGAAAGAGTACAACGTCTGTTGCTGCCATATGCAATAATAAGTCTCAACCACATCTAAAGGACTTAAAAAAGATTGCTGTGATTCTTGATGTAGACATTAGAGAATTGTTAGTACCTAGGCCCTCATGGTAGATACGGACTTTTTCTTAAGTATTTGATTATAATATATTTAAAACATTAAGCACTAATCCCTTCAATCTTAAAATCTCTAATCTTATCAAATTCAAAAAAGCGATATTCTCCTTCCGAAAAGAGCTTTTTGAAATTATATTCACCGTATAAGTTTACATGTTGCCAAGTCATGATGGAGCTCTTCCTCATGATTTCTATTATTTCCATTGCATCTTCTTTGGAACTACTTTTAGAAATTACATCGCTTAATTTCAGGTAATTCCAAAGCACTATTAGGCTTCATCCCAAAAATAGGACAAAATGTCCAATAAAATCACCTAATTTATTGTAATTCAATTTTTTACGGACGTTATACTGTTTCGGGATTACACTACCATTTCATGGCTTTTAAAACGACTTGGGCGCAAAACGGTTAATGGACTATCTTTACGGAAATAAACCGATTATGTTTCTTTCCATTTTCTTAAAAGGCTCAATGTTCTAAGTATTCACTTAAAACATTGAAATCGTGAAACATGCAAAGCGATTTATAAAAGCTTTTGGTCTCACCCAAGAGGGGCATATTGATTTTCCAAAGAAGATATCCAATATCCGCATTTCAAGGATTGACAACTATCGTAAGATGGGTGGCTGTTGGTTCTGTTTCCCCCATGGAATAGAGACTACTAACTCAAAATTTTCAAAACGTACCCGTAACTGGAAAAAACATAGGAGAAACCAATACAAGTCCTATTGACCTAAAGGCTGCACGAAACGACAACTTGGCTCGGAGGCATTAAAAACACTGGTGTTTATCGATTAATTAAATTCCCCAGTTTTTCTTATTGGTCTATTTGAATATAGTGTTCTATGGGGTTCATTGAACGTACTGCCCAAGTGTGCTATTTTGTGTTTATGCAATAATGAGACTCCTTTTTTGTTTATTGGAACAACCACGGTCAATGTTTCTGCTCATTGAGCACTTAAATTGAGAAAAAATGGAGGATGGGAAACAGGATACTCCCTTTTAACCTCTAAAACTTCAAAGGCAATTTACTTTTACCTGGAAGGTACATATACTTCATTGGATGGACTAAAGTCATATTCAATAAATGACCTGTATGAATATAATCAAGAAAACAATAAAGTAACAATGCCATTAAATGAACTAAAAAGTGAAATACTAGGCATTATTTCAAAAATGTCGAAGAATTGATTAAAAAACTTGACACAACAAAGAACTGAGTTAAAAAACAAGTTCATTTAGCCTAATCTTGACACATAATTTTCATCATAGGGCAGTCCTGATTTTGCAATGGCAAATGCCTGTTTCAACAGTTTGTTGGATACGGCTATCAATGCCAGTTTTTTGCTTTTCCCCTTTGCCGTGATACGCTCATAAATCTGCCTGCACCCCTTGTTGTGCCTGCAGGCCGAGAAGGCACACAGGAACAATAGGTTCTGTAACTTTCTATTGCCCACCTTGCTGATCTTGCTCTTGCCGCGTACGCTGCTCCCGGAACGCCTTTTCGTTGGGGTGGTGCCCGCATAATTGCACCGCTGGGAGGCCGTGAGGCCCTCTGTAAGGACAATCAAAAGGGCCACCGTCTTATCACCGAGCCCAGGTATGCTCTTTAAGTCGGTGAGCTGCCGTTGTTGGGTTTTCTTGACCAGGTCGAGCAAGCGCTCGTTCAGGGCTTCCAACTCTCTGTCCAACGACTTGAGGCTCCGTTTTAACGAGCTGTATACCGTCCTTGATGGTACGCCCAGCACTTTCTCCCCATGAAGCTTGTTCTTTATCTGGATGCGCTGTTTCAGGTATATGTCCATCAGGGCAAGCAGTTGTATACTCTCCGCTTGATCCTTGGCCCTACCATTATACAGGGGGACATCGTTTACCATGGCATATTCCCGTATGGCCCTGGCATCGCTCTTGTCGGTCTTGACCTTGCTCAACTTCATTTGAATAAAGCGCTTAACCGATAAGGGGTCCACTACCGAGACCTCGGTGTCCCTTCTATTTGGGCACTAATTATGGAAGTAAACTTCTATATTTATGGTTACATAACAATGGGCCAAACATACGAGCCATGACCGTTACCAAAGTTCAAATAAACGATAGTAAACCTATCGGAATAAAAATACACTTTGACCATGAACCTAATTCAATAAGGGGCTTTTTTATTGGAATTGATTTTCCAGGCCGGACTTGTATCCCATTTCCACCAGCGATAGAAGGATGCCGTTGTCCTGTTATCCGAGGGAACACAAGCTGTTGGTGAACCCACTGGATCCGGATTTCAACAAGGCCGTCCAGGCCATTTCCGTTTTGTCCCTGATTTAATAGGTTTCAACACTTTTTTTAGCAGAATTTAAAAGCAAAGGTTAAACTGTTTTTAGTTTATCAATATTCTTTGATCAACGAACGACTGGATACATGGTATTGACCATTGTACCAACAAAAGTTCCGATAAGTTGAAAAAAAGATCACTGCTTCAATACAGTTCCGTCCCAAATTCCAAAAAAGGAAAGAAAAGTACCCCACCGTTCTTTATGGTGCACAATGCTCTTGCCATTGTCGGGCGCGCTGGTTTATGGCAGACAACCGATAGGCCGAGACATCGGGGAACGGTACAAAAATATGGGAAAGAGCACATTTTTGCCATACTGTTGGTGTTTATCCTCGGTGCTCCGGCCATGGCACAGGAGGCTTTTATCACTACTTGGCAGGTAGGAGAAAATAGTATAGGGGACGGAGACCTGTCCATCACCATTCCCACCGAAGGAAGTGGCTACGATTACACCGTGGATTGGGGTGAGGATAGCGATAATGATGGGATCAACGATAAAAGCCAGAACGTCACCGGAAACGCTGATCATACCTACAGCGGTGCCGGCACCTACACCGTATCCATCACGGGAGATTTCCCCAGGATCTATTTCAACAATAACACTAGCGGTGACAAGGACAAGATACAGACCGTGGAGCAGTGGGGAGACATCCAGTGGAACAGCATGAACAGCGCCTTCTATGGATGTACCAACCTACAGGTCACGGCCATGGATGCCCCCGACCTGGCCCAGGTAACAGATATGAGTGATATGTTCCGGGAGGCCCGTTCCTTCAATCAGGACATAGGTAACTGGGATGTGGGAAACGTAACAGATATGAAACGTATGTTCCGGGAGGTCAGTTCCTTCAATCAGGACATAGGCAACTGGAATGTGGGAAACGTAACAAATATGGAGGACATGTTCAACGGTGCCACTTCTTTCAATCAGGACATAGGCGGTTGGGACGTAAGCAATGTCACCAATATGAGTTTCATGTTCGTAAATGCCAGCTCCTTCAATCAGGACATAGGCGGTTGGGACGTGGGCAAGGTCACAAATATGAGACTTATGTTCAGTTTTGCCTCTTCTTTCAATCAGGACATAAGCGGCTGGAAGGTGGGCAATGTCACAAATATGGGTCTTATGTTCCGGGAGGCCCGTTCCTTCAACCAGGACATAGGTAACTGGGATGTGGGCAATGTCACAAATATGAGTCAAATGTTCTGGGCTGCCAGTTCCTTCAACCAGGACATAGGTAACTGGGATGTGGGAAACGTAACAGATATGAATCATATGTTCTGGGCTGCCAGCTCCTTCAATGGGAACATCGGAGATTGGGGAGATAAGACAAGCAATGTAACGGATATGAGTTTCATGTTCAACGGTGCCACTTCTTTCAACCAGGACATAGGCGGTTGGGATGTGGGAAACGTAACAAATATGCAATCCATGTTCTGGGCTGCCAGCTCCTTTGATCAGGACATAGGTAACTGGGATGTGGGAAACGTAAGAAATATGAGTGAAATGTTTATTGGAGCAAAACTTTCAGTTGCCAATTATGACGCACTGCTTATAGGTTGGAACTCAAAAGTTTTACAAAATAATGTTCGATTTAATGGAGGCTTAAGCCAATATTGTTCAGGGGAATCGGCCAGATCAAATATGATTAGTAATGATAACTGGAGTATTACCGATGCAGGAAGAATGATGGCACCAATGCTAGAAGATATCGCCGATCAAACTGTTTCCGATAGTTATACGTTACCAACAATCATTGGGGAAAACCTCACAGGTGATGAAAAATATTATACAGGTAGCAATGGTACAGGAACATCTTACAACTCTGGACACACGATTAGCTTTAGTGACTTTTCCTCTTATCCAATTACCCTGTATATCTACGATGGTAATCCAGACTGTAGTAGTTCAGAACAAGATTTTCAACTGACCATAACCTCATTACCACCACCATGTACCATGTTATCGTTACCATTATCGGGAGCTATTGATGTTCCCATAGGAACAAACATTGAATGGAACGAGGTCCCGAACGCAACAGGCTATAGGCTGACTGTCGGTACAAGTTCAATGGTTGGCGATATCCTATATGCTTTGGATGTAGGGGATGTTCTGGGTTACGATCTACAGGAGGACCTACCGGAAGGCACATCCATTTATGTTGGTATAATCCCTTATAACTTGGGAGGGGACGCTATGGCCTGTACGGAAGCAAACTTTACCACGGAGCTTTTGATCCCATTGCCATCGTGTACCATGTTATCGTTACCATTATCGGGAGCTATTGATGTTCCCATAGGAACGGGCCTGGAGTGGAACGAGGTCCCGAACGCAACAGGCTATAGACTGACGGTCGGTACAAGTTCAATGGTTGGCGATATCCTATATGCTTTAGATGTAGGGGATGTTTTGGGTTACGATCTACAGAAAGACCTACCGGAGAACACATCCATTTATGTTGACATAACACCTTACAATTCAGAGGGAGACGCTATGGCCTGTACAGAAGAAAACTTTACTACAGAGCTTTTGATCCCATTACCACCAAGATTCTTTACTCCAAACAATGACAATATAAATGATTATTGGATAGTTCCAAACCCATCAAATCAAGTATTAAAGGTTTTTATTTTTGACCGATACGAGAAGTTGTTAAAAGAAATAAGGGATATTTCGGCAGGTTGGGATGGTACATTCAATGGCCGCCCTATGATAGCTGATGACTATTGGTACTCAGTAATCTATAGAGATGGTAAGATATTAAGGGGACATTTTAGTTTAATACGCTAAACTTCTAAACTAAATCAATTGGGATATAAATTAAGTGTGTAGTTTCTTTTAATTTTATGAACTTATCTTTTTAAGATTTTAGCTTTCCCATGGATCATACCTGTACGCCTTTATCGTAAAGGAAGAAATGGTCTTGACCAAGGGTGATGTCATCGGATTTGTCGGGAATACCGGTAAATCGGACGGGAACCATATCCATTATGAGATCAGAAGGGATGGGAAACCCCTGGACACCTACCCTTTTTTCACACTTGGGGATTGATCGTAAGGACTGTCTCCAGAAGCATTAAAATGACCAGAATAGCATTAATATCAATATAGGCCATGACAGTTTTGATCCTACTTCTTATAGTTGCCCCGCTTGTTGCGGTGACCACGCAATAACAGAACAAAAAATATTTGATGTTGAGTCGACCGAATATATGTTGATGAAATTTGAATCTGAGGAAAAAAGACAAAAATCCATTGACGGAATTAAAGAAAGGGAGTCTAAAAACATTTATCAGTATTTATTGAACCCAATCGGACATTCGGAAAAACCACAAAGAGAACTGAGCTAAGCTAAAGTTCAATTAAAGGATTTTCAAATACATCGATTTTATCCCATTATGGTACAATACACCCGTATCTACCACGAGGACCAAGTAGTAAAATTTTATGGTGCAAAAACGTCGCTTCTACCATGAAGGCCTAAGGCAACTGGAAAAATCACGATTATCCAATAAGTTGTGACCATATTTTACTGTCAGAATATTACAAATCCTATGGAACATTTGGCCCGTATAGACCATGAAGGCCATTATTTGTTTGTTGGACAGACGCTCATAGGGATATCGGCCATGAGGATTTTCATTGTCCCACCTTTCCCCTTTTCAGTCCCTGAACCAAGCGGCTTCAGCACTTTTTTTGGTATGGTACCGTGTTAAAAATTAAGATTTGCCAAAGGCAATCTTGCTAAAATGGGATTGGTTTTCACGGCAGTGACCGTGCCAATGGTTGCCCTTTGAAGGCTTTCTCCTTTTCAAGGTTGTTTTTTCTTTATGTGGGGTTCAGACGGCAACGGGGACTTGGTTTCCAAAGTCCCCGCCGTTCTGAAAAAAAGTGTGGAAAAATGGGAAGGGATAAATACATCAAAAGGAGGCTGTACAAACAAATCCTGAAAGAGAACAAAAGGCTGGAAGAAGAGAAGAAAACCCTCATGGCCGATATCAGGATATTGGTCCAGGACCAATTTTCGTCCAGGAAACAATTTGTGGAATCAAAATGGCGGAAACCTTCAAAAAACTCTGGAAAGAGATCCAACCGTGAAAGGATCGTGGGAACCGATCAACATAAACAATCACTGCCCCACAGGTCTAAAATTCCCCACCAGTTTTGGACATTGGTATCAGTATAAATAAACAACCATAATCTTTAGAAAATGAACAGATCAAGAAAAATGAAGGCAATGATTCTTTTGACGGTAACAGTATTTGCGACAACACTGTCCACTTCATGCAATAGCGATGATGATAGTTAACCAACCATGAGTGGACTTAGGACTTGTCTGTTTGTTAGTAACAATTAAAAGTTGAAAATGGACAAAATATCAAAACACCTTTTAATCCTTAAAAGAAGGATAAGTCAACGACATGAACTGAATAAATTATTTCAAATCCAGAATAAACCACTCCAACAGGTAATGGATGCGTATCTGATAACCAAAACAAATGCTCATGAAAAAGATGATATCAATTCATTTTCAAACTGCGAAAGTTATAGACGTAAACTTCTTTCCGATAATACTCAAATTACCTATGAAATATTTTCGTCGGATAAAAAAGCTTCAGTTAGGGATATATGCAAAAAGGCCCCTTCAACTAAAAAATGGTGCCAGTTTTTATACCACCTGGTCAAGAACATCGATAACCCAAGAGTCCTGGAAATAGGAACCAACCTTGGCGTTTCTGGGTCTTATATCCTTGAGGCACTCAAAGGTAAAAATGGAAAATTTACTACGATGGAAGGTTTACCACAACTCTGTGAAATATCCCATAAACAGTTTTCCACAATCGTTCCCGATTCGAAATTCGAAATAGTTCAAGGTTTATATGACAACACATTCACGCAGATAATCGAAGGGAAGGAAGGATATGATTTGATGTTCATTGACGGAAATCACAAAAAAGGTCCAACCCTTGAATATTTCAACGCCCTTAAATCGATAATGGGAGAAACGGCAGTATTTGTTTTTGACGATATAAATTGGAGCACAGGAATGAAAGAAGCTTGGGAGGTCATTAGGAAAGACAAAGACGTTAATTTTTCAATGGACATATACAAACAGGGTATCATAATAATAGACCAAAATGAACCTCAAAAAAATAAGGAATTCAATCTACATCTTGCATACTAGCTTACTGGATAAACAGTCACTAACAAACCTAAACCATATTAAAACACAGTTTAGCCAGAACGTTGGACTTTGGTTTCTTTTTTTAGTCACAATGGTATTTTGGTTGTTTGATGGACCGTTCAAGGACTTTCCGGACGAACCCGAGTCCTAATATTGGGTTTAATTCCTGTGGCTCGGTCACTTGGCGGTCATTGAACGACTCCGATAAAGAATATTGTTTTAGAGTTGAGCAACGATGAGCAGTTTCAAAGCACAGGCCGATGGAAATTCAATGGGGTAGCCACTGGAAAAGAAAGGAAAAACAATGGAAGCCAAGGCCCTTTACGAGGCCAATGTTTCCGAAGGTTTCGAGGGCAGCTTTCCATACAGGAGATTGGCGATCATCTATCGAAAGGAAAAATCGAAAGCCGATGAAATAAGGGTACTGAACAAGGCCGTGGTGGTTTTTGATTCCCTGGTCACTACGGAAAGAAAGGATGTCGGACCGAAATTGAGGGAATTTCGGGAAGCCCTGAGAAAAGCCAAATCAAAAATGTAAAAGTCTAAATTAACGATTATAATTAATGGAAATTGAAGAGGAATACAATAGGTTGATGAAGTACTTTGGAGAATCCAATATCAAAACAGAGTATATTCTTAATTCTGATTTAGAGATACTTGACCCAAGACAATTTTCACAAATTAAATTGACTTATCTGCCTCTGAACCTTCAAATAATTGGTGATAAAAAATTGACCCAAATTGAAAATGCGGTTGACGCATTACGAAGGTTAAAGCTAATTGTAAGTAAAGAATAAAGTTCAATAAAACGATGCCATATATATCATCATTGAGTGTTAATTCAAATAGAACGCATCCTTTCCCATATGATGTAAATGCGGTAAAATTTGCCAAAAACATTGACATGTCTTCCCCAATAACCTTCATTATTGGGGATAACGGCTCGGGAAAGTCCACTTTACTCGAGACTTTGGCACTCAGATTACAACTCCCACATATGGATGGAGTAGGGTATTACAAAAGTGGTTTTAAGGCAGCCAGGACTCTAACCCCTTATTTGGAACTTGATTGGAAGATTGAAAAATCAAGAGGGTTTTTCTTTAGGGCAGAGGATTTTGGCGACCTAATAAATAGTATTGATCGGGAGGACACCCGATTACATAGTTCATTCAAAGATATAGAGGGAGAAGTCCCAGACTATATTATTCAGCAAATGAAAGACAGTGCCAACTATCAGATATATCGTATTAGGAGGGATTATGGACAAGATTTACAAGGGTTTTCTCACGGGGAAGCATATCTAAAAATTATGAATGATACGATTACAGGAAGTGGAATTTTTCTCTTAGATGAACCGGAAGCGGCACTATCACCATCCAAGCAATTATCCCTGCTTTATTTCATTCAAGAACATTTAAAATCACACATGTCACAGTTTATAATCGCGACGCATTCTCCAATGTTGATGGCATTTCCAGGAGCTACCATTTATGAAGTTACGGATGAAGGTATGGATAAAGTTTCTCTAGAGGAAACAGAACATTACACCGTCACCAAGTCTTTTTTAAATAACCCAGAAGGTTATCTAAGATTTCTCAAATAGTAAGAAGGGTGAAAAAAATATTGTTTGTATGTTCTGCGAATAAACAACGTTCAAAGACGGCTGAAGACTATTTCTCGGAGAAACACACTAACATGATATTCAAGTCTGCCGGGACCAATCATAAAATATGTATCAAAGAGGGTACCACACCTTTGACCCAGGAAATGATAGAATGGGCCGATAAAGTATTTCTAATGGAGGAAAAGCATTTGAGAATCATCAAAGACCATATTGGAAACAAGTTTTTCAATAAAATGGAAGTATTGAATATTCCGGATGCGTACAAAAATTTTCAAAAAGAGCTTTTGGAAGAATTGAATAAAAAATGTTGTTTCTAGATTGTTCTTATACAGATACTTATCAGTTCTATGGTGCAAATCCGCAATATCTGTCATAAGGGCCTAATTCCGTAATCCCATAAAAACCCTGTTACATCCCATATCTAGAATGGTTGGGCACCTATTTTTGGATGTTTTTCCTTGCATGTCAATATTGCCTGTTTATTAATATTCAAAAGAGCAAAAATCCATGCATTATGAAAAAGCAACTACGGTTACAATTAATACAGGTATTCTTTTTAAGTGTCCTAAACTTTGGCGCTTATGGCCAGGAACCCCAATTAAATTCCGAATTTGAACAATCCGGTATAACGTACAAGGTCACATCCACAAGCCCTAATCCCTATGAAGTAGAGGTGGTAGGCAATACAAATACCGGAGATGTGGTAATCCCCCGAATTGTGGTGAATGTCCAAAATTGGAAGATCACGAGTATTGGTAATAGCGCTTTTGAACGTGACCAATTGACCAGCATTGATATCCCCGAGGGGGTCACCCATATAGGAGAAAAAGCCTTTGCAGATAACAGCATAAACAGCGTGGTAATCCCTACTACTGTAACCAGTATTGGGATTACTGCTTTTTGGAACAATGGCATAGCCAGTTTGGAGATTCCTGAAGGGATTGCTGACATCGGGGACAATACCTTTGGCAGAAACAACTTGGCCAGTGTGACTATTCCTGCCAGTGTTACCAGTATAGGAAACGATGCTTTTATTACCCATCCTAGTTCACCTTCAAAAATGACTAGGCTAATAATGCTGGGTAGTACCCCTCCAACGTTACAAGATAATTCTTTTACAACTCGTAACGACATACATGTAACAGTTCCTGATAATGCCGTTGGTACTTATGAGGCTAGGAAAGATTCGGATTGGAATGGATTTGCAATCATATATCAACCTATAGAAATAGGTGATCATATTGAAAAATATTTAGAATACAAAGGTGGGGTAACGGTAACCTATGAAATGACTTCCATCAATTATTTAGATAATTCTCCCTATCATATAGCAATAATAGACTGGGACAATGAAGAGGCCATGTCGGATATACAAATTCCAGAACGTATTGATAATTTTATTGTTACCGAAATAGGAACCAATGCTTTTAGAGATAAGCAATTGGGAGGGAGTATCACAATTCCCGCTACGGTCACCAATATCGGAAAGCGTGCTTTTAGACGTAACGACTTGACCAGTGTGACCATTCCAAAAAGCGTTACCAATATTGAAGATGGGGCCTTTGAGTTTAACAACATTACACAAGTAATGGCACAGGACGGTACTACAGCTCCAACCGTTGAGCGTACCGCTTTTACGGATGACAATGAAAATTCCCATATCACCTTGAACATTCCGCATGGGGCCACAGCCGTTTATAACAGCGCTGGGTGGTCTACTTTTAATATAGAGGAAGAGCTATTGGAAAATGGTCTCGAAAGAGGAATATTACTTGGGGAAATCTATAATACCGAGCGACTTTCCGGGGGAGGAACAAGTGTAGGTCTGTCCAAAAACGGCAATGTTGTGGCCGTGGGAAGTAATTCGAACTACGCTCCCGGTTCATTTAGAAGAGGCTTTGTACGTGTTTATGAAAAAGATGCAGACGGGGTCTGGAACCAATTAGGCAGTAAAATAGATGGTGAAGGGCCGATAGATTGGGAAGGAGATACCGTAAGCTTGTCCAACGATGGATACACCATGGCAATAGGGGCGCATGG
The DNA here is from genome assembly GCF_023016285.1 of Muricauda sp. SCSIO 64092. Taxonomy (GTDB): domain Bacteria; phylum Bacteroidota; class Bacteroidia; order Flavobacteriales; family Flavobacteriaceae; genus Croceivirga. The sequence continues at coordinate 5,235,392 of NZ_CP095413.1, forward strand.
GCACAATGATGAATCACCAGGTTCCAGTACTGGTGAGGGGCATGTACGTGTGTTCAACTATAACGGCTCTGAATGGATCCAGGTAGGTGCCAATATCGATGGTGAAGCGAAATGGGATAGCTCGGGAGCTAGTGTGAGCCTATCCGGAGATGGAAATATTGTGGCCATAGGGGCTCCGAACAACGATGAAAACGGTTATAGTTCAGGCCATGTACGTGTGTTCAACTATAACGGCTCTGAATGGATCCAGGTAGGTGACGATATCGATGGTGAAGCAGAACGGGAAAGATTGGGACATGCCGTGAGTTTGTCCGAGAACGGTGGCATGCTGGCAATAGGGACTCTTTATGGTGCTGTAAAAGTATACCAAAATATATCGGGCCAGTGGGTTCAGGTAGGTAGTGATATCGGTGCACGAGATGGTGATGAATTTGCAGAATTGGGACATAGCGTAAGCTTGTCCAATAACGGGAATATTCTGGCTATGGGAGCCCCCGGCGGTCAATCTTTGGTACGTGTATATGAAAGAGATGATACCGTTCCTCTTGGTTGGAGGCAGATAGGCAGTGATATAAAAGGGGAAGTAGCAGAGGATCGATTCGGGGATAATATAGTTTTATCCGGTGATGGGAATACCCTGGCCGTAGGGGCTCCATTAAACGGTGGCAACGGTGATGATTCAGGTCAAATACGTGTATATAAATATGTTGCCGATACCTGGCAGTTAAGCGCCAATTACCATGGTGAACCAGGTAATAGATTGGGCGGATATAGAGGGCGTTTTGGTAGTAATTCGACAATAAGTAGAAACAGAAACATTGGTTTGTCCGATGACGGAACGATTATCGCCATGGGAAATCCCAATAGCAATGCCAGTGGCAGCTCTGCAGGGCAGACCAGAATCTATAACATAGCTTTGAGTGGCGTTGAAATACAACCATCGAGAACGATAAATACCAGTACTTCAAATGGCTTTGAGGTGACCTTCAAATTCGATAGGGCAGTAACAGGTTTTACAGAAAGTGATATTGTACTCACCAATGCCGTGGCAAGTAATTTTTCTGGTAATGGCACAACATATACAGCTATGGTAACACCCATATCTTGTACTAGTAGTACCATCATTAACGTACCCGCCAATATAGCATTCGATGTAGATTCTAATATCGGCAATTTAGTAGCGCGAGAGGTCATCGTGGAGGCCGTGGATAACGTTCCCCCTGATGCCAAGACCAAGAACATTACCGTAGCGCTAGGTGCCAATGGGCAGGTGATCCTCAACACAGATCAAATCGACGATGGCAGTACCGATAATTGTGAAGTGGAAGCTATGTTTATAGGGAGCAACCAGGTCATTTCATCAGAAGGGATCTTTGATGTTGAATTGATCGTGGAGGATGTTAACGGAAACCGGGCCAGTGCCTTTGCCAAGGTAACGGTAGAGGCACCCCCTACGGTCTCGATAGGCAATGTCCCATCGAGCGTAGAGAACCTGGAACCCTTTCCGATGGAGATTGTGTTCAGTAAAGCTGTTACAGGTTTTGAGTTGGCGGATATTCAAGTAACGAGTGCTACTGTAAGTACCCTTACGGGCAGCGGATCGACCTATACTGCTACCCTTACTCCCACGTCGCCCTGTGGTGATATCACCATCGATGTACCGACCGGTGTGGCCACGGTCGCGAACAGTTTGCTCCATTTGCCCAACCAGGCGGCCGCACAGGTCATTGTAGCTGTTGTGGATGCCATTGCCCCGACCATCGCCTGTCCCGCCGATGTGGTGGCCGATGCCGCTGACAATGGTACCGGTGACTGTACCACCACCGTTGCCCTTGGCAGCCCCGTTATCGAGGACAACTGTTCGGTTGCTGCTGTCGTCGCCCAGGTAAATGGTGCGGAGATAGACCCAGATAGCTATGCGTTTGGTACCGGAACAACTACGGTGACCTGGACCGTAAGGGATGCTAGCGGAAATACCACTTCCTGTCAGCAGACCGTGACCGTGGGAGAGGATTTGGACAACCTGGTGGCCATGGCAAAGGACATCACCGTAAAATTGGATGCCGATGGAACAGCCTCCATCTCGCCCGATATGGTGGACAATGGTTCCAGTTATGGCTGTAACAACACCCCAGAACTGAGCTTGGATATAACCACCTTTGACTGTGATGATGTGGGCACCCCGGTAACGGTGGTCCTTACCGCTGCACAGGGCGGTGAAACGGCAACGGCGACCGCTGTGGTGACCGTGGAAGGGCCTTTGGACAACCTGGTGGCCATTGCCCACCAGGACATCACCGTACAGTTGGACAACAACGGACAGGCCACCATCTCGCCCGATATGGTGGACAATGGTTCCAGTTATGGCTGTAACAACACCCCGGAACTGAGCTTGGATATAACCACCTTTGACTGTGATGATGTGGGCACCCCGGTAACGGTGGTCCTTACCGCTGCACAGGGCGGTGAAACGGAAACGGTGACCGCTGTGGTGACCGTGGAAGGGCCTTTGGACAACCTGGTGGCCATTGCCCACCAGGACATCACCGTACAGTTGGACAACAACGGACAGGCCACCATCTCGCCCGATATGGTGGACAATGGTTCCAGTTATGGCTGTAACAACACCCCGGAACTGAGCTTGGATATAACCACCTTTGACTGTGATGATGTGGGCACCCCGGTAACGGTGGTCCTTACCGCTGCACAGGGCGGTGAAACGGCTACGGCGACCGCTGTGGTGACCGTGGAGGCGACCGGGAACTGTGCCCCCGAGCCTGGGCCTAGGCCCCTTGTGGATTTCAACAGGGGGTTTTCCCCCAACAGCGATGGCATTGGCGATACCTTTGTGATTGATGGCCTTGAACGCTATGAGAACAACGTGGTGAAGATCTATAACCTGAGCCAGCGCCTGCTGTTCAGCGCGCATTATGGCGGACCGGGCGATGCCTGGGACGGCACCGATGAACGCGGGCTGGTGCCCGTGGGCTCCTATGTATGTGTGATAGACTACAACGAACCGGGGCTGGGACATGAGGCAAAAATGATCTATGTGAACTATTGATCTTTCATATGGGAACCGGTGGTAAGGGATTATGAGATCCAATGTCCGTACGGGGCTTCACGTGGTCCAGCCATGATTCGAACTATGGCCCGCGGATGCCCAAAGGAACATCCAATCCACCGGTCCCTCCAGTGCGCGTTGCAAGAGGAGTATCAGCTCATTGAGGGAATCGTCAAAAAAGGCGTATTGGTAAAAACTGGCAAAGAAACGGGAGGCATATTCCGGGGCATCGTTGAGCTCGGCACGCGCTTGCACCTCAATTTCCGGATAGGCTTTTAGATAGTTCCTTACCTTGGCTATAAAAGCTTTTCGGAGGGCGTCATTTTCGCCGGAGGCCAGGAGCAGCTCTTGGTGCAGCACCAACCAATCGATGTGTGCCTTCAACTCCATCGTTTATGCGGTTATTTTTTTGGTTTTGGCGGCGGCGGCGGCGGTGCTTGCCGTCTTGTACTTGTTGTCCTTCTAGTATTTCCCTTAGAGGCCCCTTCATTTAGCGGCTTTGAATTCCTATGTTTTTTATCAGCCATAATTAGTCTTTATAAGGTAATTCAATTATCAAGCTTTCTTTTGATTTAGAAAGGTATAGCTTGTCAATTTCATACAGTTGTTCGGAATTCTTGTACCTGTAGACCACAACATCCCTGAGAACTAATTCCTTAATTTCCTCGTTTTCGGAAAACGAATCAATAAGTCCATGGTAGGTCAAATCATTTTCTATGTCCCTTACATAAATTTCTTCCACGTCCTTGGCGTTTAAGAAATAAGAGTATAGATTTTCATCTCCGTACTTATTGGTTAACCTTAACCATTTTCCAAATCGATTGATTAGCTTATAATGGTCAATTGCCGTAGATGCAAGTCCCACGAATATTGCAATTAAGGAAGCTTTTAGAATTGCTGAAAAGGGAATCTCTTTCGTTGGTAGATTTTCCCAAAATGAATCAAATGTGCTATCCCCCCCACAAATATTGAAAATTACTTGAGCGAGTAAATAGCTTATGCCTCCAAAGAGAATTGCATTTGTGATAAACTTGAAAGAAGTCCAACGCTTATGTATGGTAAGTCTTTCATAAATAATGCAGGCAATGCTTCCAGGGATTAGAAGCAAAATTAATTTTAATGTCAATTCGGATATTTCCATTATTTTAATTGCCTACAACGGTCTCGGCTATAATTTCAGCTTGGCAAATCCGTCAGAATTTTCCAAGTTCGGAATCCAGCCGTTTTTAAAGATATTGAATTTCAAAAATAGGGCGAAAGGCAAAGCTTTACTATTGCCAATATTGTGCATAGTTTTTACACTTCTATTGTTTCTAAATTAAATTTCTCTCTTAACTTGATATCTATGTCAATAATTAGGTTATTTATAAGTCCGTTTATTATTGAAAGTTGTTCGTATTTGAACAAAAGTTGTTGTCCAACATTTTCTTTGAATGCAGGAAATTCATCTGCTAATTCTTGGGTTATTATTCCGCGATTATGGACTATTAAATTTCTTTGCTTTATAACCATGGAAAAGTCTTTTTCATCAGTATCGTTGTCAAATAATTTAATCCCTAATCTATCGAGAAAATACTTTTTGATATCTTCAATGCTGCCATAAAATAGTTCTTTGATCTTCTTGTCAGACAAGGCTTTTTTCGACTCAAGGTCAACTCTGGACAAAAGGTATATTTTGTAAAGAGTATTAATTTTTTGATGTACCTTTCAAAGACCCTGTAAACAAAGAAGAAACCATGCCCAACAGGCAAAATGTAAAGAGTGATAAAAAAAGGACCACAAATGCCCATGAAAGGGGCAGGGACTATTTGAATCCTGATGAGATTAAATTACTCTTGGAGACATCAAAAAAGACTCGATATCCAAAACGGAACTATCTTCTTTTACTCATGATGTATAGACATGGTTTGAGAGTCAGTGAAGCTGTTTTTTTGAAGAAATCCGATATTAATCTAAAACAGTCAAGGGTCTGGGTAAAACGGCTTAAAAGTGGTCTTTCTGTAGAACAACCAATAGCTGGAGATGAACTCCGGGCGATAAAAAGATACTTGAGTTCAAGAAATGATAATCTTCCTTGGTTGTTTGTTAATATGAAAGAGGGCTTCCATTAACTCGACAAGCGGTGAACTATATTATAAATAGAGTAGGGGAGAAAGCCAATCTTCTGAATGTACATCCCCATACTCTGAGGCATTCTTGTGAATTTTACTTGGCCAATAGGGGATATGACCTTCGATTGATACAGGATTATCTAGGTCACAGAGACCCAAAGCATACTGCGCATTATACTAGAGTAGCCAGTAAAAGATTTGAAAAGCTTTGGGACTAGATTTCTATTGTACGAAATTTATTCTATCTACAAATTATATTTTCGTACTTTTAAATTCCCCCTAAGAACCTATTTGTAAAAGGTAATCCTTGATTTATTGGTTACAATTATTTGAAATAGAGCATCTATAATATTAGTTGTTAATTGCATTTATGTCCTTAATTGAAAAGCTTAAAAATGTCGCGCCAAGAGAAAATAGTGGGTCAATTTCTTCCAATAGATTTGACTATCAAAAGAATTGGGCAATTTGTAAACTAATCGAACTTTCTAACCAAGAGGACTTTTTGCTAGCATTCGAATTCCATGAGGATATAGTAGTATTTAATTCTTCAGACAATCCAAACCTGATAGATTTTTATCAAGTAAAAACCAAAAACAACGGAAAGCATTCAATTTCTTCATTAGTAAGAAAGACTAAAAGTGGGTCAATACTCGGCAAGTTATTAATGAATAGATTGAATTTTGATGTTGAAACTAACTCTCTTACAATAATTGCCAATTGTGATTTCAATGTTAAACAGAAATCCGGAGTAGAAGCCAAAGTGAAAATTTGTTGTAACGAATTGCTGGACTCTGAAAAAGAAAAGCTAGCTGAAAGTCTTTGCAAAGAGTTAGAAATAAAATGGCTGACGGAATATTTTGATCTTATACAACTTGAAAAGAGTGATTTGACTATAGAGCACCATTCAGACCTCACAAAACAAAAACTTAGTGACTTTATAGAATCAAAATACGCAGATATTAATTTTAAACCATCATTGGCTTACAAAACAATATTCGATGAAGTCAAGAGGAAAACAAATGTTGAAAGAACAATGGATAGTTTTGATGATCTTATCAAACATAAATCCATTTCGAAAATTGAGTTCGAAAATATTCTAAAAATTGTAACATCCGAACCTAGTCGAATTACAAAACTTAGGGATGAGATTATAGGTAGGTTAGATAGTGAAAATGCATCTATTCAGTTTAGAAGATATTTTAAAAAGAATTGGAAATCTGTTGAGATTGAATATCTAAGAGCTAATAACTTACTTTTTAAAAAGATTGTACGACAAGTCGTAAATGTGATTGATGAAAATGAGGTTCTTCTCACCAATAGTTTGGTAGAATCTACCAACAATATTTTAGATGAAGTTCTGAAAGCTAAGGTTGTAGAGGAACAATTAATATTTAATAATGATTATATAAGAATAGTTATTCTTAAGGAGATTTGCGATGGAGAATAATTTTAAAAAACTGGTTAGAAGTTTAAGAACAAAAGCACATGAAAAGATTGGTTTTAAAGGAACTGATGATTCTCTCCTTCAGAGAGAGAAAGGCCAAAAAGATAAGGTTCGATCACCAAAAAACCCTAATTAAAGGAACAAATCAGGTTGGAAAATCCTCCCTCATCAAGAGTATATATTACACTCTTGGGGCCACTCCAGCAACTATGCACCCAAATTGGGTAAAAGCTGAACCAATTTGTCTTCTAACCATTGATGTAGACGGAGAAGAATATAAGGTACTCCGTTATGACAAAAAGAGATTCGTAGTTATTGAGAATAGTACTGATAGCATCAATTCTTATAATTTCAAGGAGTTTTCAAATTTCATAAATACCTTACTTGATTTCAATTTGGTGATTAACAATAGACAGGGGGTACCTGAAATACCTCCTCAAGCCTACCTTTTTTTACCGTTTTATATTGACCAGGACAATAGCTGGGTGAAAAACTGGAACTCTTTTTCAAATCTTGGACAATATAGTAAATGGAAAAAACCTCTCGTCGACTACCATTCAGGAATCAAGGGAAATCTATATTACAAGACGAAGTCTGAGTTAGATACTACTAGACAAAATCTTGAGGAAACCACTAGAGAAATAGACGCATTAAATAAAATTCTTAAAAATATTAATGATAGATTAAATGAGGATGATTTAAGTATTACTGTTGAAGATTTTAATGAGGAGATAAAAGAGCTTCTAGTTGAATGTGAAAGCCTTAAAACGCAACAAAATAAAATCAAACAATATCTTACCGATTTACATAATCAAAAAATCTTAATCGATTCTGAAATAAGTGTCGTGGAAAAGTCCATGAAGGAATTGTCTAAAGATTATAATTATGCATTAAATACATTGGATGATCAAGTAGATTGCCCAACTTGTGGAGCACATTATGAAAACAACTTCGCAGAAAGATTTTCTATAGCCGAAAATGAAGAACGACTTGAAGAGCTACTAGTCGAACTAAGGTCTGATTACTTGAAGATAACGGATAAGATAAATTCGTACAACAATGACTTTATTGACACAAAGTCAAATTACGATAGAATTCAGGAGGTTCTTAATAAAAAACAATCTGAGATTAAATTAATGGATGTAATTGAAAATGAAGGAAAAAGAAAGGTTAAGGAGATATTCAAAGAAGAACAATCCCAAATTTATGAGAAGATTGGAATAGCAGAGCGAAAAAAAAGCCAGTTGGAATCACAACTCAAAGATATTGATAAAAAAGGAGGAGATCGAAAGGATAAAATAATGACTGAATACCGATCTAAACTACATACCTACTTAAGCATGCTAAACATAAACACCGAGACATTCTCTGAGAAAGTTTTTCAGAGAATGGATTCACCCATAAATGAAACAGGTAGTGCACTGCCAAGAGCTCTATTAGCTTATTATTTTACTTTCCTAGAAATAATGAATAAATATTCAACATCCTCTTTTTGTCCTATAATAATTGACTCACCAAACCAGCAAGAACAGGATAAAAAGAATCTTGAAGCTATCATAAAATTTATAGATGAAAATCAACCTGAAAATTCTCAGCTAATAATTGGTTTAGTCGACGACGATGAATATACTTTTGATTTAAATGAGGAGGACTCGTTGCTTAAAGCAGATGATTATGATGAAGTATATGAGGAAATAAGTCCCATTTTAGGATCAGGTATTTTCAATGATGGACTTATTTTTTAATCTAAAATTATAATTCGCAGCATCAATCTAAAATAACATTTACTTTTCCTGAATTTAGCAAACAAATTAATGCGTTTCGTTACTTAAGGCTGTCATTAAAAAACGAAATAATGTACCAAAATGGAGATTGTAAAGTTCTTAAAATCAGGAAATATTTCACTCAATAATGAGGAGGGAAAAATTGAGATTGAGAATAGTTCCAACTATCTTCCATACCATAAAATTTCCTCGCAAGATTGGGGCCGAATTTATGAAAAATTTGTTGGTCAATGTTTAGAAAAAGAAGGTTATGAAGTAAAATACAATGGACTAGAATCTGGTTTTTTGGATAAAGGCATAGACATAATTGCTAAAAAAAAAGACAGGATAAATTTTATTCAATGTAAATTCTCTACCAGAAGTAAAATAGGCAAATCCAAAATTAATTGGATATTGTATAAAGCATCAAATGAACTTTACAAACAATACCAAAACTCAGAGAAAAGAATAATTTTTACTCTTATTGTAAATAGTACTGAAACAAGTTTTTCAAAAAAAATCCCTAAAAACTTCAAATTAAACTTTACCCATTCTTCAAAAATAGAATATCCCTGGTTGCAGTATTTTCTGGAACACAACTACATTCAAGACAAAATTAAATTGGAATTTAGAGAGATAAAAATGAACAATAACTACGGCAACAATGCGTATAAGTAATGTTGGAATCGTGAAAACTTTAAAATCCAACTTTACATAATAATTCTGCTTTTCACGACTTTTTCACAAAAACTTTCACGAAATAAATTTGTAGTTTGTTGTTGCTAACGTTTTTAGCTAATTAAGCAATGATAGATTGTATTGATTTTAAAATGTAACTGTCTAGATTTTAAATTAGCGGTAACAAAACCGCTAAAAATCAAAACTGAGACATTTGTACTATAATGTACCGCGTTATGTAACTTGAGCTTTGGTAAAAGCGAAAGTTTGTACCGCACTTCCTGAAAAATTTCTTCTAAAAATCTTCTTTTAAAAAGGTAATGGAACACTTTTTACACGACCCGAGGTAGGAGGGGAGTGGAATGTGTGTGGAATGGGTTATAATAAACATTTGTATCTTTACCACGTCTACACGGTTTTAGGAAAATTCTAAAACAATTATTTATCGATAAGGAGTCGCTCACAAGTCCAGCGGCCACGAAAGTACCGCTTCCAGTCCTAGACTGTGTAGACAGGGCTGACGGGGTGACTCCGCATTTAAAATTTTCTTTATGTCTACAAGAAAAAACCAAATCCATGAAGAATGGTATCAAAAACTAAAGAAGGAACTCTCCTTAGAAGACTCAAAACAAAAGAAGGCAATCCTTGAAATTATTGCCACAATTGATGACTACTTCGACGTAAATTCTTTGGAAGGCCATATAGATGGTTTGCACGGCATGTTATCAGGTAGTATTGAAAACCAAGTGTTGGGCTTATCCAAAAAGACCATTTTTGATTGTGTTTCTCAAACAGGTGTTCATATCAATTTTTTATTGAAATTATCCTCTAAACTATCTGTGCTTAAGACCTGACAGATATATCATTTGAATGATTAAAAGTCCTTCCAACATATTAGTGGGAGGATTTTTTATATAAACCTAACAAATGCCAAAATTATGTATTTAGAGCACATAGAATCTATTTTATTTATTTTTTAAATCTAAAAAATGCAAAAATAGTGCTAAAAATAAATATAAAAATCAATTTACATATTTTATTTTGTATATTTGCATGAATAATGTAAATTTTAAATATAGAATATGGAAAAACAATTTTACACTTTTTGCTCTAATATTAAACTAACAGGAAGGCAAAGAGAAGATGCTAAACAAAAGTATCGTGGAGTATCAAAAAAACTTCATGATCATTATTATGACTCAGAATTTGATGGAGGTACAAAATTTTTATTTGGATCTTATAAGACAAAGGTCAACGTTAGGCCATTATCTAAAGATCAAGATGTCGACCTGTTATTCAAGATTCCCAAGGAAACTTTTGAAAAATTTGATGGCTATGAAAGTAATGGTCAATCTGCCTTACTTCAAGAAGTAAAAGATATACTGAAAGAAAAGTATACCACAACAGAAGAAATAAAAGGGTGGGGCAAGGTTGTGCTAGTAGCTTTTTCAGATAATACTCATAACGTGGAGGTATTACCTGCTTATGAGCAAGAAGATGGCACTTTTTTAATCCCCAACACTGAAAATGGTGGCAGCTGGGAATCGTTTGACCCTAGGAAGCAGATAAACAATTTTCAAAGTTCAAATAGTGATACTGATGGGTTAACTGGAGAATTATGTCGCATGATTAAGACTTGGGTGAAAAATACGAGTTCATTAAGTTATAAATCGTTTGAACTTGTTGTTGACGTCATCGATTTTTTGGAGTCCGAATTTGAGGATGGAGCTGATTATGATGAGTATCAAGAAGTCGTTAAAAACTTTTTTGATTTCCTCAAAGGAAAATGTAGTTCAGATACTAAAAGCCATGTGGAAACTGCTTTTAATCGAGCTGTCAAAGCTATCGAGTTCTTTGACAACGACAAACCCAAAGAAGCCTCCGAGGAATGGCGTAAGGTTTTCGGCAACGAATTCCCAAAAGTTAATGAAAATCCTGTTAAAGAAAGAGCTTATCAAGCTCGAACCATAGTAACGCCTTCCGCCCCATGGCACAAATTATAATTTCAAATGATGACTTGTTATTCATAGCGGAGACTTATCCTTTATTAAGTTATATCAAAAGCAAGAATGTGATTTCAGGTGTTCTTGCTTTTGATCTCATTTACAATAAGATTAGGATCAAAGACAAATATCATATTGAAATTGAAATGTGTTCAGTACCCGGTAGTTTGCTGCCAATGGTTAGGGAAACAAAAAACAGAATTCTGAAAATTGCAAAACGAAAGAGAATCCCTACTGCAGATTTACATTTGAATAACGACAGAGGAGAACTTTGCCTAATAATCCCTCCAAAGGAAAAAGAAAGATATCCTAACGGTTTTGAATTGAAAGAATTTCTTAGGCATGTGGAAGAACATCTATATTGGGTAAGTTTCTATGAAAGATATGAGAAACCTGCATGGAAAGATCAAGCACATGGAATTGATGGTTATGTTGAATTATATGATGAGAACCACTCTTACAGGCCTGAAGTAAAATCAGTTTTGGAAAAATCACAAGGCAAATCTTTGACCAGGAGAGAGATAAGAAATTACATTAAGGAAAAAAGAAAAAAATTATGAACAAAAAATTGTTGGCGACTGTACGATTTTACTTTGCCCAATGTGTATTCATGAATAGTATTCATTATAAGGCTTACAATAGATTGAAAGGTGTTCAAGAAAGAAATCGAAATATTGTTTTGGGAATAGCATCCACTACTCTTATACTAATTATTCTACAGATTATTGGTTTAGAGTTTGAATATGAAAATTTATTAAGTGTATTGTCTTTCTGCGGGATTGTACTCACTGGTGCTAGTCTAATACTCGAACTCTATAACAAAGAAGACATAAGTGAGATTAAGAGTCAACATAGAAACATAGGGGAAGAATACAAAATCCTGAGAGATCAATTTATTTCTCTCATAGAAGAAATTATGAGTTCAATATCTTCAGAAGAAGAATTAAGAATGAAGTTTAAGAAGTTACAGAATTTATATAGTCAAATTGGGAGATATTCGCCAACCACTACTGGTACTGATTATTCGGAAGCTCAATCTGGTTTGGGTCTAGGAAAAAATGATAATGAAGAATTTACATGGTCCAATGAAGAGATAGATAGATTTTTACCTGTTGAACTCCGCATTTCGTGAAAAATGCAATTTTATCTCTAAATAGTTCAATAAAACTATAAATAAAACCGTTTTAATCGTTATTATTGCGAAATTAACGAAAAAACATAATTTAGAGCATAATGATTCAATCATTAACTATACGGAATTACAGATCGTTCAAAAATGAAGTCACTTTTAGTTTTGAAGCTACTAGAGAAAAAACCATGGAGGATATCCATGTTGTTGAAGTTGTTCCTGGTGTAAGACTCTTAAAAATGGGTGTTATCTATGGGCCTAATGCCTCTGGAAAAAGTAATCTAATTAGCGCATTTCAATTTATAAAATATATATGGTCTTCAAATACAGATTCAAAAGATGATGAAGTAGGTGTGGAGCCTTTTCTGCTTGATAATGAATCTAAAAATGACCCATCTTTTTTTAGGCTTATTTTTTACCATAATAAGAAAAAGTATGATTACTCACTATTTGTCAACAATGAACTGATTATCAATGAAAAACTAAGTTTTTATCCATCTACCCAGCCAAAATTAATATTTGAAAGAACCCATAGGGAAATTTCTGAAATCGAGTTTGGTGCGGGTCTTAAATTGAAGATGGCAGAGAAAAATGAAATCATTGCAAAATGTCTACCGAATATGTCGGTGTTTGCCGCGTACAACCAAGTGAACCTCAATCTTCCTGAAATTGAATCTGTTCTTAAGTGGATGAATTTAAGATGTATGGATACCATTGAGCCTGATATGCATGTATCATTAGGTAGATATGTTGAGGAACTAATTAATAGTGATGATGAAGCCAAACTTGAAGTTCTTAATTATTTGAAGGAAGCTGATTTTAATATTTCTGATATTCATTCTGAAATTGTAAAAGAAGATATTCCAGAGTTTTTTATTGCTAATATCCTAGAAGATTCAGGGCTTCCACAAAAGGAGAAAGAACGGATAAGAAAAGAGAAAACGTTTGACATGCCAAGGACTGAATTTGAACACGAAGTACAAGGTGAGGATGGGAATCTAATGTACTTTAAAATGTCAAAAGGAAAGCAGTCAGAAGGAACAATAAGGACTTTTGAGTTGGCGGGGCCTATTACACAAACTATTAAACGGAATGCTTTTTTAGCTATTGACGAAATTGAATCGAAATTACATCCTAGACTAATTGAATTTATTATCGAGGATTTTTTACGAAAATCTAACGAATCTCAATTACTGGTGACCACCCATTATGATGGATTGTTGGATGAAGAAGACTTGTTAAGAGTTGATAATGTTTGGTTTACAGAAAAATCAAAATCTGCTTCTACTAATTTATATTCACTTGCAAATTTTAAAGCTCTTAAACGAATAAGCTCATTACTAAAGGCCTATAAATATGGTAGATTTGGTGCTATTCCGAATATTGGTTAATAATGAGCGGAAGGAAAAAGAGAAAGATTAATTTAAAAAGAAGAATTTTTGTTGTTGGTGAGGGAATCACGGAGCAATACTATTTTTCTCATTTAAAGGCTATAAGGAACTATTCATGTGCTATTAAGCCGAGGTTTTTTTGTAAAACGAGTATCACTCAAATTGAAAAAGTAGTCGAAAAACTCCTCATGGGAGACATTTTGGTCATTTGTGTATTCGATGCCGATGTATCTTCAAGGAATCCTACAGAAAACGAAAGACTAAAAAGCTTCAAACAACGGTATAAAAGGAATAAATGTGTAATAATATGTGATAGTTTACCATCGATTGAGCTATGGTTTCTACTTCACTTTGTTCAAACAAGCAGACACTTTCAAAGTTCTAAATCAGTGGAAAGAGAGCTAAGGAAACACATTAAAAATTATGCTAAAACTAAAAGATACTTAGAGAATCCAGATTGGGTAAGGGCATTAAGTGTAAATCAAGATAAGGCCATTACAAATGCCAAATTACTTGAAAATTTAGAGGGAGAATCCTATTCAAATCTGTATAAAGCCATCGACATGTTGGAAGATAGTTAGTTTAAAGAATTGAGAGAAGAAAATGCGGGACGGCGTGGGTGTGAATTTGTGGCTTGGCACAAAGAGCCATTGCCCTGGGCTTTGTGTGGGGCGCATAGCGCCCAAATAGCGAAGGTATAAGACACAAAGAGAGCGTGGAAGCATATTTTCTTCTTGATTTTTTGTTTCTTTTTTATCAAGAAAAAAGAAAAGAAAGAACAGCAAGAGGGCTCAAGCCTATTTGACATAATGTTTTAAGTACTCACAAAAAAGTTGAATCGGAGGAGGATGCGAGCAAATGCTTAGAAATTTACTCATAGAGAAATTTTAAGCTTTTGCGGCAAGCTGACGAAAAGCCCGTGAAATTTTTCTTCTCCAATTTTTCAATTAAACCTAAGATTTCAATCAAATACGAAAAGCTGAGCTTTTAATGGCGCTGGCCAAGTGGCTGAGAATTGCGTATAAAAATAAATGCTTGGGCATTTACTTTTTATGAAAGCAATATGCTGTTGGCCGAGCGGCTATTTTACATAACGGCAAATTATAGATACAAATGATAGCCCGTGCGAAGCACACCGCTTAAAAAAGGTTTCTTGTATAGCGCAAACGAAAGGTTTAATGTTTGAAGAATTTCTCCGCGATATTTGACATAATAGAATTATAGCTTACGAATGCGGACAAGCAATAAACATTATCAGCAAATTGCTTTGACATAAAATCGGTATCGTTATAGCGCTCACGCACTAGAACTGATTTTATATCAAATAGCACAGCTATGCGCAATTTGCTACCCATAAGCATTTGTACTATAATTTATATTATGTCAAATAGATTTTAATGTAACTAAGACGTCCCAAAAATAGGACAAAATGTCCAATAAAATCACCTAATTTATTGTAATTCAATTTTTTACGGACGCTATCCCGTTTCGGGATTACACTACCATTTCATGGCTTTTAAAATGACTTGGGCGCAAAACGGTTAATGGACTATCCTTTACGGAAATAAACCGATTATGTTTCTTTCCATTTTCTTAAAAGGCACGATGTTCTAAATATTCACTTAAAACATTGAAATCGTGAAACATGCAAAGCGATTTATAAAAGCCTTTGGTCTTACCCAAGAGGGGCATATTGATTTTCCAAAGAAAATATCCAATATCCGTATTTCAAGGATTGACAACTATCGTAAGATGGGTGGCTGTTGGTTCTGTTTCCCCCATGGAATAGAGACTACTAACTCAAAATTTTCAAAACGTACCCGTAACTGGAAAAAATATAGGAGAAATCAATATAAGCTTTGATTTGGGAGTGAACGCATAGCGGATGAAACCGCCCGATGACCACATAGCTGCATAAACGGAAAACTTAGCTCGGAGATACTGAAAACACAAGTGTTTATCGATTAATTAAATTCCCCAGTTTTATTTATTGGTCTATATGGATGTAATGTGCAATAGGGTTTATTGAACGTACTGCCCAAGTGTGCTATTTTGTGTTTATGCAATAATGAGATTCCTATTCTGTTTATTGGAACCAACCACGGTAAGCACTTTTCAGGGTTCTTGCCCGTGAAGCAGTTCCAAATGCAGTTCAATGGCTTCCTTGATATTTTTCTCGACTTCCGTTCTATTGGCACCTGCGGAAGTACACCCGGGAAGTTCCGGTATATAGGCACTCCAACCGTCGCTGCTCTTCTCATAAATAATTTCGTATTCCATAGATCAAATTTAGGATATGTTATTTCAAAAACCTGAGATAGCTTTCCGGGCTTTGTAAGAACGACCTGGTAATGGTATAGTGCTCCGTTTCTTCCAATGACACCTTGTTCATTCCCCTATCCGTAACCTCATATATATTGGCCCCTGGATATGCCATGAGCATTGGTGAATGCGTGGCAATAATGAACTGGGACATATGGGCCTTTAAGTGCTCTTGAATAAAATATAGTAATGACAACTGTTTTGATGGGGACAGTGCGGCCTCTGGTTCATCCAAAAGGAATATCCCACTTCCATTTATGGTATCGTCCATTATCTTCAGATAAGCTTCCCCATGTGAAAAGCCCTGCAAGTCTTGGCCATAGTTCTGCCGCATTTTATAAATCTGATAGTTTTGGTTATCCTTCATTTCTTGGATGATGCGGTCTGGGACTTCAACATAGATATCTTTGAACGACTCGTGGAGCCTGGCATCCTCCCTGTCGATACTGTTCAAGAGGTCACCAAAGTCCTCTGCCCTAAAGAAGAAGCCCCTTGGTCTTTCAATTTTCCAATCCAAATGTAAATAAGGTGTCAACGAACGTGCTGCCTTGAAACAATTTTTGCCATATCCGAACCCATCCATATGTGGGAGTTGTAATCGAAGTGCGAGTGTTTCAAGTAAAGTGGACTTCCCAGTTCCATTGTCCCCTATAATAAATGTGACCGGTGCGGACACATCGATGTCCTTTGCGAACTTAATGGCATTGACATCATAGGGAAACGGATGGGTCCGTTCCGCTATAACACTAAGTGATGATAGGTATGACATGGATCGGTTCAGGGTTTATCAGTTGAATCCGCCATCAGTGATTTTTCCACTCTATAAAAAGAGGTCTTTCCCAATTTTGCCCGCTTGCCCGCATTATCGATTGAGACCCCTTGGTTCTCATAAAGATGTTTGGCGTAGTGGTACTTTTCAATTGTCTCCACTTTTGCACCCTTTGGCCTGCCCAAAAGCTTGTTTCGTTTTCTGGCATTGTCCAGTCCCACTTTGGTACGTTCACTGATAAGGTTCCGCTCAAATTCCGCAACTGCCGCAAAGATCTGTAACAGAAATTTACCATTTGCGGATGTGGTATCGAATTCCGGTTCGCTCAAACTTTTGAAATGTACCCCTGCCCCGTTGAATCGGTCTATGAGTTCCACCATATTTCTCAGGGAACGAAAGACACAATCGTTTTTATAAGTGAGTATGGTGTCCCCTTTCCTCATGTATTTGAGCATCTCTTTCAGGCCCTTCCTATCATCTTTCGTACCGCTGGCAATATCCGAGTAGATTTTTTCACAACCGTTGCTTTTCAACAAATCGATCTGTGCTTCCAACTTTTGTTCGGGTGTCGATACCCTTGCATATCCGACCGTCATATTTAGTTCCGTAAAAGGTTATATAACGAAACTACTAAAAAGAACGACAAATGGAACTCGGATAAGATTTTTTTTAGGCCAATGCGATTGTTTCGTAAAACTGCCGATTTATGGGGCTGTTCAATCGTCGAAAGGACTTGTCACATTCAACAAAGTAGGTTCAGTAACTTGGGTATAAATCATAGTCGTCTTGATGGAATTGTGCCCTAAAAGTTTTTGGATGATTCTAATATCGGTACCATTTTCCAATAGGTGTGTTGCATAGCTGTGCCTCAAGGTATGCGCAGTGATGTTTTTATTTATTCTGGCCCTTTTGGAAGCGGCCTGGAGAAGCTTGTTGAAACTTGACGAAGAATACCTGTCTCCTTTCTGGCCTTCAAATAGGTACCGTTTGGGGGCATATTCTTTATAGTACTCACGAAGCATTGACAAGGCTTTTCCGGATAAGGGGACTATCCTGTCCTTGTTGCCCTTTCCTGATTTAATATGTATCACCATTCGGGATGAATCTATATCCTTGATTTCAAGTGCAATCAGCTCGCCTACCCTTAAGCCTGCACTGTAGACCACGGCTATCATGCTCTTATGCTTGATGTTGTTGGCTTTTTCAATGATTTTAAGAACTTCCTTTCTTGCGATGACTACGGGAAGTCTGTCCGGCTTTCTACTTGGGAACAGAAATTCTAGGTTAATGCTTTGACCGAAAATCTCCCTGTAATACAGCTTCAAGGCCATTGCTATCTGTTCTGATAGGAATAGGATACTTTCTTAGTGTGTACCATATGGTAGAAGTACCTGTGAAGTTCGGTTTCATCAATCTTGTTCAGTGGCTTTTCGAAAAATTGCATGGCCAGCTTTACGATTGAGGAATAACTTTCTATGGTATTCTTACTATACCGCTTAACCTCCAGTATTTTCACAAAATCAGGCAATGACATAATAATGTGAAGATATCTATTTATGGTGAAAAAGTACTATTTTTATTCCCGAATGATATGGTTATCCGGTGTTGTTCGGATATCCAATAGTTAGCACCAATTTTGGAACAACAATACCCCAAACTTCCGACTTTTGACCCGTGCATGCCCGCCGGGTTTTTTCATTTTGATTTTTAAACAGACTATCCGTCAAAGTCCTTCGGAATCTTGGGTCGGTGAACATTTGTCACGGTTTTTTCCTGAATCATAGGAAAAAAAGTAAAACGCTTTAGAAAAAACCAATCTATGCGCAGACAGAACGCAATCTGGTTTTTACTTTTTTTCGGCCCATCCGCAAAGGTTGCGACCGATTTTAAAATATAACTGGTGCTAACAAAACCTATAATTTATTGCTACCGATTTTTCCCTCGGAAAAATCTCGTGCTTTTGCTATCTTTGGTTCTCAACAGAACGGTACCGGGCACTTTTGCGCAACAAATCATAGCCGGACCGTTAGCTACAACCAACTGAAAAAAAACCCAGAAAACTACATTTTGATTTTATACCAATAGTTGGTATATTTGAGTTGTTATTTTGGAATTATGGCTAAGAACACATCTATATTATTAGGCGATTATTTTGACAATTTTATTAGTCGCCAAATCAAAACGGGAAAATATTCTTCCGCAAGTGAGGTTGTTAGAGCAGCTTTGAGAATGTTTGAACACGAGGAGTCTAAAAAGGCTGAACTTATAAAAGAATTGAAAAAAGGAGAAAAATCAGGTTTCATAGATAACTTTGACCGAAAAAAGCTTTTAAAAAACCTTCATCAAAAACATCTGACTGGGCAATGAACTATAAAGTCAGTCAAGAAGCAAATCGGGATATCGAAAATATTTGGCTCTATACATATGAAAACTGGTCACTTGAACAAGCGGACAGGTATTTTAACCTAATAATGGACGAAATCGAGTATTTGGCGGAAAATCCCGAATCTGGAAAAGATTACAGCGACGTTAGAAAAGGATATTTCCGTTCTCGGATAAAATCTCATTTCATTTTTTATAAAATCAACAGAATGAAAGAAGAAATTGAAATTATTAGAGTTTTACACCAAAGAATGGATATCGAATCTCGGTTGAATGGATAAAATGGCTGTAGCTAACACGGTGTATAAGTAATAGCGGCTTAAGTGATAAAACGAAAGTATAAACATAAAACAAAGGTTAGTGCAAAACCGAAAGGTTCGTGAGTAGAAATCCACTACTACTCATACACTAGACCGTTACAACACATTAGAGAAATGAAACCGAAAAATCGGAAAGAATATATAGCTAAACTCTTGACGCTGAAAGGTGCTTTCCGATTAGTTAAAACTGAAAAGAATAATCAGACACATGTTGAATACTATGAAAGCACTACGAACAAATCTTGTTTTGAAGCTGGATATGTTAATGATGTTTTAATATATTTAAATCTGTCAAATGAAGATGTACCTGGATACACAGAACATCACCGAGGCGAGTATTTTTTCGACTCAGATTTTGACCATAAAAGACAATCAAAAACTGGATTAACATTCGATGAAGTAAACCGAAAAGGGATAAAAGAAGAATTGGAATGTGGACTAATCGGACAAGAGGAACAATACCTCTTAAACCAAAAAGTAATTTACTCTAAACTCTATCTGACTGATGAGCATTTTGTGGTTAATGTAGACTTATCAGGCAGAACATTTTGGCAAAAATTATTCGGACCTGAAATCACAAATATTGAAGGAGTGACTGTCAAGACTATTGATTTGAAGGGAATATTTTCTGGAATATAAAAACGTGTTGTAACACTGGTAACCGTTGCACAAGCCCATAAGTCCGAAAATGCGGATTGATATAAACCTTTTTCCGAGAGCTTTTTTGGTTCATACCAGTTTGCGTTTCACCAAGGACAGATGATCACAGAGCCTCAAAGTGGCCGTTACCATGCCATTTAGGCCGAAAAAGTCCCGGGACAGGGATTTTGCCGCGCTCCTGGCCTTTTTCAGGGTGTACTTTAATAGTTTCTTGAGGTTATAGGCTGTGGCGGCCATTTGCATGCACTTGTTGGCCTGCCGGATGCCCAGGGTATATACTTTGCCCATGCCCATGAATTGGGTAAGGGTACCCAAAACAGGTTCCACGGTGCTTTGCCTTTTGGCTTTCATATAACGTCCCTGTGGACTGTTCACCCGTTTGTTGTTGCGCTCGTATCTTCTCGGTAGTAGGTCAAGCAGATGCGTTTCTCCTGTGACTTTCCCAGGCATGTGCCGCGCAAGGGGCAGCCCAGGCATACTTTCTTGCTGGCCCGGTATTCCTTCTTTTTGGTCTTGGTGCGGTGATCAAGAAATACTTTCTTAAACCAAATGGACTTTCCCTTAGGGCAGATAAAACAATCTCTCGCTTTATCATAAACAAAACCTTCGGGCCCGCCTTTGTATGTACCATGGGAAGGGATAAAACTTTTCAGACCACATTGTTCCAAAAAGGCATATAGTTCTCCCCGCTGCTGTACCCGGTGTCCGCCACCACGTTCTCCCATCCCAGGCCCTCCTTCCAGAGCCTGGGACCGACACGTTTCACCATATCGGGCAGGTGCTGGTTGTCCTTGCCATCGGCATGGTATGCCCCGATGTCGGTGATCACATGGTTCGCCGTATCCACTGTCAATTGCGCCGTGTAGTTGAGCTTGCGGGCCTTGCCCGGTTTTACACTTATCCTGGCATCCGGGTCCGTGGGGCTGTAATGGGTCTTGTTGCTGGTATACTTTGAGCCCTTGTTGCCCGACCCCGGTCTTTGGTCCTGTTCCTTGGCCCATTTCCTGTTGCGGCCCTTTAGCGCTTTTAACTCTTGCTCATTGGCCGTTATTCTTCGTTGATCCGCTTTGGACCTGTCCGTCTTGGACTTGCGAAGCGGCTTTTCCCTGTCAGTCGCACTTATGTGGCGTACCCTGCGCAGGTGCGTTTCCAACTCTTCCTCCGGAACCTTCAGTTCCAGGCTGTCCATAGAGGCGTTGGCCTTTACCGGGGCCGAGTCCATCACCTGGGTATGGCCGCTGACCAGACCGCTCTCCACACAAAGGGAAAACACCTTGGCAAACACCTCTTCAAAGACACTTTCCGGAAACAGTTGGCGCGTACGGCTCACCGTGGAGTGCCACGGAAGTTCCTCGTCGATACCGTAGCCCAAAAACAACAGAATATCCAAACGCATACCACAATGGGCCACAAGCCTACGGTCGCTCGGGATATTCTCCAGATAACCCACCAAACACAGCTTGAAGAAAACCACCGGGTCGATGCTCTTCTGTCCACTGTCGCCATAAAATCTCTTGGTCCGAGGATAGAGAAAATCCAAATCCAATGCCCCTTTCAAACGTCTGTAGAAGTTCCCCTCGGGAACACGGTCGCTCAAACGAAAATCCGTGAAGAGCTTTTCCTGATACTCCTTTTTGCCTTGCATTCCTAAAGATACCACGATTTGCTATCTTTAGAAAGTTGTGCAACAGACACAAAAGCTATACGTAATGCGGGGTTTTGTAGTACAGGCACGGCAGGTGTTTCATAGCCCGCCAAAGCTCTGCTTTGACGTTTAATGAGTAAATTTAAACCCAAAGACACAGCTTTGGCTGCAGTCTGTGCAACTCGAAAGGTTTGTGCCTTGAAATCCCGCACTACGCATAGCCAAACCGTTATGACCAATTTTGGACTTCAAAATTCAACTCGATATGAAAAAAATCACTTTTATAGTCACACTGATTGTTACAGTAACAACAGTCAAAGCTCAATGGACTGATAATGGAAGTAACTTAACGACAACTGATATTGTTGGTATAGGAACAGCTAGTCCAAACGCTAATCTTCATATTCCAAATGGCAATGCCATTATTGGAGGTGTTCCTTCCTTAAATCCGACTAATTTAAATGGTAGTCTAGTAGTAATGTCAAAGGACGATAATATTTCGACATATCCATTTTATGTCGGACAACCTTCAGGAGCAGATATTTTTTGGGTTCGAGGAAATGGAAATGGATTCTTCAAAGGCCTATTAGGCATAGGAACAGCTAGTCCAAACGCTGATCTTCATATTCCAAATGGCAATGCCATTATTGGAGGTGTTCCTTCCTTAAATCCGACTAATTTAAATAGTAGTCTAGTAGTAATGTCAAAGGATGATAACTCTTCAACCTATCCTTTTTATGTTGGACAACCTTCAGGAGCAGATATTTTTTGGGTAAGAGGGAATGGAAATGGATTTTTCAAAGGTCAGGTTGGGATTGGTACTGCTACAACAGGTTCTCACAAGCTAGCTGTTGAAGGTTCAATTGGAGCAAGAGAAATCAAAGTGGAAGCAAGTGGGTGGTCTGACTTTGTCTTTGAGAAAGATTATGAACTTCGAACTCTTGAAGAAGTGGAGGAACACATTACTGAGAAAGGCCATCTTCCAGAAATTCCAAGCGAAGCTGAAGTAACAGAGAACGGTATCAACCTTGGAGAGATGAACGCTAAACTGCTTCAGAAGATCGAGGAACTAACGCTTTATCTTATTGAACAGAATAAGCGAATGAACCAACTTGAAGTGAAGAACGCTGAACTCGAAAAAGAAATTTCAACACTGAAAAACGAATAAAAGATCATAACAAACAATAAAATGAATCCGCTTACATTCTTCGTAGAAACTGAAGTACCAAATCGAAAGATTTATGCTTCTAGCATAGTGTGAGCGCACTCATTTTATTTGGACGTTATAAGCCATAAAAAAAGCAAATTAAAACAATTATAAATTTAAATTATTATGAAAACAAAAATTAAAATTGCGATCATTGCTATGATGGGAATGATTATGGAGGGTAATGCTCAAGATAATAAAATTGATACAACGGGAGACGTTGGAATTGGAACTACAACTCCTAACGCTGGACTTGAGATTTTTAGAGGAGATACAAATAATTTGGCTTTACTGTTAAAATCTTCAGGAGCAGGATGGGGTTCAGGACTACAATTACATAACACTGCGTCTAATAATGGGTTTGGAATATATTCTGGAAGTGATGGAAAATGGCATTTTTCACATGAGGGGTACGGAGATCGAATGGTTGTTGATTCTAATGGAAACATTGGAATTGGAACAACGAGCCCTGACATGAAATTAACTGTTAATGGTAATATTCATGCAAAAGAAGTAAAAATAGACTTAAATGTCCCTGCACCAGACTATGTTTTTAAATCAAATTACAAATTGCGAAGTATTGAGGAAGTAGAAAGCTTCATTAAAGAACATAGTCATTTACCTGAGATTCCCTCTGCAAAAGAGTTTGCCAAAAACGGAGTAATGCAAGCCGAAATGGATATGAATCTTTTAAAGAAAATAGAAGAGTTAACTTTATATACTATTGAGCAAGAAAAGAAATTAAAAACTCAAAAAGAGAAGTTTGAACAACAACAAAAAGAGATTGAAGAACTAAAAAAGCAAAACTCAGAAATTAAGGGATTAAAAGCTTTAGTTCAGAAATTATTGAAAAATAAAAACTAAGCGCAAAGGCTTATAACAGCGTATAAACTCCAATAAAACAGGGTTTATACAAACCGTTAAAGTGTCATAAAAGGAATCTTTTTTGAAACTGCATTATTTCCTAAATTAGAGAGTCAAAATTTACAACTTGAATCAAAACGAAGAAGACATAGAGCTGACCGATGAAATGAAAGCTGAACTGGACAGGCGTTTGGAACGGCTCAAAAATGGTGAAGGCAGGTCCTATACCTTAGCGGAAGTCAGAAAGATGTTGGCGGAGAAGAGGAAGAATGGTTCATAACGGCACATAGTTCCTTATATTGAAGGAAAACTCCAAACATGCCCCGAATCCAACTGTTCAAGGGCGAGGAAATAGATGCATTCGACAGTCCGCCGAACCTTGCGCCAAGCGAACAAAAACTTCTTTTTACAACAAGGGAGATTTCTGAAAATAAAATACACTTCAGAAAAAAAATAGCAAAGCTTGGCTTTATACTCCAACTAGGTTATTTCAAGTATGGAAAAAAATTCTATACCCCTGATCAGTTTCGAAATGAAGATATCAAGTATGTTGCCAAACTTCTCAGGTTAAGGAAGAAGCCCGATTTGACCGACTATCCAAAAAGCACCTATGTGGTACACAGGCCCAAGATACTCAGCGTCCTGCGACACCTACCTTTTAATGACAGCGTTTTGGAGTTCGAAAAAGAGGCGATGGCCCTTGTGAGGACATCTCTTCGCCCAAAGGACATTTTCCATTCCCTTATCGATTTTTTGGACGAGCGCAGGATCGAGAGGCCCAGATATTATCTTTTTGCCGAAACCATTCGAAATGCACTTAACCTTTTCGAAAATGAAATGGCCGCCCAACTTGATGGGTTGCTCGATAGGGAACAGAAAGAAACACTTGACGGTTTGATGACATTGGTGACGAACCTTGACCAGCCGGGCCCTAAAAATCCATATCTGGTAACCAAGCTCAAAAAACCCAATCAGGAGCTGAAGGTTCAGAAAATAAAGGAAAGTCTTGACGATTTTTCTGTTATCAATGAACTGCATTCCGATTTTATAGGCACTGTCGAAAGCTTGGGCATGTCCAACGAACTGCTCAATTATTATGCTGTATGGGTCATCAAGGCCGAACATATCCAATTCGAGAGTATGGCCAGTACATCAATGAAGCGGTTGTACTTGATAGCTTTTATCATATATCAATTCCGTCTTAGACAGGACATTTTTGTGGATACCATGCTACAGTGCGTTCAAAAATATCTCAATGAGTGCGAAAACAAGATTGCAAAGGACTTTCTTGACCCAGAGAGCAAAAAAGTAAAGGGTAGGAAACCAAATTTTTCGGGATTAAAAAACATCATTGCCGATTCAAAGCAACAGATAAAGCAGGCAAAGACAATCCTCTATTCACATGGATACGATGAAGCGAAAAAAGTGGAACTGCTCAAGCAGCTTATTCCCCCCAATACCGAATCGATGCACGATAAACTCCTTGAGGAGATACGGAGATTGGACTCATTGAACATGAAAGGTCTGAGGGACAGGATGTACTTTGGGCAACTGTTAGAGGGCCAACAGCGAATACGGAACAGGGTGGGCGGAATCCTACTTGCATTGGATTTCAACAAAGAGGCATCCGATGGGCCGATCATGGATGCAATTTTGGAATACCAGAAAAAGAACGGGAGGGTAACAACGAAATCACCGCTTGATTTTATAAGTAAAAAGGAAGTAAAATGGGTGATGGCCGCCACCGGCACTGACAGGGCAAACCTATATAGGGTAATCCTTTTCAAAGAGGCCTGTAGACATATCAAAGCTGACTCGCTCAATCTGAAGCATTCGGAAAGGTACAGATCCATAGATGATTACCTGATAGATACCGAAACTTGGAACGAAAAAAGAGAGGTGCTTTTGGCCAGGGCCAATCTAACCGATTTGGGAAAACCTTTCCCATTTTTGGAATCCTTGAAGAAAGAACTCAACGAAAGGTATATCCATATAAACCAGAATGCGGGCGATAACGAGAGCTTGAGGATCGGCAAGGATGGAAAGCCACGGGTCACTACGCCAAGTTCGAAAAAGTTAGAATCCGAAGGGTGCCTGGAAATTTTGGGAAAGGACACTTACATTCCCCTCATAAACATTCTCTCAGATGTCGGCCGATTATCGGATATCGGACAGGCATTTTCCCACTTTAGCAGAAAGGCGACATCAAAAAGGCTTTCCGAAAACATCATATATACCGGAATTATGGGATTGGGGTGCAACATCGGTGTTAGGAACATGGGTAGGATATCGAAGGGAGTGGGCGCTGATAGGCTTGATTACGCGGTTCGTTGGTATTTTAGCAAACAGAACCTTGACGAGGCCAACAGGAGGGTACGAGGGTACTGGCACTTACCGAGAAATTATCGCTACCAAGGATTTTTTCTGAAGCACCGGACAGACACCACTCTTCGAGCGACGGACAGAAGTTCGGGGTTTCCATCCCGTCCCTGCTCGCCCGCCATTCCTACAAGTATTTTGGTCTTGGAAAGGGGGTGTCAGCTTATAGCTTTATAGACGATAAAAGCCGATTGTTCTACAATACCGTTATCAGTACTTCCGAAAGGGAGGCGGGGTATGTCCTCGATGGTCCTATGCACAATGATGATATCGAGACGGATATCCACTCTACCGATACATACGGTTATAGCGAGATAGTGTTTGGACTGTGCAATTCGTTGGGTATCTTTTTTGCCCCAAGAATAAAAAACTACAAAGACCAATTGTTGTACACTTTCAAGAAGCATGGTAGAAAACACTATGAAAAAAAGGATTTTTTGATACTGCCCTCCAAGTCTTGCGTTATCCAAGAAAATTTATTGATGGTTCAATGGGAAAACGTTTTAAGGGTTTTGTACACCATAAAGTTAAAGTACACAAAGGCTTCGGAAATACTCTCCAGGCTGGGTTCTTATTCAAAACAGCACCCATTGTACAGGGCATTGAAGGAACTTGGCAGAATTTATAAGACCATATTTCTGTTGAGATACCTGACCGAAACCCCATTGAGACAGTCAATTGTGAAACAACTCAATAGAGTTGAACTCTCTCACGATTTTGCAAAGGCGGTATTCTTTGCCCAAAATCAGGAATTCAAGGTAAGTACGAGGGAAGAACAAGAGATTGCTTTATCCTGCCGTCATTTGATACAGAATTCCATAGTACTTTGGAACTACATGTCGATATCACAAAAGCTGTCAAACGTCAAGGATAGTGAAGAACATGAAATAATTCTGGATTTATTGAGGGGAAGCTCCATAATGACATGGCAGCATATAAATATGCTCGGGGAGTACAATTTTGAAATCAGCAAAAGAAAACTGCCGTTCGACATTGAAAAAATATTGAATTTAAAAATAGCAGCGTAACATATTGATATTCATATTTTAACATATTTTTATTGGACATTTTGTCCTATTTTTGGGATGGAGCCAGGTGTGAAAAACGACAAAGTCCTTGGGAGGCCCTGTAAATAGGCATTTAAAAATCCACAGATTTCTCTTTTTAACATTTTTCGTTGTTTTCAGAATCTCTTTGTTTATAGGGCCTGCGAAACAAGTTGGCCAAATATGCAGCTATGTGGTCACTAACCCAATATCAGAGAATCAAAGCTCTATTAAAAATTGTAATCATTAGGTTAAATAGGCATCTTTTTAAAGTAGGTTAATTTTCTTCGGAATAGGAGGAGAGTTAAAAAGTATTCTCCATTGAGTACTAATGTTGCTTTGTTATGGGTTTTATAACACGGATATCAGTTTTTGGCCTATAGGCAAGGGTTACTTCGTATTCGATTTCTGTATTAGAAGGAACTTCTATTTCAAAATTCGATTTTAGCATATGATACAAAATAACTTGCATCTCCATAAGTGCAAGATTCATTCCAATACACATTCTGGGACCTCTTCCAAATGGTAAATAAGCATATTTATGAGGAAGTTCTTGATCAAAACGATCTGGGTCAAAAACATTCGGATTTTTCCAAAATTTTTTGTGGCGATGGATCAATTGTGAAACTATTAGAATTGTATCTCCTTTCTTAATAGGATAACCATTCATTTCCTCATTTTTAATCGCTTCCCTACCTTGCATAAAGGCAGGAGACCATAACCGTAAGCTTTCATTGATTACGTTATTAACATATTGAAGCTGATCGACGTGTTCAACTTTAATAGGACCGCCTTTGGTGACACGATTATATTCTTCGACCACTTTTTTTCTAATAGCGTCATCTTTATATACATTTACTATCAATGAAAACAGGGCTGTTGCAGTAGTTTCATATCCCGCTGACATAACAGTTACGAACTCATTATATATCTGTTTTTTGGGGATCTCTCCACTTCTTTCGAGGAGGATAAACATGGTCATCAAATCATTTCCCGTAAGGTTTTCTTCCTTTTCTTTGCTTCTTATGACCTCAATTAGAAATTTTTTGAGTTTCGTAACTGATTTATTGAATTTTTGATTTTTTGCCGTTGGAAACCATAAAGGTGGCTGTATAGGGGATTTGACACGCCCCATTATTGTAACCATGCCATAAAAAAGATTTTCTTTAAAGATAGCACCACCACCTTCTACATTCTCTCCCAGTAAACATTTCGAGGTGATATCCAGCACAAGATCGCCCATCTCGGAACGAAGCCATAGCTCGGGCTTTGATGGCCAATCCTTGAACATCTTTTTTGCATGATTATCAATTATTGTAAAATAGGAGCGAACCATTTCTTTATGAAAATAGGGTTGCATCAAACGGCGCTCTTTCTTCCATTGTTCGCCTTCTAAAGCAAAAAGACCATCACCTATTACTTTTATAATCAGTTTGACAAGAGAAAACTGTTTATAATTACGATGATTTGTTTGTAATATATGTTGTATATAGTCTGGATGATTGATTGCTATAAATCTTTTATGCGCTATTCTGAATTGAAAAATATCACCATAGGTTTCTGCACATTTTTTCAAAAACCTATCTGGATCTTTGGAGAAAGATTTCATGTTACCAAATAACCAGCTATCGGGCTTGACTTTGGGAATCTTTTTGGGTGTCATATCATTATAAATTATTAAATTTTTCACATGTTATCTCCTATAGTAAGTATTTCTAGATTAGCTACATCTAATTAGGGATTATAATTGGATGATTGAATATATCGGATAATTGGTATTCATTCTGAATATATTCTTCAACATGTTTCCTGGCAGTTATATATCGAATTGCAGTTCCACGAGCAAAGTCTTTTCCTATGAGTTTTTGAACCTGGTTGTTATGATCCTGAAATATCTTTAATAGCATTTTAGGTTATTGGTTGAAGAGTTTCAAAAGGAAAATTGCCATGCACTCAACTAACAGCTCATCCTCTTAGCTTTGTATAACTAGTTTTCTACATTACCGATTAAATGCCCCTCAATTTTCGTTAAGATAATTTCACTTAACCGATTAAGGCTGGAGCCATTCAATAAATCCATAATAGAAAGTTCTACCCCAAGCATCTCTTTAATCACCACGACTATCTCAACGGAAATCAATGAATCCACTCCCAGCGTATTAATACCCTCCTCGGGGTTGATGGAATCGGGGTTCATTTTCATCACTTTGGCAAATGCCACGGTTGTTTTTTCAAGAATAACACTTGTTCTATCTTTTTCATCACAGACTTCAAGTTCCTCTACCAGAGATTTTAACTCCTTAGAAAGTGCATTGGTGCCGGAAAACTGATCAACAATGCTTTTAAATCTGGATGTACTGGCCACCCTCGGGTTTATGGCACTCCATACCTCCCAATCCACATCGAAAAAGGAAATCTGAGCAGGCCTTTCACTTAAAACATAATCAAGCATGCGCAATGCGGTCTGGGTATTGAACCCTTTAACCCCTGCGGCATCCATCACCAAGCCTATATGTTCATTTCGGGAAACCACACCAACCTCGGCCAGTACACCTAAATTTAAACTGGTACACGCCAGGCTTTGTGCATTTCTCCAGTGTGAGAAATTATCCAAAAATGCATTCGCTGCCACATAATTCCCTTGTCCCACGTTGCCAATCAAGGATGAAATGGACGAAAAACAAAGAAAAAAGTCCAGGGCGTAAGAACCGAGTGCATTATGAAGGTTAATGGCTCCCAGTACTTTGGGATTCATAACACGCAAGAAACGTTCTTCGTCCAAATCCTTCATAAAGGCATCATCCAATACCATGGCACCGTGAAAAATCCCTTTAAAAGCAATGGTGTCTTGCGATAGGGAATCAATCAAGTCTTTAACTTCATCCGTATCGGTGATATCCAGTCCATGGACATCCACCTTCGTGACACCAGCCTTATTCACCCGATCGATAAATGCTTGCCTTTCCATATCCTTTACACCACTCCGGGAACACAGGACAACTTTCTTCACCTCTTTTCCAATGAGCCATTTGGCAATTTCAAAACCGAAACCGGCAGTACCTCCGGTGATCAGAAATGCTCCGTCCGGATCAATCCCGGATTTAGCAGTGGTCAATTCCACCCCACCTTCTTCAAAATTCAGTGTCACCTTGCCAATATGCTTACTTTTATTCATAAACCTGAACGCCTCCCCGATATCCTTCGCCGGAAATGAGGTTACGGGTATTGGCTTATAGCCCTCATCCTGGAACTTGGTATAGAGAATTTGCAACAACCCTTGTGTTTTTTTTGGTCGTTGCATAAACATCTGATCAATGTCAATGTGAAAAAAGCTTACATTTCTATTGAAGGTCTGCATGGGCAGACCCTTGTTAAGCAGGATATCCTTTTTTCCTATCTCAATAAACCGGCCGTAATCGGCCAATAACTCGAACGATTGCACCAGGGACTCTCCGGAAATAGCGTTCAAAACCACATCCACACCCTTACCATCGGTGATATCCATAACATCTTTTACATAATCCAGGCTTCGGGAATAAAGAATGTGCTCCACGCCCTCGGCTCTCAGGTGGGCCCTCTTCTCTTCGGTACTGGTCGTTGTAATAATTTTGGCGTTTAATTTTTTTGCTATTTGAATGGCCGCCAAACCTACTCCTCCCGTCCCGTTATGGATCAAGACCGTTTCACCTTCAGAAAGATCGGCCTTATCGACCAATGCATGCCATGCGGTAATAAAAGGTATGGCAATATTCATTTCGTCATAGGACAATGTGGTCGCCTTTTTAACGTAGAAATCGGGCTTTGTAGTGATATACCTGGCAAAACCACCGTCCTTTGCCAGCATTAAAATATCATCTCCAATAGCAATGTCCGGTACATTTTTCCCTTTGTTGATAACGGTACCCACCACTTCCATACCTATGCTATTCTGAAAATAGCTGTTTTTCAACGCATCATGGGAAATCTGTCCATTTATTTTCAAGACATCCTTGAAATTCAAAGAAGCAGATTTTACCTTTAATGTAATTTCGTCCTTGGACGGTTCGGCAATATTGCTCTCTACCAAAGAAAAACCTTCAATGCCCTTTCCTTTTTCATTTATAATCTGAAAAGGCTCATCATTGGCTGCTTTTCGACTAAAATTAAGGACCTTAGGTTCCAAAGGCTTGCTCAATGCCCGGACAAACCGGCTATTTCCCCTCAATGCAATATCTTCCTCCACTCCCAATAATTGTAGCAATATTGATTTAGGGTTTTCTAAATTGTAGTCGTCGGTATCCAATGATAACGGCGAGATATTTGGATGTTCGTTTCCAATCACGTGGTTTAAACCGAGCAGCGCTCCAGCATTGATATTCATATCATCGGTATCCAGCACCTGATGGCCATTCAGGGTTAAAATTACCAACTGAACCGATCCTGTTCCTTTTAAAGACTGAAAAAAAGAAAGTAACGGAAAGGTAATTTCCTGAACAGCCTTGTAACTTAGCTCTTTCTTTTCATCTAGAAAAGGTGCATAGATCAATCTGGCTATTGTATCCTTTTCTTGTTCCAGAAGATTCTTATCAAATTGATCCATTTGAATGACCTTGGCGCCGTAAAACTTAAGACTGTCTATAAATGGCTTTGCCTTTTTGGATGAAGGCCCAAAGAATAAAATCGTTTCATTCCCAAAATCAGGTTCGCCTTCCAATAAGGGAATATTCTTCCAGTCAAACTCATAAAACAATTCGTTGATATCTCGCTCCTCATTTTGCGAATTACCTTCAATCGACTGGCAATTAAGACCTTCCAATTGAGCTATAACGGTACCATCTTTACCTATCAAAGTCATATTGGCAACCAGGTATTCATGGCCTATCTCCATAATCTCAGCATGGCAATATATATATTCATTCAATTTCGGCCTGGTGTAAAAATGCACAAAATTGATTTTTGTCGGCACAAATGCGCCCGGAGCGACCTCCCGTCCGCTAAGCGCTGCGATAACACTTTGAAAACAAGCGTCCAAAATACTGGGATGCAGCAAATATTCATGATCTTCAACTATGGATTTATGTGGTCTTACCTTTACCAATAGTTCTTTATCACCTTTACATTTGATCTCTTGAATACCTCTAAATACCGGGCCGTATTTCAAACCAATGGCATCCAACGCATCATAGATTCCTTCAATGGTTCTCTCTTTTTCAAAAGCTTTGAGCATTGCTGAAAAAGCTATTTTATCATGTTTGCCATTAATACAATCGATCACTTTTGCCGATGCATGCTGAGTCCATGAATCACTTTCATAGCTATGGGAAAATATGTCGCATGTAGAGTTTGAAGGATTAAAAGTCGTATTTAAAAACTGGACTTCATCCTCATTAAATATCAACACATTGCTAAATAGAACATCTTTTAGCGTACATGGCTCTGTTCCATTCATTCTTTGGTTCATGGCCAGTATGGCCTCCACATAGGCTGCACCGGGAAACACCACCGCTCCGGAAACAACATGGTCCCGTAAATAGGGTAAAAATTGCCCATTGACTTCCATCTCAAACGAAGGAAGGTGATAAGGATAGGTTTGATTTAAAAATGGGTGACCTTCCAATCCTAATCTGTCTTCGCGTGAAGAGTTGCTTTCAGAGAAATAGCTTTGGTTTTCCCATTCATATAGTGGCAATTTTATGTGGTTTCCACCAGTATAGAATTTTGACCAGTCTATAGCGTATCCAATCGCATAAAAATGGGCAAGATTATCTAAAATATGTTGCTCCCCATCTTCTTTTCGTCTCAATGAAAAAAGAAGGTTGGCCTTTTTGCCCAGACGGTCTACACATTCATTGATAGAATGCCTTAAAACCGGATGGGGCCCAACCTCTAACATGGTGTGGTATCCATCCGAAAGTGTCTGAACGATAGCATCTGAAAATCTCACGGGCTGCCGTACGTTGTCCCACCAATACGTATTGTTAAATGACGCCCCTTCCATTTTGCCGGCCGTTACCGAAGAATAAATCGGAATTTCTGGTGGTTGGGGTGAAATAACATCCAGAGAATCCAATAGTTCTCGTTTTAGGCTGTCCATTTGGTAAGAATGATAGGCAACATCTACCTCCAACATTTTATTGAAAACATTCAACTCCGCTAGCTGGTTACTTATTTGTTGAAGACTCTTGGTTTCACCTGCCAATGTAACCGTGCTGGGGCTGTTAATGGCTGCAACAGAAACATCGCCGTAACCTTCTATGTACTGATTTATTTCGTTTTCATGAAGCCCCACTGCCAGCATGGTTCCCTTTCCTGCGGCTTTTTGCTGAATCCTGCTTCTATGATAACTTACTGTTAAACCATCTTTTAAGCTTAGTGCCCCAGAAACGTATGCTGCCGTTACTTCACCTACTGAATGCCCAAGCACAGCATCGGGTGCAATACCGTAGGAAGCCCAAAGTTCGGTTAATGCAGCCTGTAAAAAGAAATTGGCAGGCTGTGCAAACTGCGTTTCCTTAATTCTGGAATCTTCTTTCTCCTTTAGTAGCTCTTCAAGCATGCTCCAACCCGTAATAGCCTGAAACACCACATCGTATTCTTCCCATTTTTGCTTAAACAATTCACTGGAATGGTATAAGTCACGTCCCATGGCAAACCATTGAGGCCCCATACCAGTGAAGATAAAAAGTTTAGGAGATAATTCGGTTGTAGCCGTATAGGTTTGTACACCTTTCACACTATTTCCTTCGGCAAATTTGTCCAACTGCCACATGAGTTCATCCATCGAATTGGCCACAAATACAGCCCTTGTATTTAGTTTGGATCTTCTGTTAAGTAAAGAATATAGGGTATCTGCATAATTATCCTCTGTTAAATGTGATGCTATTTTTCCGGCATATGCCCGCAACGAAAAATCACTTTTAGCCGTTAATGGAAGCATATAAACACGAGAGGTTTTCACACCTGATGGCAGTGCCTTTTGCTCAATGGTGGTATTAGATAACAATACGTTGGCATTGGTTCCTCCATATCCGAATGAATTGACCAAACCATATCTTTCCTGTTGGTCGGATAACCTTCTTACATCGGTAGACACCTTTAGTCTGGCATTTTCAAAGTCAATTTGTGGATTTGGGTTTGTAAAATGAAGGTGGGGCACCGTTTGGTTATGTTTTAAAACCAGAGCGGCCTTCATTAAACCAGCCACACCAGAAGCGGCTTCGAGGTGGCCTATGTTTGTTTTGACTGAACCGATGGCCACATGCTCTTCTTTTGTAACCTTCTCTTTAATCACGGTATCTAAAGCAGAAAATTCTATCGGATCTCCGGTAGGAGTGCCGGTTCCATGAGCTTCTACATAGCAAATATCATTGGGGTCTATTTCAGACTGATCGATAACTTTTCGCAATAACTGCTTTTGGGAATCTTCATTCGGTACCGTAATTCCTTCTGTTTTACCGTCCTGATTACTCCCTGTTTGATGAATGACCGCATAAACAATATCATTATCCAATAAGGCTTCTTCCAGTGGTTTGATCAGTATAACTCCAACACCTTCGCCTCTAACGTATCCCTGAGCGTCCGCATCGAATGTTTTGCATCTGGAATGACTGGATAAAAATTGTCCTTTACTCATAACAATAGGATATTCCGGTTTTAGCATCAGGTTTACGCCTCCGGCTATCGCCATTTTGGACTCACCTGCCCAGATACTCTGACAGGCATAATGGATACCAACCAAAGAAGAAGAACAGGCCGTATCTATAGAAAGACTTGGACCTCTAAGATCCAATGAATATGAAATACGGTTAGATAACATGGCCATTGTACAACTGGTTGCCGTTGGGGATTTAATTTGATTTCGGTTTTTAGATCCTAACTGTATCAACTTATTGTCCAGTGTAAAACCTCCTATAAAAACTCCCGTATCACTTCCCCTAAATTTCGATTCGGGAATTCCTGCATCTTCAAAAGCCTCCCAGGTAGTTTGAAGCAATAATCTTTGTTGGGGGTCTAAGGTTTCAGCCTCAAATGGACTGATTCCAAAAAATAACGGATCAAATTCTGTTACATCCGAGGTTAAAAAACCAAACTGGGATGAAACCGTTTTACCTTTCCTGTTCTTATTCTGACTAAAAAAACGCCTGTTGTCCCATCTGCTTTTGGGAACATCAATAATGGCATCCGTTCCTGATTTCAATAAATCCCAGAATTGTTCTGGGGTATTGGAATTACCTGGAAATCTACATCCAACTCCAATAATGGCCAATTGTTTTTTTTTCATTGTGATTCGATTTGGGTTCTTAATTTTTCTCTTAAACTGATTTAACACATAAAAAAAGGCTTTCCTCCTTAGTAAACTTGTACTACATAAGGGGTTGAAAGTTCATCCATTTTCTCTTGACCAACTTTAAAAGCAATATTGTTGGCATTGTATTAATTTAATGTGTCGAAAATGGACAATAAACTAGGATATTCAGGATGTACCGGAATACCTTTTCCTTACTTTGGCAGTTGGGTTTGGAACTTTAATTAAATTCAAGAGCGTCCTAATCGTTAGAACGCAAATATCTGTAGGTTGCGAATGGTTCAAAGTTCCTTTTTAATAAGTAAAATTCTAGAAGTTTCAGTTTTTAGAATTTCTTATTTTGAAGAACATTTAAACTTACAAATTATATGGATATAAGTTGATTTTTTGTAAAAAAATTAACTAAAAAAATGATTTCTAGTATTACAAAAGTATAAGTAAATACCTACAAATACCTTGATAGAATTGGAATCATCATGATACAATTTTGCATTACCCATTCTACCAGCATTGTGCATTTCTTGAATAATTTCCTTCCAAAACCGAAATACATCTTGTGAAGCTGGATCGGTATCTACCGTAAATGATCGTCAAAATCTTCAAGAGAGAAGTCTTCTTTTTCAAGCTCCAAGTCATAATGGTTTTTAATGCTCGGTCTTTTATTTTCAACAGCATACGATTCTTTTTGAATGTAATTCGCATTCTTTCCATTGAAAGAACCTGTATCTTCGTTCCATTCCTCAAAATTGGTATTCAAAGGAGTTCGGTAATATTTGGTTCTGCGGTTTTTAGTCACCCTTAGCCCCGATTCTCAAAACTCCAGGACCAGTAGTCGAATAGGTCATAGTATAAAAATAAGTGCCGCTC
Organism: Muricauda sp. SCSIO 64092; assembly: GCF_023016285.1. Classification (GTDB taxonomy): domain Bacteria; phylum Bacteroidota; class Bacteroidia; order Flavobacteriales; family Flavobacteriaceae; genus Croceivirga. The sequence continues at coordinate 5,271,720 of NZ_CP095413.1, forward strand.
CCCATTTGGTTTATATTGAAATCAATCGGTATATCGCTCTCATTATATCATTTATAGAGTCATCATTAGAGAGTAGAATTCGTAAACTATTCATCTAATTATTTTTTTAATACTATTAACTATTTGAGAGATTTCTTCTTTAACCTTACCACCTTGTATAATTAAGCTGGTTTCTTCTCTAAAAAAGTTACTTGTTATATCTCGTGTTGCTGATAACCAATTAAAAGATCCCTCAATTAGTATTCGGTCATCAACACATATAGTTTTATTGTGTACACCACTAATAATCTCTAATTCTGCACCAGCAGCTACTAATGCGTCCCTACCTTTTTTGGAAACCCCTTTCAGCTTGCCTTCCGATAGGTCTAGGTATTTATCAGTTAAAATGATTACTTTGATACCACGAGTAATTGCCTGTTTAACTAACTCAGTTATATTATCATTGTTAATAGCATTAATAGAGATAAAAGGAGAGTATATAATTAATTGGTTTTTCACAATTTTAAAACATTTGCGCAATGTGGCTCTATGTGCTTTCAGCGTATTAATTCTTGTAACGGCATACTCCTTTTCATTTTTATATATGGAATCGGATTCATAGATGAACTTATCATCAAGTTTGTAATTGATTTCAGAAAATAGTTGCTTGGCAAGATTTCCAGAAGGTGATGATTTTGCCGCATCAAATATTTCCATATTGGCGAATATCAAAAAACTGTGTTTTGCTCTAGTTAATGCTACATTGAGCATATTGTGCTTGTTGGCATAATCAAAAAACAATGCGTTGTCACTTAAATCATGAACTGCTGAAAACAAAATAACAGGTCTTTCAGCTCCCTGTAAGGCATGCACTGTGCCAACTATTATTTTTTTTGATATCTCTTCGCCAAAAGCCTTATATAATAATTGTTTGATATATCTTTTTTGTGCTGAAAAAGGAGTTATAATGGCTACGATTTCATCAATAGCTTTTTTATTCTCATAATTGCTTAATAGTTGTTTATCATTATTGAAAAGCCATGTAACTATAGTTTGGGCTTCTTTCAAATTTCTTCGACTTCCATTTTTGGGCTTTTCTGAAAAACCATTTATGGCAAGATATCCCAGTGGGGGAAGAAAAAAGTTTTCCTTATATACGTTTCCTACCTTTAAATCTAAAGAGTTGTTGTAAACGAACTTATTTGAATAATTTATAATAGAGTTTAAGCACCTTCTGTGTTCGGTTAAATAAGCTCCTTTTTCTTTCTCTTTTGATTGATGGGTATATGTAAATGGAGTACATTTTCTGACCATCTTCATTAAACTCCCACTTGAAGCTGTAAAACCAAGATTTTCAATCTTGTTGAAGTGATTCTCATCTTTAATAACTTCATATTTATTTGCATTTATAAAATCAACTCCTTTGGTTACTCCCCAAACGGGTTCAATTTGATAGATATCGCCAACAGAAATTATTTTTTTTGCCAGTGTAAGCGACGGAACAGAAACTTCAGGAGATACTTGTCCAGCTTCATCAACTATCATTAAATCAAATAATTGCTTGTAGAAAAGATTACCTTCATTATACCTGAAGAAAGTAGCAAACTTTGGGAGGGAATGAAAAGTAGCAATGAATAGTGGGGTTATTTTTGCTAGCCTTCTTAATTTATTTTCATATGGTATTTCTCCTCTTTCTCCAGCATTGTGGTCTTCTTTTTGTTCGAGTTCCCCAATATATTGATATTCCCTTAAGTGAATGCACATCCAAAACAAATCATGTCTATACGATATGTCCAATTTTACAGCGGTGTTTTCTATTTCTGGAAGATTTAAATATTCGTCTCCTGTAGTATTGAGAAGTTTTTCCCATCTTTTGGTATATATCAAATCCCATTGTTGAAAATAGTTCTTGTACTTATCTCTTCGAGAACGAATGCGCTCTTTTATGCTTTCTAATTTATCTAAGTTCCCTTGTAGTTTTTTATTCTTATTTATTGTATTGAGGAGTAGCTTGTCCAATTCTGATAAGAGTGTATGGTACCTATGGTATTTTAAATCAGATGGCAATGAAGCTGATAAGGATTCAGTAATTATCTTGAAGCTATTTGACCTAATTTTTTTAAATTTTTCGAAAGGAAAAAATCTAATGTAAAAAGGGAAAGACTTGTACTTGCTGCCCAGTTCAGATTTTATTTGTTTTATACTATGCTGAAAGTGTTCATTGTCATTTATTAAGGCAATGGTTCTTTCAATCTCCTTTTTTAAATCGGAATATTTTTTAAATCCATTTTTGCTAAGTATATCAACAATTTCTATATATCTCTTGGTTACTAGATTTCCAAGATCTATACATTTTTTCAATCTTTGAATTTCCTTTCGTAATGTGTCCTGAATGTCTGACCCATCCAATTCAGAATCATGCTTTTCTGAAAAATAAGCTTGAAAATTATCTCTGAAACTTTTATAGAATACCTCGATATTAACACTATTTTCAAATTCACTTAAAAATCCATCGTTTAGGTAGCTGTTTGTTGCATATTGATATTTTTTAGATGATGCCTCTTTCCCTTTAGATGAAGCGCATAAATACAAACCAAAAGAATTTGTATTTGGCAACCATTTCTTAGAAAGCAAATCTTCTTTATTATCAATGGACATACTGTCCAATATGTTGGTTATTGCCTGATTATTTGTAGAAGATCCTATAATCAAAGGGGCAACACCATTATTCAAAACCGCCTTAGTGACAAGGTTTGCTAATATGCTTTGTAGAATTGTAGTTTTTCCAGTGCCCGGTGGTCCATTAATGGCAAACGCTTTTTTATTTTTATCACTAAAGAACTGAGCAAAGGCAACTCTTTGAGATTTTGATAACGGAAACTTATTGCCCATTTGCCCATAATGCGCCTTATTTAAGTAAATTTCAACGTCAGTTAACTCATGATTTTCTTTCTCTATTTCTTCTTCTAAAATAGGGCTGAGCAATGTTTGTTCTATTTCCTCTTTCCTATTATCTAAAAGGCTGTTGTAAAGGTTTAAGATATTCCTTGTAGTATTGTTATCTTCTAATTTACAAAGAGAAAACTCAGACTCATTTCCTTTTTTGCTATCAGCGAATGTTTTATCTGTGACAGCATTAAAAAACTTTTCACAGTCCTTCCAATATTCTTCCCATGAGTCTGTATTAAACTTATGTTTGAGCAAGTTTTCATCTAGCCTTTTCATACTTGCAATTACAGGCAAGTCTTTGGGGTTAGGTTCTAAATAGTTTCTAACAAACATTGGTGTTTCATCTCCTTTTGGAGGAAATAAAACCCCATCTTCACTAAGGTAAAAGGGTATCCAAAACGGTAAATGTACTTCCGTACTTCCAAGGGCTGCTCCATGCTCAACTTCTATTGTAATTGAAACGGGAGCTACTTCTAGTTTATTGATTTTATAGTCTATTTCTTGAACACTGACTTCATTTTCAACGGATTTTACTTCATCAGCAAGTTGGGAGTTACTATTGTTTATTGGAATGTTGTGATCTTTTGTCAGGCTTTGGTTTATTTCTGGAAAACTTATAATTTCTACATTATCTGCATCCCAAATTTTTTGAAGTTCATTGGTATTTAACTGCCTTAAGATAGTAGTGTTACGTACTATTCTAATAGGTAAAACAATGTTTTTTTGTCCTCTATTTGAGTCAATAAGTGAAGCTCTGTAATATTTAAGCCATTTATGTATGCTACTCATGTATGTATTAAATTACTTTCAAATCCATAGAAATCTCAACCATAGCCAAAGTATCTAACTCCCCCCTGGTTATTTTTTTGGCGTATGTATTTGCCTTTGAACAATTTTGCATCGCGTATTCTGATAGAGAGGAAGTGAATTATGTCGGGAAATTTAACAATACAATTGTTTTCATTAAAAAATAGCTTTTTTAAATCAGATTTTTTAATTTTTTCATAATCAAATCCTTACATTTCATTGATAACAAAATTTGAGGGCTCTTTGTTGTATTCCTTTTTTGTTAGGATATCATAAACATCTAAAGCTAATCCGCACTATACAGTTCTACCAATTTCGGCATAACAAAACCATTGACCGATTTCTTATGGTCTATGTTCGGGAACCTGAATACTTTGTCTTTAAGTACTTTTAATGGATTACTTTCTTCCATTTTTAGGTTAACTTCAGATGCAAATTACACATTTTGTCCAGGGTCGATGGTCAAAAACCTTTGTTATTGTTGGACCTTAGTTTTTCTACTCCAAAACTTAAAACAAAATCGCGCCACGTTGCATTCAAGCCAATATTGATCTTAATTCGGGAGCAGTGCCAAACATCCATAGGTTCATCTGCCCATTGATAAATTGAATGATCTCTAGATTCTCCTAGACAATTTCTGAACATTGCCGAATATAATTTTGTACAAGACCACTTTATATATTCTTGGATTAAAAGGCCCATCCAACTGCAATTCCCCCAATCGGGCCAAAGCTTCCCTCGTAATTGGCATCGTAATAATATCCCAGTCCAATCCCCATGTCGTAGTTGAACCCAACTGGCAGTGTCCGTTGCATTCCATATACAACGCCGACATTTCCAAAAAAAACTTTGGGTCCACCAATATCCGCTCCTTCAATAAGTGGTGTGGCATAATATAAGGTATTGATTGCCCCAACATAATTGGCTGAGTTTCCCTCAATATATTTTTTCCTTAATATAAGCCTACGGTCAAAATTGGTATAGTAGCGAAATCCTGTTCTGACCGCTGGCACAAAGCCCCAATTTCTCAGATTTTGCCCGGGTCTGGCCGCAAACTGTATGCTCGCCCCTACGACGATGGTCGTGCTGGAACCCAATCCTTTTTCATATTCAAAGCCAGGACTGAAAAGCCGTGCCTTGAACTGGTTACGCTCCACGTTCCTGAACGTCTGGGCAAAGGATATAGTGGTGGTAAAAAGGATGGCCAAAAAAGAAATCCGTGTTTTCATGTGTCCTGTTCAATTATTGCACCAGTGCTCCCTTGCTAATATATGCCGGTTCGTGTCTTTTACCTTAAGACCTATTCCATTCAAGAAAATTGCCTTTGGCAAATCTTAATTTTTAACACGGTACCATGCTATAAAAAGTGTTGGAACAGGTTGAATCGGTGACGAAAAAGTGAACTGGTGGGACAACAGAAATGTACTTTTGGACTTTTCGCCAAAAACTACCTCTGGTTACTTCTGGGAAATGCAGCTTAAGTGGTGATGTCCTTTTCAATAAAAAGAGGCTGGATAGCTCTTAACAATTCTAAACAATACTTTTCTTTTTGGCCTTCATCGTAAATACGGCGTATTTGTTTCCTAGAGTACGTAAAATAATGATTTACAGAAAAACCAATTAGGGAATACCCATATACATAATTCTTATACCTCTAGATTAAATGTTGATCCATGAACATTCTTCGTGAACACTTTTTTATTAAATTTCACCTTAAGACCTATTTTTCCATATAGTTTGAAAATCTATGAACAAATGACATTGGATACTTGTCAAATAGAAGATTTATGCCTCAAAGGCTACAAGTAAACGTTTGGCCCCTTCCAACATCATTTAACCCCCCATTTCCAATGATATTGTCGTTCCAACGGTGGCTTTACTCTCCACATGGAATTTGGCGCCCGCTATCTTGGCACGTTCCAAAAGGGTCCGCATCCCAAGACCGGAACTGTCACGGAGTTTTTCCCGAACACTGAATCCCTTCCCATTGTCCCTGACCAGCATAGTAATCCCGTCGGCCTTTCTTTCGATGTCCACCGATACTGCCTTCGCGCCGGAATGCTTTACGATATTGTTCAACAGCTCCTGTACGATCCGGTACAGCTGAAGGGAACTTTCATCGCTCAGCAGGTCGTCCACGTCGTCGATATTGTGCGTGAAGAAGATGTCCGTGTTGGCATCCACTTCGTCGATTATCGCTCGGACTGCCCCGGAAAAGCCCAACTTCTCCAAGGTCGCCGGGTGCAGGTCTCGGGAAACACTCCGTAGTTCCTCCAGGGTATCCGTGGCCAGGGATGCCATCTCCGCATCCCCGCTCAATTTTGTCCTTTTGGCCAGCAGCATCAGCTTTTGGCCCACCCCGTCGTGCAGTTCCCTTGCCACACGAGTTCGTTCCCCCTCCTGACCCTTGATCAGGTTCCTTGAGAACTGGACCTGTATCTGCTGCTCCCTTTTGGTGGCATACTGCAAGCGTACCAAATAGAAGATCAGGAGCAGGGCCAATACCCCCAGGCCCCCGAACACCATCAACTGGTTCGCCACCCTGTTCTTTGCGTTCAGGAGCGCGATCTGCGATTTCTGGGATGCAATCTCTGAATCCTTCCTTTCGGCTTCATAAAGTCCCTGGTAATAGGAAAAGCCGTTTGCCTTTTTCACGCTTTCTATGGAGTCCTTTATCCGGTGATGCGCCTTGAGATGTTCATGCGACCTCCCCAAATCCCCCAGACTATCGTATACCTTGGACAAAAAGCCATGGGCCATATAGATGCCCTCATAGAACCCAGAGTTCCTGACATTTTCATATTCCGTTTCCCCCAGTGCGGCCGCCCTTTTGTAATTGCCCTTTGCAAATTCATAGTGGCCCATGGCCAGGTTGTACTCGTCAACTTCCATAAATTCCCCGTCCTCTTTCCGGGCATCCAGTTCTTTCTTTACGGCTTCTGCCTTTTCCATCATCCCATTTTCGGCATAAGCGGCCAACTGGCCCACCAACAACTGCAGTTGGAGATATTCATGATCCGTTTTAGAGCTGTACACCCTGGCAGAATCCAGGTACTTGATCCGTTCCTTTTGGCTTCCGTGCAGCATCTCGTCAAAGGCCTGGTTGAAATACTGCTCGCTTATCGCACTCATCTTACCATATTCCCTCGCCTCTTCAACGATTTCCATGCGTATTTTTTTGGCCTCCTCCTGTAGTCCGTTTTGCGAGTAGAGGACCGCCAGGGTTCCTTTTGGACGCCATGCGGATCTCGGATAATCTGCCTTTAAGATTTGATAGGACTCCTCCAGTGCCGTGGCCGATTGCTGAAACTCCCCCATAAAACACAGCACCTGGCCTATTGCAGATTTAAGTATGCCCATCATTTTTCGCTTACCGGCCCTCTCGGCGAAAGCATATCCCAGTTCATAGTTATCCAACGCCTTATCAAGACGGACAAGCATCTGATAGTTACGTCCTACCTCATAGTAAAAGTAGGTCAGTTCCGAAAAATGCGTATGCTTGGGAATTTTGTCCTTTAGCCCATTGAAGATTTCAATAGCCCCGCCTGGACTTTCCAATTCCCAGAAGGTATATTCCATCAGTGCTTCGGCATGTATCAGGACCAAGCGCGTGGAGTCCAGTTCCAGGGCATAATCAATCGTTTGCCTTGCAATGGAATCGTAGGCGAAATCCGTTCTGTGTTTGATCAATCTGGAAAGACTATCCATCCACATCAAGCGTTCACCCGCCGTGGAGCTATGGATGTTTCGTTTTAGGGATTGGACGGAACGGGTCAAATCTACCTCCTGGGCAGACAGGGATAGGGTGACCAATACTAAAAGGCAACAGGTCCGTTTCATTTTATGGGGAAGGTTGTGGTAATCAAATATACGAAATCCCCTTTTTTGGAACTGGAAAAACACCCCCGGATTGCTTTTTAACGATTGACAAATCAGCACGCTATCGCATAAATCCTGGAAACCCCACTCCCCTCTTTTATAAGGTATTCCCCGGCCGTATCTTCCATAAATAGCCGTGAGGATGCCCCTTCTTTACTATGGCCCTCCCGCGAAAAAAAAAATCTTTCATTGCCGTACATACTAATCCCAAAAAACCAAAGTTGTAGTAATACAACGCTATGAATAGGTATACGTATTTGTTCCCCTTATTGTTGCTATATGGCACTATGGTGCAGGCACAGCTCGATGAATTCTCCGTAATGGGCCTTCCCACGGCAACAGCGGTAGAAATTACGGCGATTACGGCGGCCTCCCAAGGGGCATTGGCCTACGCTTCGGATGAAAACAGGCTTTATCTTTTCGATGGAACCTCCTGGAATGTAATGGTCCGGCAGAGTGATCCCAATGTCTATTCCGGGTTTTTTATCGTTTCGGCCACGGGTAATGTCACGGTTTCGGGGATACCCTTTCAACCCAGAAATATCACCTTTATCGCCCATGCCAATGTGGAGCGTATAAATTTAAATTCGGATAACGCCACCCGTAACAACGAAAGTGGTTTGCCCAATTCCTTTGGAACCAGTAATGGTTTTGCCCGGGATGACAGTGGTTCCATAACCCAGCAGAACATTTACATTGGTGGTAGTGGCAATTCCATAAACGATATATCCCGTTTTGCCTCAAGTTCCCACTGTGTGGGTATCCGGTATGGCAATCAAAACGGGGATAATTTGGGAGAGACTACAGTAGCACTCACCGCCTTTAATTCCGATGGTTTTACCGTGAACGTGGATAGTTTTGCCGATGGTTTGGTCGTACTCTTTACGGCCTACAATTAGACATCCAGAATTTACCGGCAAACGGCCTTGTTCCGCGCCAAGGCATATTGCGTATTTCCGATACGCCATCTTCCCTGGGCCAAATAGTTCTTGTTTATGGTATATACACTTTGGGTGCCATCCGCAAAGTTCAAAACGCCCACCATGGCTCCCTGTCGACGTTCCAAATGCCATGTCCCATAATTCTTTCCCCGAGTCACACCATGGGCATTTCCACCATACCTGCCTTCCACGCTGAACCCACCATCATAATTCAGGCTAAATCGACCATCGGCACAAAAATTGACATAGGTTATGGAACTAGCGGTACTATCATTAAAAATGGAAGTGCGTTGGTAGAACACCAACTGGCTCCCAGCGATGTAATTGAACAACTCCTTTGCTTCGCCGGTATAATTCATGTCTTTTGAGGTTGGGCTATCGGTGGTTTCTTCAGTACTCGTCGCTGTTCCATCCGTAAAATAGGGTGTTAAATCCATCGCATCCAATTCGTGCTGGGTCGATGTTTGATAGAAGGTATAGTTGACCCCTTCCGAAACCAAATTCAGCCCTCCTTGAATGGCTTGTCCGGAAAAATTATAATTGCCAATATTCGTAAATACAGTGCCATTAATGGTAGTGGCGGTATTTTCCGCCTTTAACGCATACATTCCTTCAGTGGACACCAATAAACCGTGCAACTCGGAACCCACCGCTTTTAATTGCAGGCCTACGGCACCATTTGGGGTAATAAATGTTCCGGTAAAACTTGAGTTCTGACCATGCAATACACTGAAAAACAGTGTGCAAATGCAAAACAATTTAGCAGCGCTACTCACGGTCGATAGGGTCTTTGATTGATCCTGAATAGGCAATGCTCAATCGATCGGTGCTATTGACGTAGAAAGTGGTGTTCATATTTTCGAATAATATTCCATTGACCGTAAACCCCTCTCCCGTGTCACTTTCAATATCAAAATTGAAATTGTATTGCCGCTTCTTTTCATCAAATGCTATTTCAAAGTCCCTGGGTACCCCCTTGAACTGGATTCCTGCATCGGTTGGAGGATACTTACGGGTAAATTGGCGTTCGCCATAGTACGGAAGTATGCCAAAAACACTATCATTTTTAAATTCGATATAACTGGCCATACCAAAAATATCGATCCTGTTGGGGGTACTTCCAAGGGGCAACAATCCAGAGACTGCAATGGCATTGACAGTCTGGGTTGCTAAAGGGTTGGCCCATCGTGCATCCAAACGGAACGCATTGGAATCCACCATTTCTTGAAGTTTCGCCAGCTGTTCTGGCGAGGCTGTAGCTTTTTTACTGGCACAGGCAATTGATAGCAGCGCCAAAACCACCGCAATCAGTAATACGTTGTTCTTTGTTTTCATCTGTTTAAATTTTATGGGTCTTTCAGCGGTCAGATGCAATTCTCCATTGATATTTCGGTCGGTATCAAGAATTGGCATGACTCATTTCACAGTACGTTATTTTTTCTAAATTAATCCCTCAAATAGTTTGCCACAAATGGCGATTAGGAAATACTATTTATGAACCAGTGGACCATCAGTTTCATTGGGTGATATATCCAGGTCCTTTTACAAATCGGCCTGGGGAGGCTCCCGTATGTTCCCCGTCCTTTATTACCTGTCCCCCATTTACAAAAACATGGACTACCCCTTCGGCATATTGATGTGGATCGGTGAATGTAGCTTTATCAGTGACCTTTTCCGGATCAAACACCACAATGTCCGCATAATTGCCAATGCCTAATCGTCCCCGTTTTTGGAGTTTGAGGTTGTCTGCAGGTAACGACGTTAGTTTTCTGATGCCTTCTTCAAGGGAAATCACCCCTTCATCACGGGCAAATTTTCCCAGTACCCGGATGAATGATCCGTAGGCACGTGGATGTGTACTTTGCTTTATAAAGACGCCCTCATTGGTATAGGACCCCGCGTCCGAACAAAAACTGACCCATGGAAGTGCCACTTTTTTTGAAATGTTTTCCTCGGACATGGAGAAATAGACCACCTGAACACGACTTTGATCTTTTATCAATAGATCCACCAAAGCTTCAGCTGGGTCCATCTCCCACTCTTCGGCCACTTCGGTAAGGTATTTTCCGATGTACTTACGCATTTCTTCCGATCGGAACCCCACCAAAAGAATAGTTTCCGGAGCATTTCGAAACTCCATTTCCGCAATTGCCCTTTCTCGGTTTTTTGGATCGGCCAGGCGCTCCAACATGGCAGCGATACCCTCTTCCCTGGCCCAGTCCGGTAACTGTACATGAAGTCCGGTAGAGCTTGCATTATAGGTATAGATATCGGCTGTAATGGGCAGTCCAACCCTTCGGGCGGAATCTATTTTTGCAATGGCCCTATCCAACTTGTCCCAATTGGGTTTGGAGGACGCCTTTAGATGGTATACCTCCGAACGGATATCGGCCTCTTTGGAAATCTGGATCAGCTCGTCCAGACTTTCCAAAAGTTGGTCTCCCTCATTACGGATATGGGAAATATAAAGGCCATCATAGGTAGCGGCAACTTTTGAAAGTTCTACCAATTCCTGGGTGCTCGCATACATACTGGGGGCATAGAGCAATGAACTGGAAATGCCCATCGCCCCTTCCTCCATGGCCTGTTTGGTCAATTTCTTCATTTCCTCCAGTTCCCCAGGGGTGGCCGGTCTGTTTTCAAAACCGATGACATGGGCCCTTAGTGTCCCATTGCCCACAAAAGAGGCCACGTTTGTGGAAACCCCTTTATCCTCCAAATGCTGCAGGTATTCCCCCAGGGTGGTCCATGGAATATCAAATGTTATATCCCCCTGACCCTTTAACATGTTTTCCTTCATTTCCTCGTTTAGGGGCCCCATGGAACGTCCCTCACCCATTATTTCCAAAGTGACCCCCTGTCGGATGTCACTCTGCGATCGTCCGTCCTCCAATAGGGACACATTGGCCCAACTGAGCATGTTGATAAAGCCCGGGGAAGTGGCCAAACCGTTTAGGGCAATAGTTTCCTTTCCCTTAAGGGAGTTGGGCTCCCCAATAAAGGCAATGGTGTCCGCATTGATTCCAATATCCCCTGGATAGGGTGCTTCTCCCCCACCGTCATAAAGCAGGCCATTTTGTAGTACCAAATCGTACTCCTGGGAAGGGGTACACGCAAAAATCAAAAAAAGGAAGCAGCAAAGGGAGAGGTATTTCATATGCTCAGGTTTTATCCCTAAGATACTACTATTCAATTAAAAAGCGAAGTCAAACCCCTTCAAACCAAAGCTTAAAATCCGCTACTTTTTCCCTGCTCACCACAATTTCCTTGTTGATATCTTTTTTAAGACTGAGTTTTAACCTTCTATTGGAGTAGACGACAACATCATTAATAGCCTCCAGGGCCACCATAAAACTACGATTGACCCTAAAAAACTTTTTCGGATCCAAGAGTTCCTTTAGGGACTCTATCGTATATTCCACGGGATATTCCTTCCCTTCCAAATTGATGAGGCAAACATCCCTGCCTTCGGCGTAAAAGGCCAGAATGTCCTTGGTCAAAACAGACCGTAAATGATTGCCCACGCGCACCAAAAAACGATCTTTATAGACTTTGGCAGCCAATTTTTGCATCATGGGAGCTATTTCCGAAGCGTTCGAGAACTGCAGTTGTAGGGATTTTAATTTTTTTAGGGATTTTGACAAGTCGGTGAAGGTTATGGGCTTTAGCAGATAATCAATACTGTTCACCTTAAAGGCGTCTATGGCGAACTCGTCGAAAGCGGTGGTAAAGATTACGGGTTTTCGCACCGGCACGGTCCCAAACAGCTCAAAACTCAATCCGTCCGTTAATTGCACGTCCATAAAGTAGAGATCGACCTTCGCATTGTTCTGTTGTATCCATGGAATGGCCATTTCCAAAGAATCCAAAACGGTCAATATCTCAATGGAGGCATCACATTTGGTTAAATATCGTTTTAACTTTTCAGCTGCCAATGGTTCGTCTTCAAGTATGGCTACTTTCATTATAGATCAGTTTTGGTAGTTTTATGATTTTGAATCGTCCTTCCTCCCGTATCTGAATGGGCATATCCGTATAGAATTGATAACTATGGGAAATATCCCGCAAGGTGTCCATGGACAGGGATTCCTCCAATTTTTCCTCATGTTCATATCGTACCTCCAGGGACTCCTTATTTTCCAGGATATCAATAACCAATGCTTTTCTGGCGGAAACGATGGTGGTCCGTATAATGGATTCCATTACTTTTAAAAGGCTGGTCGGCAGGACGGTAAAATCCGTATCGCTTACTTTTCCAAGTTTTACCTTTCGGTACGGAAGATGGTCAAAAAGTTGGGACAGTGCCTTTACGATGGTCAGTTCTTCCCGTAAGGGAACCATTTCCCGTTTTCTTTTGGATAAAATATAACGATAGACCGTGGAGAAATGATCGGTCAACTCTTCCGCTTTGGCTGGATTTTCCTTCATCACCACCAACATGGCTTCCAAACTTTCAAAAAGCAGTTTGGGATTGATGCCATTGCGATAACTGGCAAAGTCATGTTCAATGGCCTGTTTTGCGCGAAGTTCCTTTTCAATTTTTTGGGTGTTTTTCCGAAATAGGAAATAGTGCCCTAAATACAGTACCACGTAGAGTAAGGTAATGAAGGAAAAAATGCTGTTGAACACAAATAACTCCCTAAAATTTGGGGTATACAGTAATATGTATTTAAAGTAAAGGTACATGGATAGGTATACCAGGCCTATCGTCAATAGAATGGAAATGCATATTTGCAACAATACTTTGAAAAGGAAGGATTTGGGGCGTTGCAACCGTTCAAACACCAAAAGCGATAAACGGGAAAATTCCTGGGTCAAGTAAGCCAATCCTATGCATACATACAATTCCTGGCTTAAAAAGTCCTCCTGGATGTAAAGCACGGCATTATTGATCAATAGCATAAGCAGATACACCAGCGTACCACTAAAAAGTGGACTGAGTAACCGAAACCATGGATGATGCACAAATAACCTATTCATTCTTCAGCAAGGGTAAATTGACCATGAAATGGGTATTGTCCTCAATTTTTATCTTGGCATTGGACAATATTCCATAGCGGCCGGTAATATTTTTCAATCCAATTCCCGTAGAGGGGGCGCTCTGTCGTTTCCTGATTTTGGTATTGGTAATGGTTATAAAGTCCTCATTGCCCGTAATGGTAACCTTAATGGGATTGGCTTTCGTTACCGTATTATGCTTTACGGCATTTTCCACCAATATTTGAAGTGTCAATGGAGGAATCTTGCTTTGCAGATGATTCGCGTCCAAACCCACTTGTAGTCTAAAACCATCCCCGAACCTGGTCTTAAGCAGGAAGGCATAGGACTCCACAAAAGCCAATTCTTCCCTTATGCTGATCAACGAAGTACTATGATTGTCCAGGGTATATCGATAGGACTTGGCCATGGAACGGATAAAGGTTTCGGCCTTTTCAGTATGGTCATGGAACAATACGGAAAGGGAATTGATGCAATTAAAAAGAAAATGTGGGCTTAATTGGGATTTTAGGGCTGCCAATTGCAATTCGGCCTGCCTTCGTTCGGTACGCAGCTCCAAAAATTGGGCCGTGGTATATTGGTCATAGGAATAGAACGCAAAATAGGCGATGTTATAAATAACTGCAGCGCAAAACAGAAGAATCCCCAGTTCCAAACGGGTTTCCAGGTCCATGGAGTTCAAAAAAGGTCTCCCCATTGTGAAATATCCGTACAGGCCAACACAGATGAATACGATGCCATAGGTGCTTACCATATTCCAGAGAATTCCAAGCAAAAGTCGAATCCCAGTATTTTTTTTCCATGCCAGTAACCTATTTAGGGGGCCATTGGAGAAAAATACCAAATAGGCAACCAAAACACCTAAGACCCCACTTAAAATGAGTTGTCCCAGGCGCTGTGATTGTTCAAAATTGACAAAACCAAAGGTCAATGCGCCCAATACGAAGCCAATACCGAAAAGGCTCAGGTGTTTTTTCATGGTTGGTTGATATAGCAATCCAATAAAGTACCGCTTCATGCCACCAAATTAGACAATAAAAGGTTTGTCCGCTTGGTTTGGGCGGTCCATAAAGGAATAGGTTTATCTGATGGCCCTTAAAACACGGCCCAAATGAGCATTCGACGAAATACCATCGCTGGAATGGTGATAAGCGTCCAAAACACTTTCGGACTTGCCCCTTACCGACGGTGCAAAAGCCATCAATGTTTCCGCATGGTGATGGTCGGAATTAATACTCCGGGTTGCCTTTAAAATCTGGACAAGGTCCCCATTGGAGTAGGAACGCTTGGAAAGCTGTTTAAAAACGGAAGCCTTGTGGTGATCGGAGTTTACATTTCGCAATGTGGATAGGTATGTCTCCAAAGCCATGCCCAACTCCTGTTCCTGGGCTATTTTTTTCAATATGCTTGCCTGATGTATATCTGAAGATATATTTTCCTTCACTTGTTCCAATAAATGGGACAATGCTTCTTGATCCAGTTTTTCCCTTAGCATATCACTGAGGATACTGGCAATGTGATGGTCAGAACTCATATTGTCCACGGAAGACAATAGGGAGTGATGGGCACTTGAGGACAGATTATTTGTTGAAAGGGCCTTCTTTAAAACGGATGCCTTATGGTGGTCGGAATCAATGGATTTGGAAGTTGAAATCAATAATTTGGTGTTCTCAGGATTTAAGGACCGACTGCTAAGGACTTTTAACAGCACATCGGCCTTGTGATGATCGGAATCGATATCCCCAGCAATTCCGAACAACGCCTTCATTTGGTTGTCCGAAATTTCACGGTCCTGAATGGAACGTTTAAGGACTTCCGCCTTATGGTGGTCAGAATTGATTTTACCCGTAGTCTGGATATAAGCCGTGGTTACGGCATCCGAAGACAAAAAGGCCTTGGCATTGTGTTTTAAAATTTCCGCTTTATGATGGTCAGAGCTAATCCCCCCTACCCTTTTTAAGGTAGAAATCAAACCTTTTTCATCCAATCGTTTATCCAAAAGGAGTCTTAAATATCGGGACTTCACGTGATTGCTTGAGATTTCGTCCACCTCCTTTAAAACGGGATAATATCCGCCCTTTTTATACATGCGGTCCACCCGTTTTTGTGAACCCAGTGTCGTGCTGCGCACCACTTCCAACAATATTTCGGAGAGCCACTTCTTTCCTTCGGAGTCAAAACTCTTTTGGGAACCGCCCACATAATATTTTTTGACCAGGTTTCCAGAAGCATCTGGTTCCATAACTATTCGCCTTCGGCTACCAAAAGCAGTTTTCTTGATCTCCATATAACCGCCCCTAGAGATGGACACTACATCGGAATCGTCATCGGAAAGTTCTATTTCGCCTTTGTATTCTATAAAAAAGTTGTTCCCAAAACCATTTTTTATGGAAATCGTTGTTTTTCCATTATCGTTTACGTTAATGGAAGTGCTCCTTCGTTGTGCTTCCGAAAAGGAAGGGTAAAGGAGTGCCAATACCAAAAGGACCTTTATAAGAAAGCTTACCATAAGTTTTGATAGATACGTCATGATTGTTCGTTTTTTTAAATCGTCCGCCCTTGATGAAAGCGGACGATTTGATGATTGCCTATTCGTTTTTTGATTGATGATGGTACCATTTTGATTGATGATGGTACAAATATCATAGTGGACTTCCAATCAAAAAAATGCAATGTAGTGGATCGTACCGTTGGTGTAGTGAATTGTACAATCCACGAAATGAGGATGGTTATTCCGAAAGTCCGGCGATTGAAATCAACTCCAACTTTCTGAACTCTACTTCAGCACCTTCTGCTTGTAGCGCTATTTTCCCTTCCTTGGCCGTGGCATTAAAACCATGATTTACCAGGTCGCCATTGACCCAAACCTTGATTTCATTCCCAAAACATTCAACAGTCAAGGAATTCCATTCTCCCAAGGGGAAAAGCAATGGGATACGCCTCATTTTTTAAACCGATTCAGGATTTTAAGGGTTTTCTTGGTATTGATAAAATAAACGCCCGTAAGGAGAATGATAGCGGCAACAATGGATTGCACACTGATTTGTTCATTTAAAAAATACCAGCCCAACACCATGGCAACAATGGGGTTTACATAGGTATTTGTGGCCACTTTTTCCGGAGAAACCACCCGTAATAGGAAATTAAATGAGGTAAATGCCACAATACTGCCAAAAATGATTAAAAGTACCATGGACCATTGCACCCCGTCTGACCACGTTGTGGGGGACGACCACGGTTCATTAAAGGCAAAACTGATGATAAACAATAACACCCCACCAGTCAGCATTTGATAGCCCGTATTTACAAAATAGTTTTTGGGTAGATCGGCCTTGGCCACAAACAAACTTCCATAGGCCCAACTCAACATGGCACCAAAGATCATAAGCATCCCAAGAACGGCATTCTCCTGTCCCAGGATATTCCTTTGACTTACCAGTAGATAAATCCCCAACATCCCCAAAAACACGCCGAATAAGGACATAGGTTGGATTTTTTTGCCCTGTAGGATCCACATCATCAATAAAATGACCAAGGGTTGGGCGGATATTTCCAGGGCGGCAAAATTGCTGTCCACAAATTTTAATGCCCAAACCACTACCCCATTGCCAAAGCTGAGGAACAAAAAGCCCAGGAATACCGAATTCCAAAATTGTTTTTTGGAGACCTTTATCGATTTTCCACTTAATAGCGCCATGCCAAAGATCAAGATACCGGCGGTAACAAAACGTATCCCTGCCAAAAAGAAAGGAGGGATTTCCTGAACCGCTATTTTGTTCAGCAAATAGGTGGAGCCCCAAATCACGTAGATGGCAAAGAACGCTAAAATAATGAGCGTGGTCTTTTTCTTTTCCTGCATTGATTAAAAGAAATGGCTATGGAATTCAATATTACGCCTAATAATTAAATTTTGGAGCAATAGTATTGAAAAGCTTGTTGGATTTCGATGGAATTGCGATTAGTCTATAGGGGGAAATAAGAATCTTTTATATGTATCATTTAGAAGGTACACCACAATGAGATTGCCTCTTTTTTATTATTGTTGATTGTGCCTTGTAGCTGTAAAGCTCAAGATATAGAACTAATTAATTTACCAACCAAAAAGACCATCTCCAGTCAACGGATATGGATATGAAGGCCTTGGTGGAAAGTAGAAAAACACTTTTAAAAAATACGGATTACATCATTCCAGGTGATGGAAAGATGTTTAAAGCAGGGGACAACCTCCGCCCTTAAACTAAGGTAGTTCCCCGGACCCGGCCGTGCTTTAGCTCCACTTTGTTACCGGACAAGGTTTGTCCGTTGGCCATTTTCCTTTCCAGGATTTTCCCTGCCCCGATCCCCTGTGGCATCATCCCAGTTGAATGCGGTGCGAATGGGCTATGTAACCCTGATAATCGCCCAACCATCCCCCTGAACTTTCGCTTGTTACATTAGGTTTTTGATTCAACCCCCAGTGCTTGAAATTCGCGGCCACTAACTCTTTTGCCGTACATGCACACTTCAACCAGAATACTTATTCCAGCGTATACTATTCTATCCCCATTTTTCAGCGCTATGGGATATCACCAAGGGAAAACCCCTATCCATAAAAGCTATCCCAGCCCAATGCCATACGCAGACCCTTGTTGCTGCCCTTTCCCATATCCTGATTTTGGGGACAAGAATCGATATAAAGAGATGGTTGCTAGCAACGAGGCATCCACCACCTTTTCAATGGACGCCTATGAAAGGTAACACCTACCCCCCGAATGCAAATCCTACCGTAAAAGGAAACATTCCTACCGAAGAAATCAGGGCCAATTTTTCAGTTCCCAAACCTGATAGTATTTTCAGAGCGGGGAGTGGACCAAAATCCTCTAGCACTGGTTTTAAAAATGCCATCAAAAAGTTTAATGGGGATTTTCCTGTTGGCTACATTCCCTTTAAAATAAACAATACGCTTCCTTCTGGAAATTATGGAATCCCCGACCAGGATCCGTTCCACCTTTTCGATACCGGCCCTTGGGATGTCCCTCCAATTCCCTTTTTCGTCCCCAATTCAACCGATTTCAACACTTTTTTTGGTCATACTATTATAGTAAAATTAAGATTTGCCAAAGGCAATCTTCTGAGTTGTGGATGTAGCGAAATCCATATTGGGTGGTATTCTCCATGGAGCAATCCAGTAAGCTCTTTCAGCTATAAGACTGAAAATGAAATGGTATATAACATAAGAAAATGAAAAGAACACTTCTAGTGATTAGCCTGCTATGCTTTGGCATAAGACCCTACGCACAGGGTTTGCCCAAGGTAATCCCCCCGACCCCTGATGTTGCCGCATTGGGTCAATTTGGAGAATATCCAGTAGCAACAAATTACGGTACCGTACCGGTATCGATACCCCTATTTGAACTCACGTCTGGGGATATTACCGTACCGGTGTACATAGCCTACCATACAGGGGGCATTAAGGTGAACCAAGAGGCCACGTCCATTGGTCTCGGGTGGAGCTTGAACGCCGGGGGCACTATCTCCAAATCGGTGCGAGGAGCAGATGACAGGAGTAAGAAACGTGACCTTCAAACCAAAAACACAAGCTTTTTGTTCGATGGTTCGGCCACTTTGAACAATTACTATAATGTGAAGCCGACATTGGCCTATGAAGATGGCAACCACGAGGTCTTCTTTTTGGACTATCGTATTGTGGGCCAAGAGGTGGACGGCCAATCCGATGTCTATTTTTTCAACTTTATGGACCGTTCGGGAAAATTCGTCTTCAAGGGCGGCGGCACCAATGATGTATTGATATATCCGGTACAACAGAACCTCAAGTTCGATTTCAAGAAAAATGTAAGGAGCAACCTTTTGCCGGGGGCCGGTTACATGGACGGTTTTCATGTGACCGGGGACAACGGGCTGGAATATTGGTTCTACGACCAGGAAAGTGTACTACATACAAGTCCTACGAACGTGACCCATAAAACGGCCACGGCATGGAACCTTTCACAGATCCATTCCATGACCTCGGACAGTTATATATTGTTCGACTACGATGATTTTGATTATTCGAAGTGGAACTACAGTTACTACAACGATTATGACCCTACCATTAATGCAGGCAGGATTCCGAGCTTTTTCACACAGGCCATTTCCTCCAATTATTTTCATAGGGTCAACTCGACTTCGGTAGATTACCAGACCAAGGCCCTAAAAGAGATCCGGGCCTATGACCATAATGACGTTGGTGGGGCCAAATTGGTACTGGAGACGGCCGAGGACCGGGAAGACCAAATGGCGAACCGGGGCTTCCGTTATAAGTCCATTACCCTTTTCGATAAATATGGGCAACAGATCAAAAAGGCCATTTTCCACCATTCCTATTTCAATGCCAAGAACGGTTATGTCGAGAGTTTTGCCAACAACCTACAGGGAAAAAAACGGATGCGCCTTGATTCGGTAACCATTATCGGAAAGACCGATGTAGTGAAGCAGGTCTACCGTTTTGAATATCACAGCGAAAAACTGCCCCATATCAATTCTCTGGAAAGGGACTATTGGGGCTATTACAATGGCAGGGACGCACAAAAAATACTGCCTTCCGCACCATATACCAGCTATAACGGCGCAGATTTGAATTCGCACCCGGACCGGATACTGGCGGGCAGTCTCAAACGCGTATATTATCCTACAGGAGGTTATACGGAATTTGAGTTTGAGGCCAATGAAGTGCGTGCCAGTAGCACGACCATGCCGATTACCGAGCCAATCACCAAAATCTACTCAGAATCGGGCATCTGCCAAGGAAACCATAATGCGTACATATACCGCGAAGTTGATGTGACAGGGGTTGTCAATTTATCGGTCGACGTGACCATCAACTTCCCCAATATCCCCGCCAACGCTTTTGGGGGCACGCACCCCAAAGACGTGGTTTCCGGAAATTTTGTGACCATTCGCGGGGCAGGTAGTACGGCCATAACCGTCGATGGGACCGGATACTATCTGGACGCTGGTTTCTATAAGCATGACCCCGTTACCGTTCAAAACCAAACTTTTGTAAACCAGAATACCGGCAGCCAAGATCTGATCTTGGTCAGTTATAGATATATCTGCAGCAATGATGGGTTCAATGCCTATGGTCCCCAGATACGGATAAATTATGACAGGCTCTATGGTGGTAGTGGGCAACAGTTCTTCAACGCTCCTGCCGGGGGATTGCGCATCAAAAAAATTACCAATAGGACCGAAAACGGTATCGCACAAATCAAAGAATATGGTTATACCCACGGAAATGGCAACAGTACCGGAACCTTTGTGCACACAGGTGGCCTGCCCACGCAATCATACACAAAACAGGAATTTTGGGGAGGTGCCACTCCAGGTGCACAGGGCAGCAAACGCAATATTATAAGGGTGTTTGACCGCTCGTTGTACGATCTGAATATTTCCGGCAGCACCGTTTGTTACGGGAAGGTCACCGAGACACTTAAGAACGGCAGTGGCCAGACCTTGGGGAGAACGGAATATCGGTATGGTACCACAAGGAACAGCAACTCGGCCGCTTTGGGCTTTCCCTTTGCACCCTTACAGGACAAAGGCCATAAACGTAGCTTGAAGTCCAAAAGGGTGTACAATGCCAGCAACGACCTGGTATATAAGGACACTATTGTGGATACCTATACCGGTCTGCAAGAGGCCAAGCAGTTACTGGTCAGGGGACTTTTGACCCATAGGTCAAATGGCATGGGGACGGAATTTTTTGATGAGCAAAAAGCAGCATTATGGGAATATGATTGGTCTAAAATTACAGTTAATTACTACAATGGCGGCGGTTTTTCCGATGGCTTTGGTGCCAATCCCAACATTAAAAACCATTACAGCATCATAAATGAGTATATGAGCAGTAGCCAGGTGACTACCACACGCTACGATACGGATGGCAATAACCCCAATGTAACGGTAACGACCAACACCTATGGCAACTCCGCACACTTACAGGTGACCAGTTCGGATATCAGGGACTCAAGCGGTGATGGGTCAAGGACCAAGATGCATTACCCTGACGATATTGGCACCGCGTTGACCGTAGGGGGCAATCTTGATGCCACGGACGCTTCCGTAATTGGGCTTTTGCGCGGCGACAATAGGAAAACCATACCCATACAGACCGAGATTTATGAGTTGGAGGGCCTTTTGCCTACCGTAAAGTTGGTTTCGGTACAGCGCAACCTGTACGGTTCCTTTGGCGGCATGCTCCTGCCAAAGAACGTACAGACCGCGAAGGGCAATGACAACGTTGAACCGCGTATTGTCCATTATGGTTATGACGCGCAGGGCAATCCACAGGAAGTCTCCAGGGAAGATGGTGCACACCGCTATTACATCTGGGGGTACAACAAACAATATCCCATTGCCAAGCTCGAAAACTTTACCTCGTCCGATGCCGCAACGGTACAGGCGTTGATCAATGCTGCGGTCATCGCTTCGGATGCCGATAATGACAACTGCAGTGATTCTTCCTGTAAAGAGCAACAACTTAGGAATGCCCTGAAAGCTATAAGAAACCACTCCGTAGCTTCAAAGGCAATGGTGACCACCTACACCTACGACCCTTTAGTGGGGGTGACGAGCATGACCGACCCAAAGGGCTATGCCATTTTTTATGAGTATGATGATTTTAACCGCCTTAAATCCGTCAAGGATGCCGATAACAACCTGGTGACTGACTATGAGTATCATTACAAAAACTGACGGTTTCGACATTTGGCCATTATATCACTTTTAAAAGACCCCTTATCCCTTCCCCACAACCTAAAAACTTAGTGAACCTATGAAAAGACCGTTTCAACCACAATCACCCGTCATGGGCCATTTTACAAAATGGGCCTGGGCAAGAATGGGGCTGTTGGCCCTGTCCCTTATTTCCATGACCGTTCCCCAACAGCTGGGGGGCCAGACCATCAGCGGCCCCACAACGGTAGTTGAGGGAACGACCCATACGTATTATCTGAATTATTCAGGAGCGGTAAGCAACACTTCCTGGGTGAAGCCCAGTGGGAGCACCATATTGAGTTCATCCACTTTTAGTGTCCGATTGCGCTTTAACAGTGCCGGCACAGACTTTTTAAGAGTTGGTTTCAACAGTGGTGGGTCACCCCAATATACGGGGCTGCAAATTACAGTGACCCCTGCCGCCCCGGGGATGCCCCCGACACCCACGGTCACCAAACATTGTGGCCGTACCCAACTGATCAGGGCAAACCCACCTTCTGGGGTGACCTATTACTGGCAGGGATCCGGTTCGGGCACCAGCACCTCCAACTCGGGAAAGACCCTTAACCGTACCACTGGTACGGTATACTATCTCAGGGGAAGGAACAACGGTACGGGCCTTTGGGGCCCTTCCCGTTCGGTCAACTACAGCATAACTACGTTGCCCCCGCAGCCCCCGACACCAACTGTGACCAACAACTGCGGCAACAGTGAACTGACCCGTTCGGGGAGCCCACCAAAGGGGATCACGTGGTACTGGCAGGATACCGCAGGGGGCGTGAGCACATTGAACTCCAAAATTTCAGCAACGCGCAGCAGTGGTACGGTATACTACCTCAGGGCAAGGAGCCGCAGTGGCTGTTGGAGCACGGCACGGGCGGTAAGCTATAGTGTAAAATCCGTTCCCGGCCAGCCGCCAGTGCCATCATCGATCGCGAACTGCGGAACCACCACCCTGGTACGTGCCGACCCGCCCAGTGGTGTTACCTATTATTGGCAGGGATCCGGTTCGGGCACCAGCACCTCCAACGCGGGAAAGACCCTTAACCGTACCAGTGGGACGGTATACTATCTCAGGGCCAGGCACAACAGTTCGGGCTGTTGGGGCCCTTCCCGTACGGTGACCTATAGCGTAAAGACGATGCCCGCGCAGCCATCGGCACCCAGCGTGGCCAACAACTGTGGCAGCAGTGTACTTACCCGTTCGGGGAGCCCACCGGCCAACACGACCTGGTACTGGCAGGGCAGCGCATCGGGGACCAGCACCTCAAATTCCAATGGTTCCATTACCCGCACCTCCAGCAATGTTTACTACCTCAGGGCCAGGCACAACGTTTCTGGCTGTTGGGGCCCTTCCCGTACGGTAAGCTATAACATAAAAGCGGTGCCCACGCAGCCATCAGTACCGAGCGTGACCAACAACTGCGGTAGCAGTGTGCTGACCCGTGGCACTCCCCCCAGTGGGACCACCTGGTACTGGCAGGGCAGCGCATCGGGGACCAGTACATCAAATTCCAATGGTTCCATTACCCGTACCAGTGGCACGGTATACTACCTAAGGGGAAGGCACAACATTTCGGGCTGTTGGGGCCCTTCCCGGACGGTAAGCTATAGCATAAATACGGTGCCCGCGCAGCCATCGGCACCCAGCGTGACCAACAACTGTGGCAACAGTGTACTGACCCGTGGCAACCCCCCCAGTGGGACCACCTGGTACTGGCAGGGCAGCGCATCGGGGACCAGTACATCAAATTCCAATGGTTCCATTACCCGTACCTCCGGCACAGTATATTACCTCCGGGCCAGGAACAACAGTACGGGCTGTTGGGGCCCGGCCCGGGCGGTAAGCTATAGCATAAAAGCGGTTCCCCCACAGCCATCATACCCGAGTGTGACCAACAACTGCGACAACAGTGTACTTACCCGTTCGGGTAGTCCACCGGCCAATACCACCTGGTACTGGCAGGGCAGCGCATCGGGGACCAGCACTTCAAATTCCAATGGTTCCATTACCCGTACCTCCGGCACGGTATACTACCTTAGGGCAAGGAACAACAGTTCGGGCTGTTGGGCCCCGGCACTGTCGATCAACTACACCATCAACAAGGGGGCGGTTTGGTATGCCGATACCGATGGGGACGGCTTTGGGGATCCGACCAACAGCATCCAGGCCTGTTCCCGGCCCACGGGCTATGTGGAGAACGGGGATGACAGGAACGTTTCGGTGGCCGGTGCCCATTTTGGGACAACGGGTCCCGCCCCGGGTTCCGGCGCCTATGCCCCCGTGACCAAAAGCAATGAGAACTATATCCATACCCGGAGCTACCAAACCGCTTTAAAGGAAGGTGACCCCATAGGCCTGAACAGTGACGTGATCGAAGGGATCACCTACTTTGATGGACTGGGCCGTGGCAAGCAGCAGGTGGCCATCAAGGGGTCCGGGAGGGAGGCCCAAAAGCTTATCCATGCCTCAAATGTGCCCGGATGGTCCATGGACTGGACCCCGGGAAGTGGCGGTACCGCCTTCTTCAACCAGAACGGCAGTACCGTGGAGAACCAAAGGATCAACGGCTCCGATCCCCATGGGGCCATATCGTTGTTATGGGAATGCGGCAATGAGGCCGACAACCATGCCGATGGGGGTTGGAACACCGATTATTTTGCGGTGGACAAAAATGCGGCCTACCGGTATACGGTCTGGGTAAAACGTACACATTCCCAGAATGGCAGTACCTACCATGGCACCCAGAACGTGAACAACCTTAATGGCTCTGCCAACGGTAATCCCTATTTCTGGTCCGGGGACTTGCCGCAATTGGATACCTGGTACCTTTTGGTGGGCATCGTACACCCGGTGGGCCATTCCGGTGGCGACAGTGGGATGAGCGGAGTCTACGACCTACAGGGCAACAAGGTAATCGACGGTACCGAATATACCTGGAGCTCTACGACCACCACCGCCAGGTTTCGGAGCTACCTCTACTATGCCACCGATGTGGGGGTACGGCAGTACTTCCATGATCCCGTGCTCCAGAAACTGGACGGTACCGAGGATGCCCTCGGGAACATCATCGCCGGGACCGCGTACAGTGAGGAGCTTAAGGACCTGGTCACCCATATGGGCTATGACGCCTATGGGCGACAGGCCAGGGAATGGCTGCCCCATAAAGCGGCCTCGGGCAGTTTTGGCAGTTTCCGGGGCACGGCGGAAACGGATACCGATAGCTATTATGTGGCCAATTATTCGGATGATATTGTATCGGCAACGCCCAATCCTTTTTCGGAAAGGGCCTTTGAGTCCTCGCCCCTGGACCGGGTATTGAAACAGGCCGCCCCCGGGTACGATTGGCGCATGGGCGGGGGACATGAAATTGAATTTGGTTATGCTACAAACGCGGCCAACGAGGTACGGAAGTACAAGGTCACCACCACCCTTGCCAACAGTACCTATACCCCCAGCCTGGTCGCCGATGGCCACTATACCGCCGGGACGCTCTATAGGACCACCACCTATGATGAAAACCACGCATCGACCTCAAAACTGCACAGCACGGAGGAGTTTACGGACCAACAGGGCCGTGTGGTGCTCAAGCGTACCTATGCCCTGGTGGGGAGTACCGAAACGGCCCATGATACCTATTATGTGTATGATGACTACGGGAACCTCACCTATGTGATCCCGCCCAAGGTGGTGACCGGTGATGGGGTGAGTGCCACGGAACTCGGTGAACTCTGCTACCAGTACAGATACGATTACCGCAACCGCTTGGTGGAAAAGAAACTCCCCGGTAAGGGTACGGCAAGTACCTGGGAAGAGATTGTGTACAACAAACTGGACCAACCGATCATGACCCGGGATCCCAACCTAAGGGTGCAGGGAAAATGGCGCTTTACCAAATACGATGCTTTTGGCAGGGTGGCCTATACCGGAATGGTAAGTAGCACCAGTAATAGGGCCAGCCTGCAAACAGCGGCAAACAATGCTACTGCCCAGTACGAATCCCGCCAGACAAGCTCCCCTACCCTGGCAGACGAAAAGGTACTGTATTCCAATAGCGCCTACCCCAATACACTTGCTATGGAGATCCATACGGTAAACTATTACGATAGCTATGCGGATACCGATGGCCTTAGCGTACCCACAACGGTTCTGGGGCAAACCAAGGCCAGCAACGTAAAGGGCCTTGCCACGGTAAGCAAGGTACGGGTGCTGGACCCCTCGGCAACCGCAGGGCAGGCCGACTGGATCACGACCATCACCGGTTACGATGTCAAGGGCAGGCCCATCTATACCGCCAGCAAGAACGGGTACCTGAACACGACCGATATTGTGGAGACTCAACTGGACTTTGGGGGCAAGGTGGTACGGACCAGGACCTCCCATACCAGGGGGACCAATGCGGCCCTGGTCACCACGGATAATTTTAGCTATGACCATAGGGGCCGGTTGGTAAAGCAGGAGCAGACCATAGGCTCGCATACCGAGACCATCGTGGAGAACCACTACGATGACCTGGGCCGGTTGGCACAAAAAAAGGTGGGCGGTGGTTCGACAGGCTCACCAACCGCGCTACAGGAGGTGGACTATAGGTACAATGTTCGTGGGTGGCTCAAGTCCATAAACAACGGAACCGCCGCGGGCGGTGACCTTTGGGGGATGGAGATTGCCTACAACGACCCTACCAATTTTGGGGGCAACGAGAACCCAATGGCACTCTTTAACGGCAACATCTCGCAGGTTCAATGGAAGACGGCGAGCCCCAACAATACGGGCAACCTTGTCAGTGAACGATACTCGTTCGGTTATGATGCGCTGAACCGGCTTACCAGTGCCAGGGACAATACGATCCGTTATAATATGACCGCTCTGTACGATAAGAACGGTAACATTACCGAACTGAACAGAAATGGCCATACCAATCCCGCAGCGACCACCTTCGGTGCAATGGACATGTTGGGTTATAGTTATGATGCCGGTAACAAGCTGACCAAGGTTTTGGACAGTGGGAACAAAACCTATGGCTTTAAGGATGGCAACACCGATGGCCATGACTATTGGTACGATGCCAACGGGAATATGGTGCGTGACCTCAACAAGGGCATAGGGACCGCCAGTGTGGACGGGATAAGCTATAATCACTTAAACCTTCCCACCAGTGTTGTGATCAATAATGCACAACATAACGGTACAATTTCCTATATTTATGATGCCACTGGGGTTAAACTAAAAAAGACTGTGGGAAGTACTACTACAGAATATGCTGGCAACTACATCTATGAGAATAATGCCCTACAGTTCTTTGGCCACCCAGAGGGCTATGTGAGTGTGGAAAACAACGGATATCGGTATGTGTACCAATATAAAGACCATTTGGGCAACGTACGTCTGTCCTATGCCGATGATCCGAGTAACCCAGGGCAGCCTATAATCATGGAGGAGAACAACTACTACCCATTCGGAATGTTCCACGAGGGATATAACAATGTGGTAAATGGTGTTGAGAACAATTACAAGACGTTCCAAGACCAAGAGTTTACCGAGGACCTTGGGTTAAACGTACACGAATTCGCCTTTAGAACTTATGACCCAGCAATCGGAAGATTTTGGAGTGTTGACCCTGTTGCCGATAGCTATCCACACAACGGAACCTACAATTTTTCTGAAAACAGGGTTGTTGATGGTATTGAACTTGAAGGTTTGGAGTATGTATCACGTATTCATATTATGGATGGAGATGAACATATTGCGACTTTAGATATTAGTTATTATCAAATGTCGGAGGAGCAAATTGAAGCTGCAGGAGGTACATATCAAGGTCTTGACAATGCAGCTTCCTATGGGCCAGAAGGGAAAGGGGTAAAGCATACTTATTTCAATGTGGCTGATGGTAACAAAAGTGAAAGATGGGATTTTAGGGATGATAGCACTCGTCATGGTCTTTATTCGGGAGCAGGTGCTATTACAGATTGGGCAGGCAATGACGATTTTTCATTTCAACCAGTTGATTTAGCTGATGCCATAGCTAAAGAGCATGATAGAGATTATGCAAATGTGGCAAGTTCTAACTATAAAGGATTTGTAGAAGATACAAGAACATTAGCTGCTGATGATCTTATGGTAGATAGGGTTAATAGTGTATTAACTTCGTCAGCACCATTAGCAAGACAGTATGGATTAGAAACACCTTTTAGGGGTGGTTTTTCAGGAGAGATGTATAGAGCCTTAGCGGGCCAGAGTTTATTTATTGGAACATTAGCAAACTACAAGGGTTGGAAATCTACTAGGATGCAAAGTTTAGGTTTAAGTCCAGATAAGCCACAGGATATGGCGAAAGTGTCTATTCTGAATACAGGAGATTTTTTAAGATACTCTGCTAATAGTGGTGTAGGCAGAGCTGCTATTATTCGTGCTGCTGAGAGCAAAAGGTTAGAAAATAAGTAATTATGCTAAAAATATTTAAATTCTTATTTGTTGTAATTACTACTTTGACTATTAGCAGTTGTAACAAAATAAAAATAACTAAAGAGTATATTGAAAATGACTATTGGAATAGTCAAAACAATGCCATCCAAATTACCAAGATGAAAGTTATAGACAGTACATTGAATGTTCTGTCTTCAGATTTTGAAATTGAACCTAATCATTGGAATATTGTAGATAAAATTGAAATTGATACTTCCTTTTATGCTTCATACTCTGGCTTAAATGACATTTATCCAAATAAATCTAAACTTAAAGGCAAAGTTTATTTCAACAAGGATAATGGTTGGAAATGGCTATATAAGAGTTCCTTATACCCAAATCAAGAAGGATTAAATTGGTCGTCAAAAGCACAAGAAGAAGTAACTATCGGTGAATTAGAAAATAACACATGGTATAGATTTTCTGGGTTAAAGATGAATACTAAATTCTATATATATGTTTATGTAGATGAAAATGGAAGTACACATAATTTTGGGGTAAATCTATCCAATTACTGAAACCAGTTATAATAGATTATTTGAGCCACTTTCGGGTGGTTTTTTTGCGAGTTGTTTTTGGATGTCCTTTTGGAATACGCCCCCCCCAGCTAGCGCGAGGGTCACTATACCGCCGGGACGCTCTATAGGACCACCACCTATGATGAAAACCACGCTTCGACCTCAAAACTGCACAGCACGGAGGAGTTTACCGACAAACAGGGCCGCGTAATCTTAAAGCGCACCTACGCCCTGGTCGAGAGCACCGAAACGGCCCACGACACCTACTATGTGTACGACGATTTTGGAAACCTGACCTATACCCTCCCGCCCAAGGTGGTGACCGGTGACGGGGTGAGTGCCACGGAGCTCAGTGAACTGTGCTACCAGTACACCTACGACCACCGCAACCGCCTGGTGGAAAAGAAAGTGCCGGGCAAGGGTTGGGAAGAAATCGTGTACAACAAACTGGACCGGCCCATCCTGACCCGGGATCCGAACCTCAAGGCCAATGACCAATGGCTGTTTACCAAGTACGATGCCTTTGGGCGGGTGGCCTATACCGGACTGGTAAGCTCCACAAGTTCCCGGAGCGCCCACCAGACCGCGGCGGATCAGGTGGCCGCCCAGTACGAATCGCCATCGGCCACACCCACCAAGTTTGAGTCCAATACCGTTTCGGTGCACTACGGAAACGGTGCCTATCCCAAAACGGACCTCTCCAAGATCCACACCATAAACCATTACGACGGCTATGTGGACGCCAATGGCCTTAGCGTTCCCACCAAGGTGCTGGAGCAGGCCACGGCCACCAATACCAGGGGCCTGGCCACGGTGGGCAAGGTACGGGTGCTGGGCACCTCCAATTGGATTACTACAATCACCGGTTATGATGTCAAGGGCAGGCCCATCTATACGGCCAGCAAGAACGGGTACCTGAACACGACCGATATTGTGGAGACCCAGCTGGACTTTGGGGGCAAGGTGGTACGGACCAAGACCTCCCATACCAGGGGGACCAATGCGGCCCTGGTCACTACGGATAGTCTTAGCTATGACCATAGGGGCCGGTTGCTGAAACAAGAGCAGACCATAGGCTCGCATACCGAAACGATTGTGGAGAACGGCTATGATGACCTGGGCCAGTTGGTAAGCAAAAAGGTGGGCGGGGGCCTGCAGGACGTTAACTATGGCTATAATGTTAGGGGGTGGCTTACGGACATCAACGATGTGGGTAACACCGCCAAATTGTTTAATTTTAGGATTGGTTACAACCAAGGGACCAATCCATTGTACAACGGCAATATCAGCCGGACCCAATGGAGGACGGCCAATAGTGACGACAGTTCTTTGAAATCCTATGACTATACCTATGATGCACTGAACCGCATCATAAGCGCAGCGGACAATACAGGGAACTATAGTCTGGCCAACGTCACCTATGACAAGAATGGAAACATAGGCAAATTGAAGCGTTTGGGCTGGACCGTTGAAAGTCCTTCCTTGGTCCTAAATACAGGTTTTGGTACCATGGACGACCTGGTCTATACCTACGACAATGGCAACAAGCTCACCAAGGTGCTGGACAATGGGAACGACACCTATGGCTTTACGGACAGCTCGGCCAACAATCAGGACTATTGGTACGATGCCAACGGCAACATGACGTCCGACCTCAATAAGGGGATTGCGGCCAACGGTATCGAGTACAACCATCTCAACATGCCCACCAAGATAACCGTGAGCAATGCAGGAGCCAACAACGGTGTTGTTGACTACGTATACGCTGCCGATAGGACGAAGCTCCAGAAGAGGACGACCCAAGGGGGCAATGTCACGACCACGGACTACAATGGCAACTATGTTTACGAAAACGGTAACCTGAAACAGATTACGCAGCCCGAAGGTTATATCGAACCTGATGGAGGTTCTTGGCAGTATGTCTACCGTTATGCCGACATCTGGGGCAACACCCGTATCACCTACGCTGATGACAATGGGGATGGAAGCGTGGACAGTTCCGAAATCAGGAGGGAGCAGAACTACTACCCCTTCGGCATGGAACACAAGGGCTACAACAGCGGTTCCTACGGTGTGGAGAACAACTTGAAGACCTATCAGGGACAGGATTTCATGGAAGATCTTGGACTCAATATCCATGAGTGGAAATACCGTGTCAGCGACCCATCTATAGGCAGGTTTTGGCAAGTAGATCCCAAGGCAAGCAACTATCCTTATAATGCGGTTTATGCCTTTCAGGAGAACAAGTTGGGATCTGGCATCGAACTGGAAGGTGCGGAGAACCATGTGTTCAACAGAGATCCCTTATTGAACCAGTCTTTCAATACCTTGACGACAGGGGAAACATCACCTGAGGATTTGCTCAATACCAGTAAAGATATTATTGCAGCGGATACTGCTGCTGCTTCGTTATTCTTACCAGGGCCGGAGGATTTGGTCATAGGTGCGTTCGTTGCAACGAAAATTGGTGGTGCAGTACTGAAAGGACTTTCCAAACTTTTTGGTAGGTCAGTTTCGAAAGCAGATGATGCTATCGAAGTAGCAAGTGACGTCAAAAAAGTAAATAAAAATGCTAATGACGCAGAGGGTAACTTTGTTTTATATGAAGTTAAACAAAGTGATGAAATATTAAAGGTCGGCAAAGCGGATGCTGATGATGTGATGGCAGATGGCACTACTATCAGAAGAGTACATACAAGTACAAGGAAAGCCAAAAAAGAGGGATATGAGAATGCCACTGGAGAAGTTGTTGAAGATTTAGGGACTACTACAACCAAGAAAGCTAAACAAGCAGAAGCGGCTAGAGTAAGGAACCTTAGAGAAAATGGTAATGAATTACCTTTGAACAGAGAAAGAGACAAGTCTTATAAGCCTAACAATGGAAGCTAATCAAATATGAAGGTAACGATAACACATATTTCGAACGTAATTGACTTTTTAAATAAAGGATTCGATACAGTAGATATTGACAAATCTATTTTAAAAGAGATACAGCTACTAATAAATAATCTTGAGCTTAAAAAATTAGTTGATTGGGAATTAGAGTTCGTAGCATCCTATGTAAAGGCAGATGAAATTAGGATTTTTAATAAAATACCTATTGATAAGGAAGAGAAATTAAAATCAGTTATAATACATGTGCCTATTCCATTACAAGATAAGGTTGAATGGGGTGTTTTGCCCAATCAACATATTTCAAGAACAGGAAATAAACCGTTAAAGAATGTTGAATACCTGAATATTGATTGTAAGGATTATGACAATCGTAAAGATTATGTCAGAGAATGTATAAATAAGGGGATTCATCGTAGCCTAGAACTTGGATTCTCAATAGATGGTACTAAAGTGAAAACTAAATAGGAAATCAAAGGGAGAGAAAAGCCAGCACCATCCGTGTTGGCTTTTTTATTGCCCACCCGCTCACCGCTAGTCCCACTGGTGCGCGATTAGCTTAGCATATCGCGTTCCCAGAACCTGCAGCAAAAAGGGTATACCGCCCTGGACGGTAGCGGACAGGTCACCTCATTCTCCGGTACCATGGACATTCTGGATTACGATTACCATAACGGTGAGGTAAGCAACCGCCTTTATAAAGTGAACGATACGGGCAGCAATACTTACGGTTTTAAGAACAGCTCGGCCAACAACCAGGACTATTGGTACGATGCCAACGGCAATATGGTCCGTGACCTGAACAAGGGCATTGGGACGTCCAGTGTGGATGGGATAAGCTATAACCACCTGAACCTGCCCACAGAAGTAAAGTTTGACAACAATAACAACAAAAAGATCAGCTATATTTACGATGCCCTTGGAACGAAACTAAAGAAAATGACCTATAACAACGGTGTTTCGACCACGACCGATTATGCGGGCAATTACATTTATGAGAACAATGCCCTACAGTTTTCCCCCCATCCGGAAGGCTATGTGATGCCCAATAGCAGTGGGGGCTATGACTATGTCTACCAGTATAGGGACCATTTGGGCAACATACGGCTGTCCTATACGGATGATCCGAGTAACCCGGGTACGCCAACGATTATTGAAGAGAACAACTATTATCCCTTTGGGCTTAAACATAAAGGGTACAATAGTAATGTAAGTTCATTGGGGAACAGTGTGGCCCAACGTTGGAAGTTTGGTGGTAAGGAATATCAAGAAGAACTTGATCTTAACTGGTACGATATAACGGCTCGAAATTATGATCCAGCTTTAGGGCGCTGGATGAACCTTGACCCCTTGGCCGAACAGATGAGAAGGCACTCACCGTATAATTTTTCATTCAACAATCCGATTTACTTCCAAGATTATGATGGAATGTCCCCGACAGGTTGCTGTGGAAATCCAAGTCCTATTCCTACTTATGGCGTTAGAATAACAATGGGACTGATAAATGCTGGAAGAAAGTTCTTGGGAATGGATCCTATTAGAGTTGAAGGGTCAGGTGTAGATAGGAGCAGTGGTGACGGTTACGAATTTGAAACAGATAGCGGGGAACAATCAGGAGTCCAAGATTTAATCACCAAAACAGATGGAAACACGGATAAGGTAAACGTAACTGGGCTAGAAGCTTTAACGATTATTGCTGGCGGCAAAAAAGGAAGTAAGGGCGATGGTATGACAACAGCGAAGAATCCTAATAAAAAGAATGCCGCCAGTTCATTTGGTGATGGTGCTGATAGAGCAAGTGATGTTGGTAATTCAGCCGATGCTGTTGATGCCTCTGGGGGCAATTCAATGGAAACAGCGAATAAATCAGAACCTGATACAACAATGACCATAACAACGTATAGTGTAGGTGAATCAGGGACCAACGATTTAGGGAGTCCATATGTTTATGAAATACCGAATACCAGAGACACAACTGTTTCCAAAGACCAAGTGAAAAATGTGAACAAGAGCGTCAGCTCTCAAAATGAGCAAACAAAAAAGAAAGTAGATGAAATTCTTTTAGGCAATGGTAGTAATTAATTTATTGAAACAATCCAAAGAGGCAATAATATTAGCGGTCTGTGCTGTGATGCTATCTTCTTGTCAGGAGAAGACACACTTTGTAAAACGTCATTATTATCCTTCAGGGGAATTGCTCTCAGAGGTTCCATATAGAATAGCCGATAGTGTAAAGGATGGCACCTACAAAGATTTTTATAAGAATGGACAGTTAAAACAGGTCATTCAGATTAAGGATGGGGTTCCTGTAGATTCAGCCCTAAAATATTATGAGACTGGCGAACTCCATTACAAGGAAATCAGAGCTAAAGATAGTATCTATGGGATATACTTCTATAAAAATGGAAATATGGCAGCGAAAAACAATTTTTTAGATACAGACCCTCCCCAGCAAGTTGGAATGTCCCACATATACTCAGAAGAAGGAAATGTTAAGGATAGCATGGGGTATGTTAATATTGGAGGGAAAAGCCACCTAAATACTAGGTATCATCACAATGATTTAGGTGAAGTTGTTCTTGACAGCAGTTACTTTTACAAGTTCAAAATCAGTAGAATCAACAATACGGACCGTTATCGTCTAAAGATTGATTATGTTCCTTCAATGAAAGAGGCCCAGATAGCTATGGTCATCGGAGAAGATCTCGCAGAGGATTTTAGTAATCTGAACAATGTTCGGTTGGACACGATTGTAATGGACGGAAACAGTATCGTTACCGACAATTTGAAAAAACCAAATAGAAGACTAAAGGGCTTCTTTTACGAGTATCTCAGTAAAGTAAAGGATACTGTTGGTAAGGATAGCATAAAAATGGAAATAATGGAGAAGAAAACGTTTTTTAACGAAAATGTAAAAGTCTCCGACACCATAGACATATCGGACAAAGGGTAGAAAACCAAATTAGGGCGTGGTTGCTTCAAAAGCTATTTTGACTTAACTGTTCGGTTATTCTTTTATCCCATTTTTCGACTTCTTTATCAATGGTGCCATTATCTGTTTCAGCATCAAAGGCTCTCTGTACTTTCTCAGAAAGTCTGAAGAAGTGTTCCACCACCTCATATTTTTGGTCATATGAGTAGAAAATCATCTTGTCCAAACTATCCTGGGCACCTCTGATATAGATTTCCATTATATCTAGATGTCGTTTCTCATGCTGCAATGTGCGTTCTAACAATTTATTATCCACATCTGTGTTGTTGAATTGAAAGGTGTCAATCCATGAATGGTTCTTACGGTCCGAAGCAAACAGAATGGCGGGCGGGTAGTTATAGACCCTGCTGATAGCACCTCCAACAGTTGGATTGACAATGGCTACTGTATCGTTTTCCATGTTCTTTTTTATCTTAAAGTGCGATAAATCCAAAGGCTCTTCCGACCAAAAATAGCGATGGCTCTTTCTGAGCTTATATAAAGTCCTATCAGGAAAAACAAAACATAGAAAATTGATGGTTAGCAGTG
Organism: Muricauda sp. SCSIO 64092; assembly: GCF_023016285.1. GTDB lineage: Bacteria > Bacteroidota > Bacteroidia > Flavobacteriales > Flavobacteriaceae > Croceivirga. The sequence continues at coordinate 5,307,420 of NZ_CP095413.1, forward strand.
CCCAAAAAACAATTCTAAAATCTCTGGAAAGATTATGTTTTTTGAGTAAAAAGGCCAATATGCACATGGCCACTATGGGAAACATCAAGTTGTAATGCTCAAACCTAAACTTGACCACAACGACAAATGTTGTAAACAACAATAGTGGCACCAAAGCTTTTTTGGGGATATTGGACTTAGCTCTAGGAGCGGATGGATGAACTGGCTCACTCAATATCTTGGAGTACAGTCTTTAGGGTGACCGTGAACTCACGTTTAGCGACCAAGGCACCCAATACGTTGAACCGGATTTTCTTTGTCATGGCAATGTATATCTAGTGTAAATTTAAACAATAATGACTTACATTGTAGTGAACTCTTTGCCTTTAGGATAAACTACAACGACCCCCAGAATTTTGGGGTGGAGGAGAACTCTACTGCACTTTTTAACGGGAACATCTCCCAGATTATATGGAAGACGGCCAGTACATATGCAAGTGGTCACCCTGTAAGTTAAAGGTACTCGTTCGGCTATGATGGACTGAACCGCATCATAAGCGCAGCGGACAATACGGGCAAGTTCAACGTATCCGGCATCATCTATGACAAGAATGGTAACATAGGCAAATTGAAGCGTTTGGGCTGGACCGTTGAAAGTCCTTCCTTGGTCCTAAATACAGGTTTTGGTACCATGGACGACCTGGTCTATACCTACGGCAGTGGCAACAAGCCCACCAAGGTGCTGGACAATGGGAACAAAACCTATGGCTTTAAGGATGGCAACACCGATGGCCATGACTATTGGTACGATGCCAACGGCAATATGGTCCGTGACCTGAACAAGGGCATTGGGACGGCCAGTGTGGATGGGATTGGCTATAACCACCTGGACCTGCCCACAGAGGTAAAGTTTGACAACAGCAGTGCTAAAAAGATTACCTATATTTACGATGCCCTTGGAACGAAGCTAAAGAAAATGACCTACAGCAACGGTGTTTCGACCACGACCGATTATGCGGGTAACTACGTTTATGAGAATAATGCCCTACAGTTCTTCAGCCACCCGGAGGGCTACGTGATGCCCAATAGCAGCGGTGGCTATGATTACGTCTACCAGTATAGGGACCACTTGGGGAATGTACGGCTATCGTACACCGATAACAACGGAACCCTTGAGATTGTTGAGGAGAACAACTATTATCCTTTTGGGCTTAAACATAAAGGGTACAATAGTAATATAAGTGCTTTGGGGAACAGTGTGGCCCAACGTTGGAAGTTTGGGGGCAAGGAGTTTGATGAGGGGCATGACCTCAACACCTATGATTTTGGGGCCAGAAATTATATGCCCGATATTGGACGGTGGGGGAATATGGATCCGTTGGCTGAATTCATGCGTAACCAATCACCTTTTAACTTTGGGTTCAACAACCCTATATATTTCAGCGATTATGCTGGGACCATTCCTTGGCCAGTACCAGAAATGTTCAGAAACTGGTATAGAAGGTTAGGTAGCCCTTTTGGACCAAGAACTAGAAATGGGAGAACTAAAAACCATAATGGGGTAGATATTAATTTTTCTAGAGGATATAATACAGATTATGGCGCCCCCCGCTAGCGCTCGTCTGCGACGAGTGCCGTATCGAGTAGGCAAAAAACAAAAAAACCTAACAGAAGCCATGACGTATGTTGTGGCTTTTTTATTATTGGGATTTCTCACATACACGATTACCTGAACACTACGGACATTGTGGAAACGGAGCTGGACTTTGGGGGCAAGGTGGTACGGACCAAGGCCTCCCATACCAAGGGGACCAATGCGGCCCTGATCACTACGGATAGTCTTAGCTATGACCATAGGGGCCGGTTGGTCAAACAGGAGCAGACCATAGGCTCGCATACCGAAACGATTGTGGAGAACGGCTATGATGACCTGGGCCGGTTGGTAAGCAAAAAGGTGGGCGGGGGCCTACAGGACGTGGACTATAGGTACAATGTACGTGGGTGGCTCACGGACATCAACGATGTGGGTAACACCGCCAAATTGTTTAATTTTAGGATTGGTTACAACCAAGGGACCAATCCATTGTACAACGGCAATATCAGCCGGACCCAATGGAGGACGGCCAATAGTGACGACAGTTCTTTGAAATCCTATGACTATACCTATGATGCACTGAACCGCATCATAAGCGCAGCGGACAATACGGGCAAGTTCAACGTATTCGGCATCATCTATGACAAGAATGGAAACATAGGCAAATTGAAGCGTTTGGGCTGGACCGTTGAAAGTCCTTCCTTGGTCCTAAATACAGGTTTTGGTACCATGGACGACCTGGTCTATACCTACGACAATGGCAACAAGCTCACCAAGGTGCTGGACAATGGGAACGACAGCCATGGCTTTACGGACAGCTCGGCCAACAACCAGGACTACTGGTACGATGCCAACGGGAACATGGTGCGCGACCTGAACAAGGGGATTGGGACGTCCACTGTGGACGGGATAAGCTATAACCACCTGAACCTGCCTCAGGAAATAAAGTTTGACAACAACAATAATAAAAAGATCAACTATATTTATGATGCCTTGGGCACCAAAATGCAAAAGGTGGCCAATGACAACGGTTCTTTGACAACCACGGACTATGCTGGGAATTATATCTATGAGAATGGTACCCTACAGTTTTTCTCCCATCCCGAGGGTTATGTCAACGCCAATGGCGGAGGCTTTGAGTATGTCTACCAATACAAGGACCATTTGGGGAACGTACGTTTGTCCTATACGGATGACCCCAGTAACCCCGGTACACCTACCATTATTGAGGAAAACAATTACTATCCCTTTGGGCTTAAGCATAAGGGGTACAATAGCAATGTAAGTTCATTGGGGAACAGTGCGGCCCAACGTTGGAAGTTTGGGGGTAAGGAGTTTGATGAGGGTCATGACCTAAACACCTATGATTTTGGGGCAAGGAACTATGACCCTTGGATAGGGCGTTGGTTCAATACAGATCCCCTTGTTCAGTTTGAAAGCCCATACGTATATGCTGGCAATGACCCTGTCCGTTACATAGACCCAACGGGAATGTACTCTACCGATGAATGGAAAAAGGACAATGGAATCAGCGACGACGATTTGGTAACCGTATATCAGGCAGATGATTCCCAAGGTGGTGATGAAGACTGTTGTGGAGACGATGATGATGGTGGAATCATTGGTAATTTGATAAGTTCTGTTAAGAGCTTCTTCAGTAGTATTGGTTCCGAAGATGGTCCAGACGAGGAAAGTCGCAAGAGTATCAATAGAACTTCTTCTGGATTTAGGCAGGCCGCAAAGAATACAAATGAGGTGGCGGAATCGTTCGATGTGGTCGGTGCATCTTCACCAGCAAGGTTGGCTGCTGCCCTCTCCAATGGAGAAATATCGGTAGCAGAGTACTATGAAAGGATGAATGATTACCTAGGTACAGATAATACCGTTAAAGGAGATGCGATATGGAGTGCTGTATTCTTTATGCCTGGTGGCGGAGAAATAAAAGCTGGTGGTAAAACCATTCAATTTCTAGGGCGTGGCTCTACAGGAAGGGCTATAGCTAATTCTCTTCCTGAACAACTGGCAATGAAAGAAATTTTATCTAACCCAAATCTTGGCAGGGTCGTGATGGAGGGAATGAAGGATGGTCGATGGGCAGGATGGAATAAGATGCAGTATACCCATAGAGCTTTGGACGGTACAAAAACTACTATACATTATGTTGGTCAGTTTGAAAATGGTGTGCTTAAAGCCGTTGATGATTTTAAATTTGTTAAATAATATTTATGAAGGTAAGATGTATTCATAATTCAGGGGAAGCATTAAGGGCTTATGAAAATAAGCAACTAAATAAAGATGAAATAGGGAGATTTGGTGCTACAGGATATACTGAATATGGAGAAGTAGAAATAGGTAAGGAATATTTAGTGATGGGGATTATAGTTTTTGAAACCTATCAAGCATACCTAATTGATGATGATGGTTTTATATCTGCTTGCCCTTGTCAACTATTTGAAGTACTTGATGATAAAGTAGGCACAAATTGGAGTTTTAGATTAATTGATAAGGATGAGAGTGCTTATCCTTCCATACAAGCTATTATCGGGTATCCCGAATTATGTTCTGATAAAGAAGCGTACGAAAATCTTATAATAGAGAAAAAAGAAGTTGCACAGCGGATTTATTTTAAACGAAAAATTGAGCTTGAAAATCTGTAACTAGAGTTTACCATAAAAACAGAAAGCCACAGTGAAAGCTGTGGTTTTTTTATGCGTAGGTGTTACGCGCAAACGAAAGTGATTGGTCTATCTGTTCAAAAAGAACTCGGAAAATGCCTTGGTGTTCCGCTCCACGGCATCGGGGTCTATGAGCAGCTTTCCCCCCACCGCTAGCGCTCGTCTCTGACGAGTGCCGTATCGAGTAGGCAAAAAACCCGGCACCAGCACCTAAGCCACAACCTGTGATACCAAGGCCCAACTGTGTGGACTGTGGATTTTAAAATGAGAAACCAAAAGATATGATACGAATAAAATTGACCGTAGTCGTTTTGATAATGTTGGCAGCATTTTCCTGTAAACAGGAACCTCGCAACAAAGAGGCTTCTCCAAATGCCATTGAACCGCCTAACTCGTACAAAAAGGCGGAGGCAAATGAAGATATTGAAATCTTTACAGAAATGGCCAAAGACTGCGACCAGACCTTTGATGACTTCTTTAAAAGGTTTGCCAGGGACAGCACCTTTCAAAAAACTAGGGTCAAATTCCCATTAAGGTTATCCTATTATAAAGATGTTTTAGATGATAGTTTGTCTATTGATGTTATTAAAAAATCATCGTATAGTTATATTGATCTTAGAGAAAACAATCCGATGGTAGGTAATGACTATGAAGTTTCATTTGAAGAAAATGGTAACCAAATGGATTACTATTTAACGGGAATTGATAATGGTATTCTGATTACTTATGTATTCAAACAGAATGAAAACTGTTGGTATTTGGTGGAGATATTGGACGAATCCACATGATTAAAGAAGAATCCCCGCTCCGCACATCCACTAAAGGCGGACAGGGTTGTACGGCTGCGGCATGAGCGTTTTTAAAAGTTTTGATAATAAAGCGAAGCAGTCAAGCTACTTCGCAGCGGGAGCCCCAAATCACAAATGGCAAAGAACGCTAAAATGATGAGCGTGGTCTTTTTCTTTTCCTGCATTGATTAAAAGAAATGGCTATGGAATTCAATATTACGTCGAATAATTAAATTTTAAGGGATTTCATGACAATTGTATTCACTATCTTACATAAAGGGATTATTTATCATGACCAATGGCTACTAAGATCAATACACTTCTTTTTATCGTTCTTTTCGTTTTTAACAACCTTCAAGCGCAGGAAAAATCGGTAAAGGTCATAGAAGAACAGAAAGGAAACCGCATCGCTTTTTATGCCATCAATGAAGATGAACAACCCTATGATGTTTTATTTGAGGTTAAGGGCTCGGATTTTCGGCAAAGTGCTGCCAGGCCAAGATTAACAAGGGTGCCGGCCACTTCAAAAGTCCATTTGAAGACCATAATTCTGTACCGGGACAAAACACCAAAATATACCCATACACTTCAAGTGAACGATAGCCTTTCCCGTAGGGCCTTAAAAAAGGAATACACAATTATTGAAGTACCACCAAAGATGATAACCCCAAAGCGAAACATTACCATTTACAGGACATCAAGTTGCTTGTCCTGTGATACCATTGTTAACAAGCTGAATGAAAATCGCTATATCTTTAAGCTTATTGACCTTCAGGAAAAAAAAGAAGTCAAGGAAGCCCTCTCCAAAACTTTGGGTAAGTCATTGGACTCCATTGCGTATCCCATAATTAATCTAGGGGGGCATTTATATACGTGGATAACAAACTATGAAACCCTATTGTCCGAAATGGATAAATGACTCCTATTCCTTTCTGGTAAAGGGTACAAATCGCACAGGCATCAATTTCCTGGTCTTTATTCGACCTTTCTTTTTTTGAACCAACACTAAATCGCGGATGCCGTTATGCGGCCCTATCGGTATGACCATTCGCCCCCCTTCTTTTAACTGTTCCAGGAGCGGTTCCGGGATTTCTTCGGCACCGGCAGTCACCATAATGGCATCAAAAGGAGCATGGGCTTTCCAACCGTGGTAGCCATCACCAATCTTTACCGTAATGTTCGTATACCCCAATTCATCCAAAAGTTTTTTTGCCCGTAACCCCAGTGGTTCAACGATTTCCACGGTATAAACGGAAGCCACAATTTCTGCCAATACCGCGGCCTGATAGCCCGATCCCGTACCAATTTCTAGGACGTTGTCCTTTTTTCCAAGTCGAAGGGACTGGGTCATAAATGCAACCATATAGGGCTGTGAAATGGTTTGCTTGTATCCTATGGGCAATGGACGGTCGGAATAGGCAAATAACTGTTGGTCCTTGGGCACAAAATGGTGCCTTGGTACCTGGAGCATGGCGTCCAAGGTAGTACGGTCGTAGATGTCCCTTCCCTCCAATTGTAGTTTTACCATGGCCTTTCTCATGGAGACAAAATCCAATTCCTGGGCAAAGGCGGTCCAGGTGATACCAAAGACGATAAGTAGTGCCCAAACTTTTTGATTGTTGTTTCCCATCCTGAGTACTTTAAAATACAAAATTTTTAAGGAACTGAACTGTCGGTTATCATTTCGCCAAAGCCCTAAATTCAATAATTTTGCACTTTTAAAAAAAACGTCATGGAGAAACCGTATTGGGGTCATTTTTTGCATGATATATTGGTGGATAAGGGCGTTCCTGAAAATTGGGCCGTCTACCTTAATGTCATTATCCTGCTTGTTCTGGGAATCGTTTTGGTTTTTCTGGTGGATTTCGTCATATGGAAAATCCTTAGAAAGTTCTCCGCCGGTATGGCCAAACGGACCAAAACCAATTTTGACAATTTTGCGGTCACCAATAGGCTGCCCCGCTTTTTGGCCCATATTTTTCCACTACTGCTCGCCCTGGAACTTGCCCCAATGGTGTTCTACGATTTTCAGTATGCCGAAAACATTGCATTTAAGGCGTTGAATATTTTGGGCGTGCTTTTGGCCTTACGGATTGCCAGAAGCTTTTTCCAGACGGTTAGGGATTATCTTAAGACCCTTCCCAGATTTAAGGACAAACCCATTGACAGTTATATACAGGTGTTCATGTTTTTCGCCTGGGCGGCGGGTATCATGACCATTTTGGCCATTGTTACCGGTACCGACATTTGGAAATTCCTCACCGGTCTTGGTGCGGCTTCGGCCATCCTGCTTTTGATTTTCAGGGATACCATTTTGGGTTTTGTGGCCAGTATTCAGGTCACTATCAATGATATGGTACGTATTGGGGATTGGATAACGTTTGAAAAATACGGTGCCGATGGGGATGTGATTGAAATCAACCTGGCAACGGTGAAAGTCCAAAACTTCGATAAGACCATTACCACCATACCTACCTATGCCCTGATATCCGACAGCTTTAAAAACTGGAGGGGAATGCAATCCTCTGGAGGGAGGCGTATCAAAAGGGCCGTAATCATTAAGCAGCAAAGTATTCAGTTCCTGACTCCGGATGCCATCGAGGAACTGAAACAAATTGAACTCATTAGGGACTATTTGGATGACAGGCAAAGAAAAATCGACCTCTCCAATGAAGAAAAGGGAGTGGACAAGTCTGTATTGCTCAACGGTCGCAACATGACCAATCTGGGGGTTCTTAGAAAGTATATCGAAAGTTACCTGGAATCCCATTCCGCCATTAATGACGATATGATTTTGATGACCCGTCAGTTGGAGCCTACCACCCAGGGCATCCCTCTGGAAATCTATGCCTTTAGCGGTGATAAAAGATGGCAAAACTACGAGTACATCATGGCCGATATTTTCGACCATGTACTCGCAGCTGTGCCCTACTTTGATTTGGAAGTCTTTGAGCTTCCCACATCCCTTAAAACTAGTTCTTAAGCAAGCCCTGTCCCTCTATCCAGGGAGCGCCTGCTGCCTTTAGTTCGGCTTCCAGGCCTGGCAATGTGGTCTCCACCACTCTGGCCAATTCCGTCTTCACGGTTTGCAATTGTTGATTTGCCCTGTTGAATGCCTTTAAATGGTTGCCCGTAGGGCCGTAGGTGTTGCCCAGGGCCACAAAACCAACAAACGATCCGTTGCCTGGTGAAGGTGGGTTCCGTTCGCCGATTTCATTTTTGGCCGGATTACCGTTCATGGTTTCGTCAATGGATTGCAAGCTCTTTTTGGCGGCATTGATTCGGGCAAACAAATCGTTGCTGGGCGTTTTTGCCTGGGCATGCGCCCGTTTCATGGCATCTACCTTTTCCATTCCTTTTTTTAGCGCCGTATTGGTTGCCATTAAATCTTGCTGGAAGTTTTGGAACGATTGACGGAACGCATCGATTTCTTCCGTGGGTTTGGATGGCAGTGCCCCTTCGCGAAGGCGTTTTACCTCTATGGAAATGGGGCCGGCAACCTTGGTCATCATCCCGTTTTCCCTTTTGTATAGCTCAGCGGAATAGGTGCCCGGAGTCGCCATGTACGGAGAACCGAAAAAACCATCTTCTTCACTGGGTTTGGGAGCTTTTAAGGGAATACCGCTCCTACTGGCATACGTTAAATCCCAATTCACACGATTGAACCCCTTTTTATTGGTGCCGTTTACCCGGTTGACAATCGTTCCCGCGGCATCTTTGATGAGGAACACGTAACCCGGTTTTTCCTGGTTCTTTTCTTCGGCAAGGGCATCCCAGCCCGCAAAGGGAATGGATTTATTGTCCTTGTTGAGTTCCTTCTCCTTTTTGGTACGGACATCCTTTAAGGTATTCAACTTTTCCGGTAAATAATAGGTGAGGATGGCCCCAAAAGCAGGGTTTTTGGCCTTATACATATTATCTCCCTGGGCATAAACCCCATTCTTGGGAACGTACCAATAGGCCGTTCTGGTATCAAACAGTTGTACCTCATTGGATTTTGAGGCCTCATAATCACGTAAGGGGCCAATATCATCCAAAACAAAGAAACCACGACCGAAGGAAGCCGCCGCTATATCGTCTTCCCGACGTTGAATGGTAATGTCCCTAAATGAGATGGTGGGCACCCCTCCTTTGAACTGTGTCCACGTACCACCGCCGTTTTTGGTAAAGTAAATACCGAATTCCGTAGCGGCAAAAAGCAAACTTTTATCCACATGGTCCTGTACAATCCTCCAGGTCAATAGTCGTTTGGGAAGGTTTCCGTTCATCATGGTCCAGCTTCGTCCCTTATCGGTACTCTTTAAAAGATAGGGTTTAAAATCGCCTTCCTTGTGGTTGTCCAAAACCAAATACACGGTATTGGCATCGTATAAATCGGCACGTACGTCATTTACAAATGCCCGGTTGGGCACTCCTTTGATGCTGCCCAACATAATTTTGCGCCAATTGCTTCCCCCATCTTCCGAAACCTGTAGGATACCATCGTCGGTTCCCGCATACAACAGCCCCTCTTGCACAGGTGATTCGGACAATGAGGTAATAGTGTTATATACGCTCATGGCCCCAACATCCCAGGGATTGTCCCAACTTTGCTGTTTTCCCAGAATGGGCAATTCAATACGTTCCTCATTTCGGGTAAGATCTCCGGAAATGGCGGTCCAATCATCTCCCCTATTTTCGGACTTCCACACCCTGTAGGAGGCAAAATACAAGCGGGTAGGCTTATGTGGACTCACCAAAATGGGGGCATCCCAATTAAATCGCTCATGGGGATCGCCCGCTGCCGGTTGGGGTTGTATAAAGACCGTCTCTCCTGTAGTCTGGTCAATTCGCCACAGCCAACCTTGCTGGAACTCACCGTAAGTAATATCCGGATTCCCCGGTTCCGTTGCCGATTGGTGTCCGTCCGCCCCCAGCGTTATCCACCAATCCTGATTTAGGATACCATCTTCCCTTATGGTTCGGGACGGCCCACCATGGGAACCATTGTCCTGTGTACCGCCATAAAGATTGTAGAAAGGTGCGGAATCGTCCACCGCGACCTTGTAGTATTGAGTTATGGGCAGATTTGAAAAATAACGCCAGGTCTTGGTGAGGTCATAGGATTCATACAACCCACCGTCCGTACCAAAAAGCACGTAGTCCGGATCATCCTTTTTAAAGGCCATGGCATGACTGTCCACGTGTTTATTCTTTTCGTTCATGGTAACAAAGGTTTTGCCATGGTCATCGGAAACCTGAACGTAGTTGTTCATGAGGTACAACCTTCCTTTTTGATGTGGGGAGGCGTACAACTCTTGATAATAATGCGGGCCCGTTCCCCCGGAGACCGTATTGGACTGCTTACTCCAGGAAGCACCACCATTGTTGGAAATGAAGATGCCCCCTTTTTTTCTATCCAATTCAATGGCGGCATAAATGGTATTGCTATCAAAAGGAGAAATGGCCAAACCGATCTTTCCTAAGTTGGATTTTGGAATGCCATTGTCCAGTTTTGTCCATGTTTTTCCACCATCGGTGGATTTATGAAGGCCAGAGCCCGGTCCTCCCCCCATATAGGCGGCAACGGTCCTATGCCTGTCCCAGGTGGCCGCATACAGTATATTGGGGTCGGCAGCATCCATAACAATGTCGGTCACACCTGTCCATTCATCATTTCCCAGGGTTCTGGTCCAGGTGGCTCCCCCATCCTCGGACCGATAAAAACCGCGTTCCCCTCCCTTGCTCCAAAGCGGTCCTTGAACGGCAACATAGAGTATTTGGGAATTATCGGGATGGACAATAATCCTTGAAATGTGTTCGGATTTCTTGAGCCCCATATTCTTCCAGCTTTTTCCTTCGTTATGGCTCACATAGATGCCATCCCCAAAGCCAACATGGCGACCACCGACATTCTCGCCCGTACCTACCCAAATGGTACTGGGGTCAGTAGGGTCTAGGGTAATGCAGCCTATGGAATAACTGGATTCCCCATCAAAAATGGGTTTGAACGTGGTTCCTGAATTGGTGGTTTTCCAAACCCCACCGGAACCTACCGCAATGTACCAGGTACTTTCATTTTCTGGGTGGATGGCAATATCCGCTATTCGACCCGAGGTCAGGGCAGGTCCAATATTCCTGAACTCAAGTCCTTTGTAGATATCATCCTTTTTTTCTTCTTCCTGGCCAAAAGCAAAAGGGATAAACAGTAGGAAAGATAGGGACAGTAATGAAGCGATGCGTTGTATGATCATTGAAATACAATTTTGGTTAATCAATCCCGTAAGATAACCAAATTCCTACTCATACAGGAGAATTGTCGACCCTATATTAAATGAAAAAAGCCCCAAAATGGGGCTTTGTATTTTAAGTAGCGGAATTGTTACAGTGTTATGTTTTGAGTAGCCCCATTAGGATAGGTCAATACAGCTTGGTCATCACATGTTCCATCGCCAAAATCCACATCCACGGCCAATCCGTTCTTGCTTACGTTCATGGTTCCTTGGGTCCAGTATTCACAAATAAAGTTTGTGGACACGTTTCCGGAAATGGTATAGGTATCCCCATCTATTTGGACCGTCCAATTGCCCGAAAGGTTCCAAAGGGTATCCTGTCCTTCTTCAAAGACCACCGCAAAGGTTTTTGTACCGTTCTCTGAAATGGTTTCCCCATCTTCAAATTCAAGGGAAATGTTACTGGTTATACTGAATGAAAGCGAATTGGCTTCTTCCGAACCAGTCAATGTAAACGTCTGTGTCCCATTGACTTTTATGGTTCCCACAAAGAAATCCTCAAAAGTTGCCGTGTAGGTAGCGGATGACTCCCCTATTCCATAGGTGATATTAAGCGTACCGTTGACATTTTCGGTCTCGTTTAACGCACAGTTGTTGAATGTGGCCACAAATCCGTTGTCCAAATACTCCACACTATAACAATCGTTGGAGAAATCTTTGCTGGTAGCACCATTGTCAAAATAGAAGTCGGACAAAATTTGATCCACGGAACTGGTGACCTCATCCGTTTCCAGAATGGTTTGTACTTCGGTTTGGGTAAGTTCCCCTTCAATAGTTTGATTGTCGTCGGCATCATCACTACAGGAAAGCAGGAATACAAAGGCGGACAAACAGGCAAATAGACTTATTTTTTTCATATCAACTTAAGTTTTGGTTGTTGGCAAAACGCTGTTGTAGCTGCTTTAGTACAAGGAATTGAAATAAATCGACAAAAAGCAGGGAATATTAACGGTCTTTGGTCCGATACACAAATTTAAGTCCGCTCCAGTCCTCATCAATAGCGGCAACTTTCACATCCACCAATCCAATTTTGAGGAGATATTCCCGAATTCCGTCGCGTTTTAAATCCGTGGGTATGGAGGAACTCCCTTTGGGCCAACTTATCCATAGGAGTCCTGTTTTTTTTAGGTACGTTTTGCACGCTAAGGCATTACTTCCCAAGGCTTCCATAGTTGTGCAAAAGAGATGGATGAAGTCAATGGAATCCTCGGTGGGTGTATGGATTTTTTGAAGCCCTTCGGGAAGTGTGGCGAAAAGTTTCCAATAGTGACCGGGTTGATTTTTGAGATAAACACTATACCCTGTTTTCAATCCCAGCTTTTTGTCCAGTGGAGTACGCGAATATCCTTCAGGAGGGCTCATTCCTCAATCGCTTGTGGAATCTCTTCCTGGGATGAGATCAACCATTTGTCGTTATATATGGAGCGATATGTTATTTCGAAATTGAACCCTCTTTCTTGATAATCACTTATCAGGCCGGAAAACGTATCAAAATCCTTCCTATTGGCCCCAACCCCCAACATAACCGCCCTACCACCTGCCGGAATGGCCTTGCCCCGGTAGATACTTGACCAATCCACAATCTCAATACTATCCATTTCCCGCACATTCTCCCTAAAAAAGGTATAGAAATCCTTGGCATACGTGGTGCCCTCCATCTCCAATTGGATATCCTCAATAATTGCCGGCCCTACTCCGTGGTTGACCAAGGCGATCTGCATATAATGTTCGCTGTTATTTGTACTACTTTCCACCATAAGATAGGGCAAAGCGGAAAGCCTGCTCTGTTTGTCCATGATATTGGTCTGTCGGACAAAAATAATGAGCGTGACCAAGCTGATCAACATGGCCGTTAGTCCAAAAATCTTATCGGAAGTGAAAAAAGATTTTTTTCTTGCCATTGGGGTTATTTTAGGGAAAAATACAAAGTTTTAAGGTTAATCGACCTCCTTTTTCATTTGAACGTAGGCATAAAGATTGTCCATGGCATTGTTCAAGTTCTTCTTGAAAAGGCGCTTGGCCACCAGAAGGATCAGTAGTTTCTTGAATGGCGATTTTGCTTCCCAGAACAGTTCCAGCTCCAATTTGCATGAGTTTTCGGAGGTGGGCGTTACGATAAAAAACTGATATAAGGTATCAAAAGGAGGCGTATCCGTGGTCAGTTCCCCGTAAACGGACTGGTTTTTTTCCACCGGTTTTTTTATGGCCGTAAAATTGAGGTTTTTCCCGTTGATAACACAGACATGTTCCGTACCCAAACGGGTGACTTCATTGGAATTGTATTCAAACCGGTCTACGCCCTTTGCCCATTCCGAACGGCGGGTGTAATTGGTTAAATATTCCAGCAAGGTCGCCGTATTGACCGGAAAACTTCTGGTTTCGGTCAAATTGGGCGGCCGATGGAACTGCACTTCCTTGACCGTAGGAACTTCATTGAGTTGCAATTGATTGGCATCAATAAGGGAATAGAGGTATTCCACTTCAGTATTATCGTAGGTATCGGAACTTTTACGAAATCGGAAAATCTTACTCGAATAATACTTGGACAACTGAATTTCCAGGGCCAGTGCACTGCTGATCAATACGTAATTGGAGCTGTCCACGGAATTTTTCAACAGTCTATGTGCTTCAATGACCTGCTGTCCAAACGGTTTTCGGTTGCCCTGAACCTCAATATGTTGTAAATCCCCGGCATGTGCAATTATTTTTAATTCAAGATTGGGGGCCGTGGCACAGGCATTGCACGGACAGATCCTATTCTCCTCCAAAAGTTTCAAATGGCTGTGGAAAGCGGTAAACATGGTCTCAATCTGGGCAAGAAGCCGTTCCTGGGATGGAATTTCGCCATCCTTATAGAAGAACAGGGCATCCCCTTCAATTTCCGCCAAATGTAAATTTTCCGTGTTCGCAGCAATCAAAATTTCCAATAACTCGGAAATCACATGTTGGCTATGCTCCACCTCCGTGGTCTGTATGAACTTGGTATAGCCTGAAATATCGGGCAAAAACAATAGGGATTTGGCCATTTTCTTTAGTTAGGGGTCCTTTGTTTGGTCTTCAGGAATGGGGATAGGTTACATTGAAAAGTGTTAAACCCTATTTTAACTCCTCCCCTTTTATATCCATTATGCTTTTGAAGCTTGGGGAACTGCCAATAAAATTCGAACCTTCATCGTTATCTCAACATTGTATTTGACCTCTAAATATAAGGCATTAAACGAATAATGGCTGGAGATAAATCGTATACGATTATTTTTGCAGTATGTCCAAACCAACAATTTTAAGGGATTCCGTTAAGGACCACCTTTTACATTTGATCCGACAGGGAGAAATTGAAATTGGCAAAACCATTAACCTTGCCGCACTGTCCAGAACATTGAACATTAGCGTTACCCCAATCAGGGAGGCGCTGACACAACTGGAACAGTCACGAATTTTAAAGGCGGTACCCAACCGAGGTTTTATTGTACCCAAACTTTCCCTGACCGAGGCCGAAAACCTCTATAGAACCATTGCCGATCTTGAAGTGCTGGCCGTTGAAGGTACAACTTATGATGAACAGTTGGTGAAGGAGTTACGGAACGAACAATTGCATTTACAGCAGACACATACCCCATCTGCCCGATTGGCCTCACGGGTGAATTTTCATCGAATTCTGATTAAAAAATGCCCCAATACCATTCTGACCGAGATTTTAGGCGATCTTGAATCCCGAGTCCTTTTTTACGAACAGATGTTTGTTCTTGATGCCTCGTTCTATGAACATATAGACAACCAGAATGAAGCCATTATCCGTGCCATTGAGGAGGACAATGTACCAACGGCCGCTTTGATCTTGAATATGAACTGGATGACCGTATTGGAATATGTACAAAAACAGTTGGTCCTGCAGCAATCCACCAATTATGAGGTTGTCTCACTTTCTTTGCCAAAACAATGATTTTACAATCACATCGTTACAGGAATATGGAATTTCTCAACCCACAAATCGCAAAATTGGCCAAGGCCAAAAAGCGTTCACTGCTGCGCAAGCAGATTTCATGCGGCATTTTTCAGGACGTATCACCTTCGGACCTGAAAACAAAACAACATGAGGAGGCTACTCAGGGAAAAGGGTCCTATCCAAATCAGGAATAAGGTTAAGGGCATTTTTATAGTAGACCTTTTTAAGCACTTCACCCGGTAAATCCAATCCATACATTGCCCAAAACGCGTGGTATTTTTTGTAGTAGGGAAAGTACTCGTCCGCAGTTTCCAGCACCCTGAAATAGGTTGGGAATTCATCGGGGTTCCAGGCATCCTTGCCAAAAAGTATCCTATCCTGATATTGAATAAAAAACTGTTTTGCCCTTCGGGGTTGTCTTCCCAATTCTGCAATAATCGCAGCTATACCAACTGACATATTGGGTATTTCCTCCATTAATTCGGCCAGTCGGTCAAGGTTATTGGCATACCATCCCATGTGGGCATTGATAAACTTGGTATTAGGGTGTTTTTTGAACATACGGTGTTGTTCATCTATAATTTGTTGCCACGGGGCTGGATCGGTGTCCGACCTTTTCCTTCCAGGCCGAGTTTTCAGTTCCAACCAACGTTCGTTATCGCTGTCCATGGGGTCCCAAAAGGACTTTGGATCGGCCGAATGGATCAAAACCGGGATATTCAGCGCCGCACACTTTTCCCAAATGGGATTCAAACGGGAATCATCAACGGCAATTCGATTTCCGTTTACATCTTTGTTGCGTAGGCCCAAACTTTTGTACACTTTAAGTCCCTTGGCGCCCGCTTTAACATCGGCCTCCAATTGTGCCGCCGCCTGTTTCCCCCAACCGAGGTTCCCTACCCCGTTAAAGTCCACATTGGCAAACAGCACGATGCGATTGGGGTAATGGTCATTTACATTCTTCAATTTGGCCCGTAATCCATCTCCGGACCCCCCACTAAGGTTGACCATAATTCCCAAATTGATACGGTCCATGTCTGCGATAAGTTCCGACAAATTTTGACTTTCCATTCTAAAATGATGGCTATGCACATCGATAAAAGTGAATTTTGCTTTCGATGTCGGGTGTTTGGGAACCACTAAGGTAGATTTGGGATTGTACTCCTCAAAACCCATTTCCTGGGCGCTACCAGGAAAAACCGTACCAGTGAATAACAAGATTGCCATAACCTTTCTCAGCGCCAAATATGCATATTTGCTATGTTCCATATTTTTTGAATAGTTTTTTATAGGCGTCCCAGGTATCCATATCCACAAATTTTCCCTTGGATGGAATGGAGGGAACGGAATGTCCGTACGATCGTATGATATGTCTTGCCCCAAAATCGTTTTCCAATTTTCCCAATTCAGGAAATAGGGTTTGATCAAATATGGCGGGAACTCCCAGATTTTCGTTGTAATCAGTACAAACCATGGTATTTTGGGAGCTTTGGAACAACTGTGTCAGGGCCAATAAGTGATTTCTGTCCAACAGGGGCTGATCCACAAGCATGACCAGTGCGGCCTTGAAGCTGTTGTTTTTCATCAAATGTTCAATTCCTTTGGAAATGGATTTTCCCATACCATCCTCCCAAAGGTCATTTTTAACGATTTCAACATTTTTTTCATGGATGGTATGGTGTATTTCCGAAAAATGTGCCCCCAAAACCACAAACACATGATCGGTCACTTCCAAGGCCTCGTCAATAGCGTATTCCAGCAAGGTTTTTCCTCTCCAGGGCAATAATTGCTTGGGTTGTCCCATACGTGAGGAACCCCCTGCAGCCAGGATTAGGACAGCCAGTTCCCCTTTACGGCTTTTGCTCATGCGTGTATCCTACCTTTCTTTTCCCGTAATGAAATGGCCTCTTTTTGGTTGATGACCGCCAATATTTCCGACAGTACCGACAATGCGATTTCCTGAGGGGTCTCCGCCCCCAATTCCAGTCCGGCGGGACCATGGACGGATTCTATGAATTCCAATGGGGTATCCGGGTTTTGCTCCAACAGTTCATTGAACAATTTTTCCCGTCTTCTGGCGGGTCCAAGAATGCCAAAATAGGCTGGCTCATGTCCGCTAAGGGCCATTAAAAACTGTAAATCCTTTACATAGCTATGGGTCATGAGCACAATGGCCGTTTGATGATCGGCATTGATGTGAAGCGTTTCAGCTTCAGCATTCACAAAATCGGTAGATCCAGGGAAATCCATAGCGGTCTTCCCTTCCTTGGGATGGGCCACAACGGTCACCTCCCACCCCATAAGTCCTGCCATTGAACATAACTGAACGGCATCGTGTTCCGCTCCAATGATGACCAATCGAAAACAGGGAGGTAAGGTTTGATGAAAACTTTCCAAATCGGTAGGAATCACGTATCCTTCCCTAAGGGGAAGTATCGTTTCGTTCACTTCCAGGACCGAGCCATAGTTGACGTCTTCCCCAAAGTGGGGATTAAAATAACTCCTCATATGAAAAGCAGTCCTTTGGCCAATACTAGCCCAAAACTGGGTGATTACTTCCGGGGAAGGTCGAAAAGGTTCCAATAAAATGAACAATATCCCTTCGCAACCCAATCGATAACGACCGTCATAGGTCATAATTTTGGGAACCTGGGTTGTAAAAACAGAGTGTGCTTGTCGGTATACCTCCTTCTCCACACATCCTCCACTTACGGCACCTACCATGGTTCCGTCTTCCAATAGGAGCATCCGAACCCCTGGTCTTCGGTATGAAGAACCTTCCAGGGCCACCACGGTCGCCAAAACGGCTTTTTGACCGTTTTTGTGCGCCGCTTCGTAGGAATTGACAATTTTTTTTAGTTCGTGGGTCGTCATATTATTTTTCGTGTGGGAATAAACCCTACTTTTTCATTGTTTTCTATGGTTTGTCCAGGCTTAACCTTGATAAAACCATTGGCCTTCGTAAGGCTGGTCAGGTCACCGGAACCATTGCCGTCGATTAAATTCCCGCGCATTTTTCCCTCCTTTATATAGGCTTTGGCCCGAATGAACCGCATTAAATCCGTGGTATTTTCAAATGATTCTTCTAAAAATACTTGAATTTCGGCATTTGCCTGTCCCAAACATTTGTTAAGCCATGGTTTAAAATAGATATGAAAATTGGCAAAAGTGGATGTGGGATTTCCGGGAAAGCCAAAAATAGTGGTATTGCTATCGGTATGTTCCCCAAACCAAAACGGCTTTCCAGGTCTTTGGAGTACCCGATGAAAACGCTTTTGTACCCCAATCCCTTCCAGAACCTCGGGCAAATAATCGTATTTTCCTTTGGAGACACCGCCACTTACCAACAGGACCTCACTGTTTTCCAAAGCGGACAGCAACGCCTTTTCAATTTTGGCCCTATCATCCTTGATATGTATTATTTCCGAGGCAATACCGTTTTCGAAAAGAGCGGCGCGCAGGGTATGTGAATTGGATTGCCTAATTTGATGTGGTTTGGGTACCTGGTTCACAGGGACCAGTTCATCTCCTGTGGAAAACAGCGTAATCCTGGGATTCTTTTTTACCAATAGTTCCGCTTTTCCTATAGAAGCCAATACGCCGATTTCGGCAGCTGTGACCAATGTACCCTCACTGAGGACCACGGCACCTTGGGCTTCGTCACTCCCCCTATAATGGATATTCTGCCCTTTTGTAACAGGCTTGACAATTTTGGCTGAGCCGTCCCGTATATCCAAATGCTCATACATTACCACAGTATCGGTGTTTTTGGGGAGTACCGCCCCAGTCATGATTTCGTAACAACCGGAAGCGGACTGCAGTTCCTTTTGGGGGGAGCCAGCAGCGGCAACACCTTCTATGGCAAAGGTATCCAATGGCATTTCCTGATCAAACCGTATGGCAATACCGTCCTTGGTCGCACGATCAAAAGGCGGAAAATCCCTATCTGCAAAGACGTTTTCGGCCAGTATGCGGCCATCGGCTTTTGCCAAGGGAACGGTAACATTCCCAAAATCATGGGTCTTACTTAAAACGATTTGATATGCCTCCTCAAATGAAATCATGAAAAAAGATGAATTTGAAGTCCGTTCCCAATCAGCACGCGAACACCTACCAAAAAGACCAGAACAGCCGTCAATATCCGAATGCCCTTTGGGGAAATCTTCACTAAGGTCATACGGACCCCTAACTGTCCTCCAATGAAAACGGCCAATATCAGACCTAACAATTCCGGCCAGAATACCTCAAAAGTACCACTGGTCACCAAACCTGTAATCCCTGAAATGGAATTCACCAAAATGAAGAAACTCGCCAAAGCAGCTATGTTCAATGGCTTATCCCATTTCATATAATTCAGGATCGGGGCTAAAAATATGCCCCCTCCAATACCGACAAGGCCGGATAACAGGCCCACTCCACCCCCAATCCCATAAGAAAACCAGAGCGGATACTTAGAAGGTTGGTAATTGGATTGTAGGTTCAATGTCTGAAAAATCAAAGAAAGTGCAGCCAATATCAATGCAATTCCCAGTAAGATAAAAAAGATATGTTCCTCCAGGCGAAATACCGCACCAATAAATGCCAAAGGAATACTGGTCAGTATAAAAGGTAAAAATTTCTTGAACTTCAGGTGGCCTGCCCTATAAAACAGGAAACAACTCCCGGAAACCACAACGAGATTACAGACCAATGCCGTAC